>CAMZFU010000023.1 GCA_947306185.1 uncultured Pseudomonadota bacterium | reverse complement strand
ATTCTGGGTACACGCAACGATTTAGCAATATATTTACCAATGATACCCAATGAACCCGTATAAATCGGCGTAACAGCCACGTCGTTAACGCATTCATTTTATATGTCACAATCGTCGGCACATGCAACATTGCCAATTCCACAGACACCGTGCCACTTGCCACAATTGCGACGTATGTCTTCCGGTATAAATCATAACGCGCAGATCCATCAACTAATTCTGGTTGCACGGTCCAATTTTTGATTTCTTGTTTCACATATTCTGCGGTTGTTTCAACAATAGGTATCACAAACCTGTATCCACGATATCCACAAGAACTAATTGTTTCTACCACAGATTTAAATATGGGCAACAAACGTTTTACTTCCCCCATACGACTACCGGGGACAATGGTAATGATTTTATCTTTCGGTTCACGTAATGGCCTTGTGGTTTCCATAATCGTTTCTGCAATTGGATGCCCAACCGCAATCGTTGACAGTCCGTATTTCGTGAAATAGGGCATCTCAAAATCAAAAAACGCGTATAATTTATCAAATATCTTGGCATACTTCTTTGCGCGCCCCGGTCGCCATGCCCAAACCTGGGGGGCAACAACATGATGAAAACGCAAACCATCGGTAATCAATGCACGTCCATTACGACACTTACGCAATTTTGATATTACCGAACGCGCAAATCCCGGGGAATCAATAGTTAAGACCAAATCTGGTTTTTCATTGATAATCGCATTGACCGTTTCTTTTATGTGCCTTGCAAGGGTGCGTGCGTGCGCCAAAACCTCTACCGTTCCCATAACGGATAAATCGGCCATCGGGAATATAGATTTTAATCCACAAACCGACATTTCTGCGCCACCAATTCCAATAAAATGTACCGTATCTTTCATCTGGCGCATTATACGCGCCCCCAATACATCACCGGATACCTCGCCAGCAATAATGAAAATCTTGATTTTTTTATTCGGCATTCTCAGAAGTACCAATCCCACGTTTTGAACGATTTTCTATAAAATCGATTGCGTCCATCGCATATTTATTATTTCTGACTTCTTTACGCAGACGGGCAATACGTTCATTAACCGTGCCTTCTTTATCACGAAACACCGCCGAATATACCGCGTGAATTGCATGCATATCTTCGTTGGTAAAACCGTGGCGCATCAACCCCACACGATTTATCGTCCGATATACTGCACGTGTTCCATCATATATTGCGTATGGCAAAATATCATTTCCAACACCCGACATTCCACCAATAAATGCATTACGTCCAATACGGGCAAATTGCAAAACCATCACACCACCAGATAAAATCGCAAAATCTTCAATCTCCACATGGCCGGCAACTTGGACCAGGTTAGACATAACCACACTGTTTCCCACCTTGCAATCATGACCGACATGGGCATTCACCATAATCTGGCAATCATCACCAATAACCGTACCATCAGATGCCGGTGTACCCGAATGAATTGTCACATATTCACGAATACGACAACGTTTTCCAATTCGCAATCCCGTCATTGCAGATTCATCTTGCCATTTCAGATCTTGACTCATTACCCCCAAAACGGCAAAAGGATAAATAATGGAATCATCACCAATTGACGTTTTCCCGTCAATAACAACATTGGAAACCAATTCAACACGGTCGCCCAAGACCACATTTGGCCCCACAATACAAAAAGGCCCGATTTTACAATCTTCGCCTAAAATCGCCCCTTCGTGAACAATTGCACTTGGATGTATCGTCGTCATATTTAACACCTGCATTATAATTTATCAGGCATATCGTACAATATTTGGAAAAGCATTTAAATTCAATAAATATAACTAATTATAACAAGAAACCAATGCCTTTGGGTGAACTATTTTCAGGCAATGCAATCCATATAATTCCAATTGCACTTATGGCCGGGGTTCCAATTAAACACCCAAACAAGATTATCGCCCACGCCAACATACGTTTGGTCAGCATATCAGAAAAACCTGTCGAATGCCACACCGACATCGCAAACAACAAAAACGCCGAAACGACCGCCGCGATAAAGATTGGAACCGCCTCGGTCAAAACAAACAAAACCATACACAACGCCAATGTGAACCGCATTAACCATTTTAATTTTACATAGGCACTTTGATGAATACGTCCACGTGCCGACACAGTATCCAGCGCAAACGTCGCCGCAATCACAATCCCCACAGCCAAAATCCACAATAAATGTGCCGGTCCCAAGTTTCCTAATTGACCAAACCTCCATAATTCTGGTTGCATCAATACGGCAACGGTTGTGACAAACATCACACCCAAAGTACACGGTACGGCACGCATTTGGCGATTAGTGTACCGGCCAACCAGAAATCCGATAACGACCGCCGCGACCTGAAGCAATCCGCCCCACCAATTCAATGCACCACACATCCATACGGGCACCAGACACAGCGCACAAATTATCAGATTTATAATCCATCTGCGCCGATTTGATACATTTCCGTTTCCGTACCATATCGGCAACTTTATAACACGCGTATTAATACCAATGAATATGCAAGACACAAACAAAATCGCCGCTGTAACCCACGGCAACAACGATACGCCATCACGCAGAACCGCATAATTTCCACCCATCAAAACGACCCATAATGCCGTCAAAACGACCGTCCAAAATGTTGTCCGTTCAATTGTGATATATGTTTTAATTCCACATTTGTCGGCAAAATGCCGTATAAACATATAAATACCGAATAAAAGCGGAACCGCCAAAACCACATTCCAAAGGAAAGCAGGGGGCACAACCGCAAAATTATTAAAAGCACTGGTCGCACTTGCCACAACCAAGGTCTCATCAAACATAAATTTGCCTTTTACTTTTAATTCATTATTATATAGTCATGGTCGAAAAACAAGAAGTTTTTACTATCATGGGGGGACGCGTAAAATTTTTGCGTGGTCCATATAATCCGACATCTGATGCGGTGTGGGTATCGGCATTTGTTGACGGGCACCCCCAAACGGCATTAGACGTGGGAACTGGTACAGGTGGCGTGGCATTATGCCTTATGGCACGAATTCCAGGTATTAAGATGACCGCCATCGATGTATCCCAAGAAATGTTGGATGCCGCGGCTGATAATTTCAGATTAAACAATCAAACCGCCAATTTTATTAACGCGGATATTATGACATGGCACACCGACAAAACATTTGATTTAGTTATCACAAATCCACCATATTTCAAAGGCACCCCTGCAAATCACAACGCGCATCATAACGCAGATTTGGTCGCCTGGACAAAACGTTGCATTGCACGCGTCAAACCCGGGGGCGAATTTGTGATAATTGTTGATATGGCAGAAATCGCAAATGTTATCGCGGAAATGTGTCGACACCGCTGTGGCGATTTTCGCATATTACCGCTATTTAGCACCAAGAACACCGCGGAACGCATTTTAATATCCGCAAAACTTGGACGTGCACCGCATACAACAATGTATTCGGGTATGTCCATGAATTGTGATATGGTATTACGGGACGGTATGTCTATCGCGGAAACATGGGCGGCAATGGCCAACAAGAACAAATAAGGGGCAAATAAATAGTGATTCTTGACTAATCAAGATTATTTTACTATGCTGTCTAAGTTATGATAAACTTTATAACAAGATATTTTACGTCATTATGGGCGTTAATAACGGCACCTTTTCGTGCAATATGGCGTCTAATTGTGCGTATATTCCCCCCGCGCGAATTCACGGTAATGGACACACCGCGCGGTAATGTGTACACTTTCAACCAAAGTAGTTTTTGGCGTTTTACCAAATTCTGTGCCAAGGTTGGGCTTATCATATGGGCATCTTGGTCAACGTACGTATTCGTCTATCACCGTCCAATGTTACAAAAACGAACGATGCAATTGGAACAGTTGCGTGAAAAATATGCGATTCATATGATAGATTTGCAAAATTATTTAGGCAAATATAATGAACTAACCAAAAACATAAACGTCATAGACGACAAGTTGTTAAAAGATCAAAAACTGACTGAGACCCAAAAAGATGAACTTTTAAGCGAACGTCTTAAAACATGGGGCGAATTAGATTTCCTTAAGACGCGCGTAACCGAAATGTTCACTGACAACGATTATGCCCCCGAATATACCAAGGTTTCTGATTTGGCCATTGAATATGAACTTACACGGGCGGAAAACGTAGAAATCAAAAAACGCGACATAGAATTACTTGAAACCATCGCCAAGGTGGTTGAGGCTGATAATAAAATTGTTAATGCCGTATCCAAACTTACATCAGAAAAAACAACAGAATTACGTGAAGAATTGAAACACATAAACAGCACACTTGCGACATTGGGCCTTAACGAAGGGACATTGGTGGCAAATGCAAATAAATATTCCAACCAATTGGTCGGGGCGGTATTTAATCCATTAGAAATCGATAAGGAATTAGATGAAAAATATCAGAAATTGGCCAATGATATTACGTTGTGGAATGGCCTGAATAAATTGAAAAAGGTATTACCGTTGGGGGCGCCAATCAAAGATATGCGCGTAACATCAAAGTATGGGCGCCGAAAAGACCCATTTACCGGTGAACAGAAACAGCATCGCGGCATAGACTTTGCCGGCAAGGTAGGCACGGAATTGATGGCGGTTGCACCGGGACGTGTAATTTCTGCGGGTGAACGCGTCGGATATGGAACCACCGTTGAAATTGATCACGGGCTTGGCTTTACAACATTATATGCACACCTGTCCAAGATAAACGTGTCGCGTGGGGATTGGGTACGTCCGGGAACAATCGTTGGTCTTGGCGGTTCTTCGGGCCGTTCAACGGGGCCACACCTGCATTACGAAATACGATACAAGGGCAATCCATTTGACCCAGAACGGTTTGTTAAAGAATAACAGTTAAAGGAAAAAGGGAAGGAAAAATGTTGGCATTTACAAACGCAGACGAAAAAACATCGCCAACCATTATTGGTGCGGGGTGCAAATTGACCGGCAATATCAAAACAGACCACAGTGTTCAAATCCACGGTCATGTTATCGGCGACATTGATGCCGAAACCGTTGTTATTGGTCGCGGTGGCATTGTTGAAGGCAAGATTTCCACATCAAACCTGTTTCTGCACGGAACACTTGATGGACCGGCGACCGTTGATATTGCAAATGTTTTTAGTCATGCAAAAATGACCGGTACATTGTCATATAAAACATTAAACATTACGTCTAATACGGGGCTGGAATGCAAACTGGCCAAACGCAAGGATAAAAAAGATGAATAAAAATATAGAAAAAGTTTTCATTGCCGCAGACCATCGTGGGGTGGGGCTTAAATTATACTTGATAGAAATGTTAAGCGCGCTGGGGTATAATATGGTAAACCTTGGGACAGACGATTTAAATACACCGGTTGATTTTCCAGATGTTGCAAAAACACTTGCCGACGCGATGCTTGACGAGCCAAACACACGCGGAATACTGGTATGTGGCACGGGTGCCGGGGTACAAATTGCCGCAAACCGTTACCGTCATATTCGTGCATCACGCTGTGACAGGCCAGATCAGGCACGCGACGACAGATTTCACGATGATATAAATGTTTTGGCATTGGGCGCCGATGATATAGATATTGAAATGGCATTTCTTTGCGCCCAGGCATTTTTAGAAAGCCCATTCGATGATTGTGAAAAACGCCGCCACAGAATTGAAAAGATTTCATAAAAAACACCGCCCATTTGGGCGGTTTTAATTTGAATAAATTATATTAAAACTTGGTGCTAAAACCAACCTGAACACCACTGGTGTCGGCGGAAACTGTAACCCCATCCGGCATATATTTATCCACCAAAATCCATGTAAATAACGCGGACACCGCCGCGCCCGCCGCGACATCATGCCAATAATGATGACGTGCCGCCACACGGGACCAACCGGCAACCAAACTCATTGCATATGGAACCAATGCCGGTTTCCAACCGTAACGTTTATGAACGAACATCGCGCCCGAAAATGCCCCCGTGGCATGCCCAGACGGCAATGATTTCCGATCCTTGCCATTGGGACGACGTTCAATTTCCAACATTTTTATTGTTTCGCTGGTTAATTGTGCCGCCAAAATGGAACTGCCTAATTCCACCATACCTTCGTAATCTTCGGCCATAACCGTCATACCAAATGCATATGTTGGCGCCATAACCATCATAACATCACCAAGTTTACTTTTATTGGTAAATGGACCACCGGCCTCGGATTGTTTGCAATATGCAAAACTTAACATTAATCCAATAATTGTAACAAAAAACAAACGCATGTAAGGTTCCCTCGGTTTATGACTTGATAAAAATCATATACAATTAAATAGGAATAAAATCAACCAATAAAAAAGCACAAACAAAAAAAACGCCCAAACGGGCGATTTTCAATTATTTATTATAGGCAACAGATTTCAATAATCCGGAATTTTTCTGTTGCATAGTTTGCACATACAATCTTTGCGCATCTTGGTATGATACGGTATCAGACGGTAAATACTCACCATCCATACCATTCATCATTAATTTCAACATTAATAAATTCTGCAAATCTATCGATTCACGAATATCATAAAGTCGATTGTTCATACGATTCATACTTATAGATATAACAATAGTTAACACAGCCATGTTCAAATTCAGAAAGCCAAGCAACCGGTTCTTATCATCCGTGCTTTTGTTGTTTATACCTTCTTTCTTCATTTCTTCTTGTACTTGTTGAGTATCTTTCATTTTGGCTCCTTTTGGTGTATATTTACATAACACAAAAAATTATACTGTCAAGCAATTTCATAAAAAAATAACCGTCCATTTGGACGATTATTATTAATAAACAATCACTTTTTTACCACAAAATTTACCAATTTCTTTGGCACAACGATTGTCTTGATTATTTCGGCACCATTTATTTTGCCACCTGCGGTATCACGTGCCATCGCAATTAATTCTTCATTACTTGCATTTAAACCTGCAACAAATTCGGCAACGCGTTTGCCATTTATTGTCACCGCAAATGTGGTTGTATTTTGGACCAATTTGGACGCATCAAATGTCGGCCACGGTTCGAACACCAACATATCACTATGGCCCAATTTTTCCCACATTTCTTCGGTAAGGTGCGGCGCAAACGGATTCAGCATCTGTATCAGCACTTCATAAGCATGTCGTGGCATTTTACCACCACTAAACGCATTCAGAAATTCCATCATTGCCGAAATAGCGGTATTAAACTTCATACCGTCCAAACGTTCGGTAACATCGGCAATTAAACGATTCACCAACACATCTTGTTCATCCGTCAATGCATCATCAATTAAATTGTCCGAAACGGATTCCACACGGCGCAGGAAACGTTCCACGCCACGCAGTGTATCTTCGGACCAATTCATATTATTTTGTTCCCACGGTGCCAGGTAAAGAATCGCCAGACGGCATGCATCCGCACCAACGCGACTAACAACCTCTGACGATGGGACAACATTGCCACGCGATTTGGACATTTTTTGACCGTCCGCGCCCATAATAAGACCGTTACTTGTCCGCTTTTTATACGGCTCCACGCCCGGAACATAACCCAAATCCGCCAATGCCTTGTACCAGAAACGTGAATAGAGCAGGTGACGGGTCGTATGTTCCATACCTCCATTATAATGATCAACAGGCATCCATTTATCTAATTGTGTCCGAGAACAGAATTCTTTGTTATTACGCGGATCCAAATAACGCATAAAATACCACGATGACCCCGCCCATTGTGGCATAGTATCTGTTTCGCGACGTGCATCACCGCCACAGCATGGACATTTGGTTTTAATCCAATCGGTCGCACGCGCCAATGGGCTTTCGCCGGTATCGGTTGGTTTATAATCTTCCATGTGCGGTTGCAGCAATGGTAATTCGGATTCGGCTATTGGTTGCCAACCGCATTTTTCGCAATACACCATTGGGATGGGTTCGCCCCAATACATTTGACGCGAAAAGCCCCAATCTTTCAATTTATATTTCTTGGTACCACGCGCAAAACCATGTTCAGAACCATATTTAATTGCGGTCGCAATCGCGGTTTCTTTATCCATACCATCCAAGAATTCTGAATTGATATGCGTGCCATCACCTTCCCATACTTTATCTGGTTCGCCACCCGCAAGCACAGGGATAATTTCAAGACCAAACTTTTTTGCAAAGTCCCAGTCACGCGAATCGTGTGCCGGCACCGCCATAATTGCACCGAACCCGTAATCCGCCAAGACATAGTCGGAAATAAAGATTGGTATTTCCTTGTTATTAAACGGATTCTTCGCCATTACACCTTCAAGTTTCACACCCGTTTTATCCTTGGTAATATCGGTGCGTTCAATTTCAGATTTTGCCTTGGCCGCGGCGATGTACGCACGGGCCGCATCCGCGTTTGTAACGCGACCTTCGCCAATCCATTTTTTTACCAATTTATGTTCTGGCGCAATAACACAGAAAGTCACACCGAATATGGTATCAACACGGGTTGTATAAACGGTCATAATATCATCGCCAACACGAAAATCTACATCGGCACCATACGAACGGCCAATCCAGTTTTCCTGCATAGTTTTGACTTTTTCCGGATAATCAACCAGTTTCAAATCATCAATTAAACGATCGGCATACTTTGTAATAGCCAAATTCCATTGTAATTTCATCTTTTTTTCAACAGGCCCGTGGCACCGTTCACAACAGCCGTCTTCTAATTCTTCATTAGTAAGGTTCGTACGACAATTCGGGCACCAATTCATTGGCAGTTCAGATTTATATGCCAACCCCGCCTTAAAGAACTGAATGAACATCCATTGTGTCCATTTAATATATTCCGGATCAGATGTCGCAATTTTGGAATCTGGATCAAACGACAGCCCCATAATAGAAATATCTTTTTCGAAAATCTTAATCAGTTCGGCAACGGAATCACGTGGATGCTTTCCAATCTTGGTCGCATATTTTTCAGATGAAATCCCCATAGAATCATAACCAATTGGGAACAACACATCAAAGCCACGCATACGTTTATAGCGCGCCATAACATCCATGCCGGTATAAGGCAACATATGACCGACATGCAATCCTGACCCAGATGGAAACGGGAATTCTATAAGGTTATAATATTTCGGTTTGGAACCATCATTTTTCGGCACAAATGCACGCGCATCTTGCCAACGGCGCTGCCATTTTGCGTCACGTTCAACCACTTTTTTTATATCATCTGTTGCCATTTTAACTACTCCATATATAGAATACGCAAAGGGCAGGTTAGCAAAAAAGCATAAAACTTTCAAGTTTTTTGTATTCACACGAATATTTTATACGGTATTATTTTACCGCATTGTTTTTTCTTGACTTTTCCGCAGGTTTGCGACATAATATGGCGAACTTTTTAATAAACAACAAAGGTAAAACAAAAATGGCAGCGACAAAATCGTTAAAAAAGTGCGAATTAGATGCCAAATGGTATTTGATTGACGCAACTGATTGCACGCTGGGGCGTTTGGCGGCGTATACCGCGAACCTCTTGCGTGGCAAGAACAAGGCCACATGGACACCGAACATGGATTGCGGTGATCATGTAATTATCATTAACGCCGACAAAGTAGCACTGTCTGGAACCAAGGCCGACAAAACAAAATTCTATTGGCACACAACATATCCGGGCGGAATCAAAGAACGCACCCTGGGGCAAATGCGCACCGAAAAACCAACATTATTGGTTAAAAATGCGGTAAAGCGCATGATGGGTCGTCGCACCGCGGTTGCATTGGCGGACAAACGTTTGACCAAATTGCACGTTTATGCAGGCGCAGAACACAAACACTCCGCACAAAATCCTGTCGTGATTGACTTTGCGGGTTTGAATCGTAAAAACAAAAGGGGCGAATAATGGCTACTGAAACAAAGAAAACAACCGCCACAAAAAAGGCTACAACAGTTAAAAAAGCGGCCCCTGCAACCAAGAAAGTTGCGGCGGCAACCACAACAAAAAGTGCCGCCGTGGTTTCTGTTCCAAAATTGGACAAGGCAATCTATGCAACCGGTAAACGTAAAGATTCTGTGGCACGCGTATATTTGATGCCGGGCAAGGGCAACATTGTTATTAACGAACGCCCAATGGCAGAATACTTCCGTCGTCCAGTGTTACAAATGATTTTGAATCAACCATTTGCAGTTACAAAACGCGAAGGTGCATACGATGCATTTGTAATGGTTATGGGCGGTGGTCTGTCTGGTCAGGCCGGTGCGGTAAAACACGGTATTTCCAAAGCGTTGGAAAAATCTGAACCAGATTTGCGTGCGGCATTAAAGGCCGCCGGGTTCCTTACCCGCGATAGCCGTGTTGTTGAACGTAAACACTATGGTTTCCGCAAAGCACGTCGTTCAACACAGTTCAGCAAACGTTAATCGTTTGTTTGGAGACAAATCAAAAACCGCCATTTTGGCGGTTTTTTGATTGACAAAATATATATTTTGCGCAAAATAAGCCTCGGTATGATTAACACGAATAATATCAAAATAATGTTATCAATTTGCGTAATGTCCATCATCGGCATGGCATCCAAGGCCAACGCCCAAACGACGCCGGGCCCCACATATTATGAAACACCAAATCATTGTAAACTTATAAATAATCAAACCGCGGTCGTTATAAATTATACCGACACAGTTCCAATAGATGGTTTCGACACCATAACTAGAAACAGAACCCAAAAAATCGCCTGCAAACTTTGCGACGGTCATTCTTATTTGATATACAACATAGATTATTACAGAAACAACTCTTGGGTTCCCCGCAACCCTCAACAACCAGAACACGACACAGTTATGATTGATATGTTGACCAAAGATTGGATGCTTGCACATTTCTATGTATATTATGACCGTATTTGTGACGAACACGCACGCGATTCCGTTGAAATGCTATTATTAAAAAACCGCGATAATATAATTCAACGTGCAAAAACATATCAGAAATAACAACCGTACGTTATTATGTTTTCTGTAACATCGCCCCAACATTTTTGATTAAATTTGTGAATAACGCGATATCAATAGTACATTAGGCATGTATGATTTGGTTTCAAATACGTTCTTTACCAACCAAGGTTCGGGGACCTTTATCGCCGATCCAGATTTGGATGTATATATTCCCACTGAAAACTAATTTTTCCTAGCGATAATACGTACACTAATCACTAAAATATGTTGAAATACGTAAAAAATACGTGTATACTTGCACGGCAACATTTATTCAAAAAGGCTAATGTTATGATTAAAAAAGAAAAAATCAAAGATTTACACTATACTGTTAATGGGTTTCTGACCGCGGACGAAGTACAATCGGCTGCTGATGCCGTGTTACAAAAATATGGCAAAGATATGAAAATGCCGGGATTCCGCACTGGGCACGTGCCGCTTTCTGTGTTACGCCAGAAATACAACGCGTCTGCAATGGGCGAAGCAATTGACACATTGATGAATACAGATTTAGAAAAATATGCGACCGACAAGAAAATCCGCCTTGCGGGCAGTCCCAAGGCAGACTTGGCGGGATGGGAAATTGGCAAAGATGTTGAATATACGTTGGATTTTGATATTCTGCCTACTTTACCGGCAATTGATCTTGAAAAAATTACATTAACCAAGAAAACGACTACTTTGGATGAATCCGAAGTCGAAAAAGCCGTCGAAAACCTGCGCAAAACACGCAGTACCGCCGAAAAACAAGACGACAAATACAAGGCACAAAACGGTGATACCGCGGTTATTGACTTCACGGGTTTCGTGGATGACAAAGAATTCGAAGGTGGCGCCGCCAAGAAACATCATTTGATATTAGGTTCGGGCGCATTTATTCCGGGATTCGAAGATCAAATCATTGGTCACAAGGCCGGCGATAAATTTGACGTCAATGTGAAATTCCCAAAAGATTATCATGCCGATAACTTGGCGGGCAAGGCGGCACGCTTCGCAATTGTTCTGCACGAGGTGCGCAAGCATATCTTGCCAGAATTAAATGATGAGTTTTCCAAAGAAATCGGATTTGACACAGTTGATAAATTGCGCGAACATATCCGTAAAATCTTGAATGAACAATACGAAGAAGCCTCAAAACAAGAAATGCGCAACGAATTGTTGGATGTTTTGGCCGACAAAGTAAAACTTGATTTGCCGGAAACATTGGTTGAACAAGAATTGCAAATGGCGCGCCACGAACACGAACACCACCACGCACATTGTGATGGCAAATGCGACGGCGATTGCAAATTTGACGAAAAGAAAGAACGCAAAGACGCCGAACGTCGTGTAAAATTAGGTCTTATTTTGGCAGAGTGGGGCACACAGAACAAAGTTGAAGTCACCCGCGACGATATGCAAAACGCCATCTGGGCCGAGGCATCACGTTACCCGGATCCAAAACAGGTGTTTGAATTCTATAACAAAAATCAAAACGCGGTTACAATGTTACGCGGTATGATTTTCGAACGCAAAGCATTGGATGCGATGTTGACGCATGTTAAAACAAAAGAAAAATCGGTTAAACCAACCGAATTGTTCGAACAGGCCAACGCGAAATAGAATCGTAAAGTCAAAAAAAATTAAACCGTCCAGATGTCAGCCCAGATTTTTTCAATTTTGTGGGCCCCAGATTGGGCGGTTTTTATTATTTCTTTGGTAAACATTAACCGCCTGTACTACACTGACCCGCACCAATAATGAAAGATCCTGTATTATCATAAAACCGCTGATTTGGATCCATTACGCACTGATTGGCACTTGTCGCACCATCTTCATCAATTATTAGGCCCGGCGCACAAGTTTTTTTACATCCGGAATCGTCAATCGCCGCCGCCCCAGTTGGCAAATTAAAATTTATAATACAACCATCCGCATAATACGGCGCGGTTACAACCGTGGTACATTTATATGTACCCCAATTACCACTTGAATTCGCAGGGCGTAAAATTATCCCATCCGAAGGGGAACTGACTATATACGGTAAATATCCCGGTTCGCATTGACGACAAAACTCATGCAGAAAAGAATAGTGAACCGCACCATCAATATTTGTGGTTTTATACCTATCCGCATCCGCCACATAAAAATCCGCATTGGCCTTTATACAATGGACACCTGCCGCCACGCCACCAACATCGTGCACAATATCCCTATCCACGACTGAACAAGTGCAATTTTTTGTATCCCACGCATTTCTACTGGCATTCCAAGTGGCATTATTTACCTGGGCACCTTGATCACAATTCCATCCAACCGCAAAATGATCGATACTAAACGTACTGCACGGCACAGTATTTGAATAACAACTGCTGCCTTCAAGATGACACGAACCGGACACTGCGTACGTAATCGCGCCATTGGACGGATTGCAAATGGCGTACTTCTGACATCCACTAGTCGTGCAACCCGAAACCTCTTTACACTTTTTGTCACTGCCACCAACCCCAGATGGGCACGTACCATACCCTGGGCACAGATCAGTCGGGGTATAACAACCAGAACTACCTGACTGATTTGGACAATAAGATACATATCCTGTACCATCACTGGTTTGCCCAGATGGACAGGTCGCACAACCACAATCAGTACATTCACTGTTATACTGGGGATCTAAATAACAAACCATATACTCACCCGGATTACAAGTGTCAGCAAAAACAGCCCCCAAGTCCGCAACAATCGACACCACACCAACACATAATGCGCACCATAACCGCAAAAAATTGACAATTTTCAACAATTTTCCTTCCTAGTGAGATAATTATAACATTATATCTGATTTTGTAGCAAGTGCAAAATGCACCCGCCCAGAAAATTGAAACAATCTAATTATTCTAGTAAAAGTTGTCAAAAGCACAAAATAGGGTAACAAATACCGTGTTTTTACACAAAAACCGTCGCAAAAACCGCAGAAATCCGCCATTTTTTGTAAATTTTAATGTC
The DNA here is from genome assembly GCA_947306185.1 of uncultured Pseudomonadota bacterium. GTDB lineage: Bacteria > Pseudomonadota > Alphaproteobacteria > Rs-D84 > Rs-D84 > Enterousia. The sequence continues at coordinate 1,135 of CAMZFU010000023.1, read as the reverse complement.
AGAGCAGGGCGATTTTCGTAAATTTTGCCCAAATTCGCATAAAACCAACCATGTGGCCGCAGAAGTCAGGCGGTCCAATAACAAAAAAACACAACATTATCCTATCAAAATACCAATTTCGATTTCATCAAGTTATGTTTTTATATACAATTATGTTTTTACATAATAATGCCACAGAGCGAGTAAAACCATTTCAATTATATATGTATATGCAACTATATATTTATATGCAACGTCGCCCAGAGTGAGCAAAATTATCCAAGCACATCTTTATATGTTTATGTCGCTGAGAGCGAGCAAAATTATTTTGCACATATATTTATATGACGGGCGCGCCGAGAGAGAATCCAACTAAAAACAAAAGGAGACCAGTTTCCACATTCAAAACACAGCGTTACGGGATTGACACACAACAATAGGCACCAAAAAAACACAATAGATGCTCATCAAAATAATTATACCACAACCAATTAAATATGGTTGTAACATTCTGTTTCCCAGTCGCACACAAAACTATACATAATATATATTATGCGCCTTTATGATATGCTAATACCTGCTATCGCACAGTGCCGTCATAAAGCTTTCTTCTACACAACAAAACGTACAACACACCATATCTTTGAACACATTATGCCCCATCATTGTTTTTTTGCCCATCAAAATATCAGTGTTGGGACATCAATTATATTTTTTTCAATTTGTTATTTTTTGATTTTTTTATAATAAAAAACACGCCGATTTTTGCCCCAGAAACCCCGATTTTTTCGGATTTTAACCTCGAATCCCCCCACCCGCCCTATTTTCCTAAAACCGCATGTCAACAAAGTACATTAATAACCTGTTTTTACTATATTATTTTAATTTGTGCTTTTTATAAAAATTTTGCAAAAAAATGGCCATTTCTGGCAATTTTTTGGGCCATTTTATGACCCAAAACATAATTTTATATATCATATATATCATGGGCAGAAAATATCTTTTATTCCATCGCGGCAAGCCGTTCCAGTTGGTCGGCCGCTATTAACGCATCTATCATCTCATCCAAACCTTCCCCGCCCGCCAAAATATCATCCAATTTATATAATGTTAATTTAATACGGTGGTCGGTTACGCGTTGTTCCGGGAAATTGTC
>CAMZFU010000022.1 GCA_947306185.1 uncultured Pseudomonadota bacterium | reverse complement strand
GCAATGCGAGCGTAGCTCAGTTGGCTAGAGCGCAACCTTGCCAAGGTTGAGGTCGAGGGTTCGAGCCCCTTTGCTCGCACCAGGATTTAAAAACCACCCATTTGGGTGGTTTTTGCTTTAAAAGTATTTTTCTATGTCCTGTCTGCAGCGCGCCAAAACAGGATTCACCACGGAACAATTGGTACAATCTGCATTGGGGCAAGTGTGACAATTTTGCTTTATACCCCTGATATCAGCTGCATCGATATAAAATGGAGTCCAATATCCAAAAACATTCTTAATCATATATTGTGGCATCTTTGCAATTTCGTTTAACAAGACAGAAAACTTTTTACGTTGTGCAAGTTTATATTTAGTTTGCCAAACATAGTCATTAGATATATTGGACAATGTTCCACCATGACGATTATAAAAATACGTTACATCGGGTGCGGTTGCGACCCTTTGTGCGTACAATACCGCCAGCATACAGAACAATATATCTTCATCTAAATCCATATTTGCCATGAAACGCAACTTGCGTGAATCCAGCATCTTGCACGAATCTAGCAATTCGCGAGAATATAAGGCAAAGTTTGCGTTTTCGCGTGTTTGCGTTTCAATCAACAATTCGTATTTGTCATTTGGACCACGAACGCTTACAGAATCGTAAGTGCGTCTGGTTATCCACCGTGTGTCATAATGTATGGCAATGTGACCGCCCAAAACAACATCTGCATCTTCTTGACGTGCAACGCTTAGCATATTAACAAAATACATATCGTCAAAATCTGTTTGTTTATCAAATGGCTTTATGGAATCTAGTATTGGGGTAGTGAAAGTATCCAATTCCCCAATTTTTAAACCCGAATTTTTACTAAAATATTCATTAAATGCAGATAAGTTTAATCCCACCATATCATCTGCATCGACAAAGGTCACATATTTTCCGTTTGATTCTTCAATGCCTTTATTACGTGCGACAGAAACGCCGGCATGTTTCTGATATATAACATGAATATTTTTATATTTATTTGCGATAGAATCTAAAACTTTCGGTGTTTTATCGGTTGAACCATCGTCAACGATAATAATTTCGTACCGGTCTGCACCTTGTTGCCGCATAATACTGTCCACACAACGCCTAATATAACTTTGTGCATTATATGCGGGAATAATAATAGATAGTTCTGTATTTTCCATACTAACACCTTTGCAAAAATATAACACAAAATATTATATTGTCAAATTATTTTTATGGGTATGTCAATATGCTTTGTTTGGTTCATAATTTCTTGAAAAGCGACTGCTATTGGCTATAATTGCGCCAATAGATAATATATTTATGGATATAAGATATGATTGAGTATAAATCTGTGGTTCTGAAATTTGGTGGTTCGGTGCTTTCCGATGAAAATGCGGTACACCGCGTTGCAAATCTTGTAAAAACTTTGTCGGAACATTATGAAATCAAGGCTATTGTTGTGTCGGCCATGGGTAAAACAACTAATTATTTGGAAGAAATGGCGCACAAAGTTGCGGCAAAACCAAATAAGCGTGAATTGGATGCTCTATTGGCCACGGGTGAAATGCAATCTGCGACATTGTTGTCGATGTGCCTAAATGATATTGATGTACCTGCGTACAGTTATAATGCCCAGCAATTTGGAATTTTAACAGATGATAAGTTCGGTAATGCAACAATTCAACGTATGGAAATGACACATGTGAATCCATTAAAGGGCATTCCTATTGTGGCCGGGTTCCAGGGTATAGATAAATCTGAAAATTATACCACATTGGGGCGCGAAGGTTCTGATATTTCGGCGGTTTGGGTTGCAACGGTTATGGTGGCAGATTTTTGTTGGTTCTTTAAAGACGGGGGCGGAATCTATGATAAAAACCCAAACGAGAATCCTGATGCCCGCCTGTTTAGTGAATTATCATATTCAAAAATGTTGAATAATGTGCGTAGCAAACGTGGCAAGGGTCAGGTTTTACATAAACGTAGTATTGAATATGCCAAAAAATTCGGCAAGATTTTGTTCGTGTCTGGAATGAATGACCCGCTTTTGGGAACCGTAATAAAGGCACGTGTCCACGGTAAATTTCATTAAATAATCCCCTTGAAACAGGTGTCATTCGTTGTCTATAATTGCCTTGGCAAAGGGGGATTATATGACACAGATATTATCCGAAACATACCTTGATTATTCTGATATTTTAATAAGACCAAAAATGGGCATTAACCTGAATTCACGCAAGGATGTAAACCTGCAACGCGTGTTTAAATTCAAACATGGGCAAACGCGGACGGGGCTGGGGGTGTTTAATGCGAATATGGCGACGGTTGGCAATTTTGTCGTGGCAAAAAAATTATTGGCACGTGGAATGTTTGCGACAATCCATAAACATTACAGTATTGATGAAATAGGGACGTTTTTAGAAGCGTGCCGTAAAGAAAGCGTTTCAGTTGATAATCTTTTTATCAGTATTGGGGTAAAAAACGCCGATGCTGAAATACAGAAACTAAAAGAATTAGAATCTAAATACAAATGGACCGGTGCGCGTAATATATGTATCGATGCGCCTAATTTCTATATTCAAAAGGCATTGGATGTTTTGGAGCGTGTTCGTACCGAGTTCCCAGATAGTGTGATTATGGCAGGTAATATTGCCAGTGGTGATATATGTCTTAAACTGCTTGATTATGCCGATATTATAAAATGTGGTATCGGGTCTGGTTCTGCGTGCCTTACGCGGAAACAGACGGGATGCGGAACGCCGATGGTGTCATTGATTTTGGAATGTGCAGATATTGCACATTCGGTAAACGGACATATCTGCGCCGATGGCGGCATTGTCGATATTGGTGATATATGCAAAGCATTATGTCTTAATGCAGATTTTGTTATGGCGGGTGGAATGTTTGCCGGTACCGACGAAGCCGAAGGCGATATAATTGAAAAGCATTATGAAACCAATGAAATTATTGATGGGGCGGGGGTTGTAAAAAACAAACAATTCAAGGCATATTATGGTATGTCTTCTGAATACGCGAATAATAAATTCGCGGGCGGAATGAGCAATTATAAAACATCCGAAGGTCGCGAATTACTGATTCCATATACGGGTTCGTTGGATAAAATCTTGCAAGACATAAATGGCGGAATTGCGTCGTGTTGTACCTATATCGGTGCGACATCGGTCAAACACATGGCAAAATGTGCAACCATTATACAGGTGCATAATCAGTTAAATCGTGTGTTCGAAAAGTATTCTATATAGTTTTTTAATAGGATATACCGCCACGGTATGTTGCAATATTTTGACGCGCAATATCAAACACGTGTTCCGCAATAAGACATCCGGTACATTCGGTTTCTTTACATCCCAAAATACATCTTTTTGGTGGAAACTCTGCCATTAAACCATCCGAATACGCCAATCCTTGTTTCGCAAAATAGTGTATCCAATGGCATATAATGGTCGAATATTGCGGGTATTTCTTTAATTCATTAATGAACATCGAGAAAAACTGAACATTACCAATAGTAGATTTTGCGATATTTTCTTGGTCGTCACGAATATTGGATAATGTGTCAAAACGACGATTATAAAAATATGTTGAATCTTTTACCGTTGCGACGCGTTCAGAATATAATGTTGCCAGCATACAAAACACGACATCTTCATACATTATGATGCTTGGTGAAAAACGCAACGCTTTTTTGCATAACATTTTACGACTAAATAATGCAAAATTGGCGCTTTCGCGAACATCAGCTTGTCGCAAGATTATATCTTTATCTTCTTGGCTTGTGCCATAAACTTTGTCTTGAACATATGCGTGTCTGCGCAAATACGGAACGGCGCCATTTATTGTAATTTTACCACCCAATATTACATCAGCGTCACAATCGGCCGCGGCATGCAACATATTTACAAAATATTTGTTATCAAAATGTTCTGGTTGTAAATCTATACTAAGATTGCGGACATTTTCAATGACCAGGTTACCAACGTGCGTTGTGTGGGTACCAGGTGATTGAAAATATGTATCAAATGCCGTTGTGTTCAGACCAACTAAGTCATCACAATCTATGAATGTTACATATTTACCATATGATGCCGCAATACCATTATTTCGTGCCATAGAAAGTCCCATGTTCGGTTGACTAACCACCTTGATATTACGATATTTGTTGGTAAATTTCTTTAGAATATTTGGGGTGTCGTCTGTGGAACCATCGTTTACAACAACGATTTCATAGGCGTCGATATTCACTTGGTTTAGTACGTTTTCTAAACAGCCGGCAATATAATCTTGGCCGTTGTACACAGGAATAATAATAGAAAGTTCTTGCTTTTTCATGCTTAATATTGTAGACAAAATATAATAAATGTCAAGTGTTTTATTTTGAAAATATATTAATTTATGGTATAATGTATGGCAAGTATGGGGGACAAATTGCAGGTTGACACAGAAGCAGTTTTCAGAGAGTTGAAAAAGCAGAACGGCGAAGCTGTCGCAAAACTTATACGCGATGCGCATCTGGATACAATCCCGAATATCGTTCATATTTTGGAATTTGCCGGTCGTAATGCCGAAGATGTTGGTACACTTGTTGATGTTTTGCGCGAAACATATCAAATCCCAATTGAATCAGAATATGAAACCGACCTGTCACCGATAGAATTACTTGATTTGGCGGGTTATGATGCGTATGTTGTTGAAACCGAAGAACAAAAAGACGCAATAAAAAAATACTTTCGCCCGCATGAAGAATTATGTACATTTCGCGATCCAACACGGCATATATATAACTATATCATCAATGCAGTAAAACGTGGTGCCGAAAACATAATGCCGTCCGATAACCCACAACGCCAAGATGCATATGGAACATCAGTCATATCAATCCAAATATCGAGAAAGGGTGGGTATATATCTATTAAAAATAGGTATAACCATAGTGTCAAAAAACAGAACCCCGATGCAACATTTAATAATAACCCAGATAATATAATTCCAGGGCTCACCAATTCATTAAAGAAATTTTTTAATGTTGAATTTGGCACAACCAAGTCCGAAATCCCAAGTAATTATCATGCGATTCACGACCAATATTTGTATTATAATTACGAAGTTGAAAATACATATTTTGGTGTGGATTATTATTCCAAGGGCAGTGACATCACAAAATTGGACAAACAAAATGGCCAATACATGATAGATTACTTCGTTTGGGATGCGCAAAAGAAACAATTATTAAACCCCAGCGGCAAAGAAGATTCTGCGTATGAGGTATTACGGAGTGTATTAGAAGGAAAAAATGTTCGTATAGAAAACAATCCAGGATATAAAAACGAAAAAATAATCTATGCGGACGGTGTTCAGATTGTCCATCTTATTGATGGAAAAATACGTGGATTGAACCTGCCGGGGGTGCGTGAAATTGGTGATTTTTTCCTTGCCCGGAATACAACAATCAAGAAAATAGAATTACCCGATTTAGAAAAAGTGGGTGATTGCTTTTTGAATCAGGCCGAATGTTTAACAGAATTGCATGCACCAAAATTGCGTAGTGTCGGCGAATGGGGGTTGAATGCGGCATTTAATCTGTCTGTATTTGATGCGCCAAAATTGCAGCACGTTAGCCACGGTTTCCTGAATCAAAATCAGGAATTAACGGAATTGAACTTGCCGGAACTGGAAACAACCGGTAACGCGTTTTTACGTTATAATGTAAAACTTGTAAAATTATATGCGCCAAAATTGAAAAAGGTTGATGCAGATTTCTTGATGGGTAACACAGAATTGCGTACGTTGGATTTGCCTTCATTGGAATCTGTGGGGAAAAATTTTATTTCACAGAATGAACAAATAAGCCGTATAAATCTGCCAAAATTGAAACATGTTGATGACAGTTTCTTGTACAGTAATTTAGATTTGCAAGAATTATATTTACCAGAATTAGAAACCGTCATGGATAATTTCATTTTTGGTAACCGTGATATTAGCAAGGTATATTTGCCGAAATTGAAAACCGTTTTGGACAATTTTTTGAATTCAAACCGGAAACTGCGGGAATTAAGTTTGCCCGAATTGGTCGAAGCAGGTTCGTTCTTTCTATATAAAAATAAAGATTTAGAGAAAATATATATTCCAAAATTGAAAAGGACTGAAAGAAGTTTCTTGGCCTATAACGAAAAAATGCGAGAATTTGATGCGCCAGAATTAGAAGATACTGATGGACCACTCTTTTTAATGAATAATGTATTAGTACGGGCAAATACACCGAAATTGTCAGAACAGTGGCGCAATGGACTTTCGGCCAGAATAATCAGAAATGCCACAGGTAAAATTCAGGGACAAGAGAATGCGCCCCAAACAACTTCAACACCAAAAACATACCTGACTTGGGATGAATTGGTGCACAGTTTTGATTATCCCAAATAGTTTATTTTACAATTCCACGCTTTTGCAATGCGGTTACCAGGTTTTGATAATTTTCCACACTTTCGCGCAGGTGATGATTATACGCGGTATCATAATTAGAAATCATAACAATATCTATATTGTTCGCTATGCAATCACTTACCACGTGCGGTGCATCATCAAAACATAAATCTATCTTATATTCACGCAGGGCGGTTAACTTTGGTTTGCTATGAATAAGATGTGAATCTTCAAATACAATACCGGCGCGTCTTAATTGATTATGTGACGGCGTATGTTGTGATTTATCGCGTTCCGTAATATAAAACAATTCGTATTGCGGATTTTTTGACAATGTATTTAGCATTGTTGGAATACGTGCATCAATGACCCCGGCATTACACAAGTCATCAGAATAAAACAGGTTTTCTAACGCATGCACAACATCTATTGGATAGCCATTTTCGTACGGATTATATGATATCAGTGGCCTGTATTCGCAATTACACGATTCAATCAATGCCCGATACACACTGGTGGTGTCGAAAATAGTATTGTCTAAATCAAGCGCAATACGTGTCGTCATATATCAACCTTTGGTGTTAGCGTATTATATCCAGGAAAAATATATAATCAAATAAATTTAGCCATTTTCTTAATATTTATTTTGACATTTGATATAAAAACCTGCATAATGGCGCCGTGGTGCGGAAGGCACCGGGGAATAAAATGCGTCAAAACGGCAAGAAATCTTTATCGTAATGGTGCGACCATGAAACAATTCACGGGCGCACCTTTGTGGTGCCCCGTTTTTTTAACTAAAAGGAAAAACGTATGTCAGAAAACCCAACATCGATGTCAACAAATGAATTAACGGCGCGTCTGCAAAAGGCGGAAAATATCCGTGCTCGTGATGGTGTTGTATGGAAAGATAAATTTGAACGTACACATACGATTGCCGATGCGCGTGGTTTGGCCGATGGGACGCCGGTGCGCCTTTGCGGTCGTATAACGGCATTGCGTTGGTTGGGTAAATTGATGTTTGGTCGTCTGTATGATATTGAAGGCGAAATTCAATTTTCTATGTCGCGTGAAGAAATTGGCGAAGAAGATTACAAGTTTATGAAGGCTAATGTCGATATGGGCGATTTTATCGGTGTTACCGGTGAATTATATCACACAACTGCGGGTGAATTGACGGTGCGTGTTTCACACTATGACATATTGGCCAAGGCATTGCGTCCATTACCAGAAAAGTTTCACGGACTTACAGATACCGAAGCTCGCTATCGCCAACGCTATTTGGATGTTATTTCTAATCCCGAATCGCGTGCAGCATTGTTGGGGCGTTTCAAAATGACCCAAGAATGGCGCAAGTTTATGGTTGATAATGGATTCTTGGAAATTGAAACACCGGTTTTACAAAATGTTGCATCTGGTGCGGCGGCGAAACCGTTCACAACACACCACAATGCATTGGGGACTGATTTTCAATTGCGTATTTCCCCAGAATTGTTCTTAAAGATGGCGATTGGTGCCGGTTTTGACCGTGTGTTCGAAGTTGCAAAAGATTTCCGTAACGAAGGTATGGATGCAATGCACTTGCAAGAATTCACAATGGTTGAATGGTATGCTGCGTATTGGGATTATAAAAAGAATATCGAATTCACTTGGAAACTGATTCAACATTTGATTCAGAGTATGCGTGGTACATTAAAGATTTCGTACCAAGGGACCGAATTGGATTTTAGCCAATATGAAATGATGGATTATACCGCCAAGATGAATGAATTGTTCGGGTGCAGCATTTTAGATTTTGATGATGTTGATACATTGAAAAAACACCTTGTGGACAAGGGAATGTTTCCGGCCGAAGATTTGGAAGACCTGAAATCTGTTCCAACATTGGTCGATTGGGTCTACAAGCGCAAGATTCGTGACAGCATTATTAAGCCGACATTCCTATACAACTACCCGACATACATGGTACCATTGGCGCGTCACAGTGATGCGGATGATCGTTGTTTGGATATGTATCAATTGTTGGTATGTGGCGCCGAATTGTGCAAGGGTTATTCCGAATTAGTAAATCCAATTCAACAATTGGCCGCATTTGAAGAACAGGCCAAAAATATTGAAAATGGTGATGAAGAGGCCTTTAATCCGGATAACGATTTCGTTCGTGCGATGGAACATGGTTTCCCGCCGATTTCTGGTGTTGGATTAGGCGTGGACAGGTTGGCAAATATCATATTTGATCAGCCCACATTACGTGATGTAATCTTGTTCCCTATGATGAAATAACCAAAAGGATTTCATGATGCCAAATGTCAAAGTTCCCGAAGTTGATATTTTGACCGCCGATCGCGACAGGCATAATATCGCGTACATTGATGATGTATTGGCATCTGGGAAAATAAATGAAGAAACCGCGTGGTACCTAAAACGTCTTTATGCTGATGGAATGTCTTGCTATCGCGAAGTGTTCCATATTTTGGGTAAATGTTTTGGCGCGCCTAAGACGGCGGTTACCGAATATGACCCTGAAACAGATTCGGCGATTGATAAACCAATCAAGATTATTGATATTAATCCACTTTCTGCGTATTTGGTGAATCATCGTTTGGATGCCGACCCAATGCGAAATCAGTTTTTCTCGTCTGGGGCGGCGCATAAAATAGACCTATTGGTGTCTTCAATCGTAACTGTTATTGTTGGTGCGCAAAAGCATATAGACCGTGCCATTGAAAAAGTAACTGGTAAATATTATCGATTCTTTACTCAGGATGTTATATCCGTCGTTCAAAATGTTATTGCGGAATATGGTAACAATATTGAAACTGATAAAATCGAAGAAAAAATTCGGTTGCGGTTTGCTGAAAAATATGTGACAGATGCTGCCGAAGAGGTTTTGTCTGTGTTGGGACCAAGTGATGACAAATTAGTTGTAAAAATTGTGCGTGGACTAGATGAAGTTAAAAAGCCGTATTTATACCTTAATGATGTGTGGCGTGTAAAATGCTTGTTTGATTTAATCCCCCAGGCGCGAACATTTATTGAACGCTTGCGTGATGTTATGCCAGAACGTGTGATATCAGTACGAGACAAGTTTTATGATATTGAAAACCCACGCAACTATCGTGATTCTAAAATTATTGTGAATATTGGGACAAACGACAGTGTAATACCAATGGAAATCATATGCCAGGTCAGAACATTCTTTGAATTTGAACGCAAAACACACGATTATTACGCGACATTGCGTGAACGGCCGGATGCAACAAATCTAAAAATAGAACAAGATGCGGCGGAACTTATGGAAAACGGTATCATTCAATATAATATGATGATTTGCCGTTGTTTGGATGACTTGTTCGACCGGGTAGGGTGGAATATTTTATATAGTCGGGGTGGTGATGTTTCGTTATTCGAAGGTTTCCCACGCGAATGCAAATTGTATTATTCACAAGGTATGTTGGAAAAGATATTCAATAAATTGGATGCCGCGGTAAAGAATGAAATTTTTCACATAACACATTCTTCGTCTAAATTGGATATGACCCAAGAAATCGCGATATTCAGATTTATGACACGGTTCATCTTAGGGGCGGCGATGCCACGTGCGCGCAGTGGTACAAACTTGCCGGGGGATACATTGTCGGTACGTTTATTTAATTTTGTAATGAACGAAGTGTACCGGTATTATAACACTGGTAAATAGTTTGCCTTTTATCAAGAAAAGAATCTAAAATGTGCAATTCATATTTTCTTGATTTTACTTTTTCATTATGACACAATCAAAATAGATTTAGTCAAATACGGCGAAATCATCAACAAGGTAGCAAAGGAAAAAAAGATGCGCCAAGGTAAAGTAAAATGGTACAACGGTAAAAAGTGTTTCGGATTTATTGCACCCGATACACCAAACGCAGACGGTAACACTGATGATGTATTTGTTCATTCAAGTTCGTTAAAGAATGCGGATTTGCGTTTCTTGAACGAAGGCGACATTGTGGAATTTGAAGAGGAGGTCCGCAATGGTAAATTGTCTGTGACAACAATTAAATTGATTCAACGCGATGAAGAATCTGCAAAAAGATTTCAGGAACGCCGTGCCGAAAGACGACGTGCCCGCGAAGAAAGAAAAAGTCACGAAGAACATAAAGAAAAACGTTCTGGATTTGCTTTCTGGAAAAAATAGTAAAAAATCCCGCAACCGCGGGATTTTTTATTGCCCAAAAAGAATATGGGTTGAAATTTTATATATTTTTATATACAATAATACCATATGTAACAAGAGGTGTTTAAATGTGGACAGCAATCGGTATAGTTGCAATATTAATTTTATATTTTGTGGCGGTTTATAATGGCCTTGTATCGCGCCGTAACCAGGTGCGTGAAGCATGGGCGACAATAGATACCCAATTAAAACGTCGTTATGATTTAATCCCGAATTTGGTTGAAACCGTCCGTGGTGCGGCGGCACACGAAAAAGATACTTTGTCGGCGGTTATCGCGGCACGTAATGTTGCGATGGCGGCCAATGGCGCGGTTGATAAATCCGTTGCAGAAAACGGATTAACAGGTGCGTTAAACAAATTATTCGCATTGGGTGAGGCATATCCGAACCTGCGTGCAAATGAAAACTTTTTGGAATTGCAACGCGAATTGACGGATACAGAAACAAAAATTCAATCTGCACGTCAGTTTTATAATACTGTTGTAATGGGGCTGAATACACAAATAGAACAATTCCCAAGTAATATTGTTGCACGTATGTTTGGTTTTACCCCGGAACATCTATTCGAAATCGACGAATCTGAACGTGTCGCCCCAAAGGTAAAGTTCAAATAAATTTGTTAGGTAATACCATATCTAAAACATAAAAGGATATAAAATGGTCGTGAAAAATGATGAAGAAAAACGCATGGAATCAAGGACATGGTATGATGATATGTGTATGTGGTTTGCGCTTGTCATGGTGGTTGGTGGGGTTGGTATTTTTGGATATGGTGCGTTTACCAGTATATCTGACTATATCAAGGGTAAAAAACATGTTGCCAATGTGCGTACATTACGTGAACAACCCGCAAAGCCTGAATCAATACAATTTAATGCGGTATTGAAAAGTATGTTTGACAAAGCAAAATAAATATTACTATTATTAAAAATTAAAAACACCGCCCAATTGGGCGGTGTTTCTGGACAGTAAATAGCCTTACATGTTTTCTTCCGGTTCAGGCATTTCTGGTTTGTTATGATGATTGCGCATTTCATGATGCATTGCTTTTTTTGTTGCTTTGAATTCTTCCAAGTTAATACAACCATCCGCATTTACATCAGCATTCTGTAATGCTTCAACCATCTTTGGACACTTAACAGATTCCATATCCAGGCAACCGTTTGTGAACACCGGGTGCATTTCCATCGCGCGATGGTGTGCACGGCGCTGTTGCATCGGATTGCATACGAATTTTGCAAGTGCAAACCCAAGCAAGAACACAATTACGATAACAATAAATTTTTTAAATTTACCGTGATGGCAACCGCACTGACATGCGGAACCGCATTGGCATTCATGCGTCGCCGGTGTTGCCGCAACAGCAGGGGCTACTTTTTTTGTAACTTTTTTAGTTGTTTTTGTTGACTTTGTTGGTTTTCTTGGCATTTTCCTTCCTTTTTTTGTTTTGCATTTGCATTGTATAAAAATAAGTTGTTATTGTAAAGAATTATTTTATAAAAAATACGCATCCCGCCTATGTGTTGGAATGCGTATCATACGGAAATAACGGGTTATTTTTGTACGAAATGTACACTGTATTGGGGTTTTTTATCCGCGCCAAGTGATGCACGTATGACCTTGTTCGTGGCCACCTGAACCGTACGAACCAGGTTGTCTTGCGATTTTCGATCGGCCTTGGACAGGGAATCAATTGCCTTGGTAATTTCAATTTGAATTTGGCGTTTCATAAATCCGGTCGTGTCAGATTCAAATATTCCGGCACTTGAAACCTCTGGGGTGCCTTTTAAGAAACCGCGTTTATCAATTGGCAACGTTACAAAGATTGCGCCATTAGATGCGATTTTTTTACGATTCTTATAGACCTGATCGTTGGCGCTGCGTTCTGTTTCGCCTTCCATAACAACGAAACCGGTTTCAATGGTTTCGCAAACATATGGTTCCGCACCATCGGCCAATGCAATCATTTCACCATTACGAACTAACATCATATGTTTTGCGCCACCGCGTTCCATCGCCATTTTCCCGTTCAGCATCTCGTTTATATAGTCACCATGCATAGGAATAGAAACCTGGGGGTGGACCATATCATAGAATTTTTCCATTTCTGGACGGCCGGCGTGCCCACTGGCATGGACGTGGTCGGTGTCATAAATCGTATGGGTATGAATGCCCATTTTTGCGAGTTTATTATACAAGAACGATACGTCTTGTTCGCGTCCCGGAATAATAATTGCACTGAATACAACAGTGTCGGTTGGCATAAGTTTCATTTCTTTGACCTGGCCACGGCACAGGCGTGTCAGCATTGCAAACTTTTCGCCTTGGGAACCTGTTAAGAAAATCGCTTGCTTTTCAGCGGGCAAATCTTTGATTTCTGAAAATTCGTATATGTCATTTTTATCAAGATATTTGAATTCAATACCCATTTCACGGAATTCCGGTAATCCAACATACGGAACAGGATTGGGATTGCTGCGTTCTTTGATGGCGGCCATACGACCGGCGGTATGCGCGGCATCTGCGAACATTTTTATGCGGGCCAAACTGCGTGAATAACCGGTGACGATAACACGCCCCGGGGCATCTTGCATAATTTGGGTTAACGTATCACGAACCTGGGTTTCCGTGGTTTGGACCGTTTGACGTGATACAGATGTTGAATCGCATACGCACGCAATCAGTTTTGGATCAGAACCGATTTCACGCAACCGTGCGTAATCAGTCCCCGGTTCAATTGGATTGTCATCGTTAAATGTCCAATCGCCCGTATGCAGTATCTTTCCAGCCCCAGTTTTAATAATCAGCATTTGTGCTTCGGGTACAGAATGACTTACGTGAAATGTTTCAACGGTAAATGGATCAAGTTTCAATGTTGCACCTGCGGCATCAAATTCAATAATGTCTTTCTTTGGGTCAAAATCCATTTCAATTCCACGGAATGTCCGCCGCAAGATTTCCGCCGGAAAACGCGTGCAATAAATTGGTTTCTTGAACTTTGGCCATATATATTTAAGCGCGCCAATATGATCTTCGTGTCCGTGTGTCACAACAAAAGCAATAACGTCTTTTTTGCGTTTTTCTAACCATTTCGTATCACAGTACTGAACATCGCCGGCGCCAATTTCTTCTTCCAAGAATCCCATACCGCAATCAACAACAAGGAATTTCCCTTTATACTTATACAAGTACATATTTTGCCCGACGTGTTCCAATCCGCCAAGCGCCATAAAATAAACCTTGTCATCATTTTTATCTGATTCTGGTTCAATGTGTTCAGAACTTTCCGAACCGACATGTACCGACAAATCTTCGTCGAAATTATCGTCTTGAATTGGTTCGGGTTCAACGTGTTTATGTAATTTAACCATTCATAAAATCCTTTTTATATTGTTAAACATTTCCGCAATCACCAAGATTCCATTACGAATAAAGTCATTACTTTATTTGTAGTGAATCCGTGATTGCGGCCCACGCGCGGATTATAGCGGTTTTATCGGGGTGAATCAAGACTAAAATAATTGCTTTACAGCCCAGACCTTAGTATCTATAATGTAAGCACTATGGCAAATATAATAGAAAAAATAAAAAACTTTATCAAAGGCGACAAATCAAACGGTCGCATTAAATGGTCTCTTTACGGTCGCATCTGGCGCGAGGTCGGAAAGCCGCAATGGAAATGGTTATTGGCGGGTGCGATTGCAACTATCTGTGCCGCTGGGGCCGAAGGTTATACCATTACACTTGTTCAACGTGTTGTTGACCAGGCATTTATTGAAAAAAGTATGGAATCAATGTACGTAATTGGTTTCTTGATTATTGCGGCGTTCGCGGCCAAGGGTATGTTTGGTTATGCGCGCGCGCTATTAATGTCCAAAGCCGGTTTGATCGCCAGTGCGCGTTTACAGAAAAGAATATATGCACACGTGGTGCGAACCGATTTAACGGGATTTTATGCCGGTGGAATCGGAAAACATCTTAACTATTTTGGTGTTCAGGCGGGCGCGGTGTTAACATTGGTAACAAGCACCGTTGTTAGAACCGTTCAACAGATTGCAACATTGGCAATAACATTAAGTTTGATGGTGTATTACGCGCCACAAATGTGTGCAATATTGTTGTTCTTGGTGCCGGGTATAATTGTCCCATTGGTGGTCATTTTGCGCCGTCGTCGTAAATTATCGCGCAAATCGTTTGGTATCGCAAATGATGTCGCACAACACCTAAATCAAACAATGCACGGTATCAAAACAATTCAGGCATTTGCCAACGAAGATGCCGAAACAAAACGTTTTGAACGCGTTCTAAACAATTCAATGGTGAATTCGTACAAAAGTACCCAGGCATCTGGGTTGCAAACACCGCTGTTGGAATTGATGATATCGGTGGGATTGTGTTTGGCGTTGATATTGGGGGGACATTTCATTGTCACCGGGGCAATTACAACCGGTGATTTTACGGCGTTCTTGCTGGCATTGACCGCGGCATATAAACCGGCAAAGTCTATTACTGGTGTTGGCGACACGGTTCAGCATGGATTGTTGGCGGCGGAAATATTGTTTGATTTCTTGGATACGAAACCGGCAATCAAGGATGCGCCAAATGCAACCAAATTACACGCGGTTCGTCCGTCTGTGGAATTCCGTGATGTAGATTTTTCATATGTTCCGGATGAACAGATTTTACACGATATAAACCTGCATGTGCCGGCGGGCAAGGTTTGTGCGCTGGTCGGCCCAAGTGGTGGTGGTAAAACAACGATGTTCAACCTTATTGAACGTTTCTATGAACCGCAAAGGGGACTTATTGCGATAAACGGGCGCGATATACGGAAATATACACTTGCATCGTTGCGCAAAAATATTTCCGAAGTATCGCAAGATGTATTCTTGTTTAATGATACTATCGAGGCGAACATTAAATATGGTGCGCCAAACGCCACCCATGACGAAGTTATCGCGGCGGCACGCGCGGCGAACGCACATGATTTCATTATGTCTTTCCCGAACGGATATGAGACGGGTGTCGGCGAAGGTGGTTCTTTGTTGTCCGGCGGTCAAAAGCAACGCGTTGCAATTGCACGTGCGATATTGAAAGATGCGCCAATATTACTGTTGGACGAGGCAACATCCGCACTGGATACCGAAAGTGAAAAATTGATTCAGGCGGCATTAAAAGATTTAATGCGTGGTCGTACAACATTTGTAATTGCGCACCGTTTGTCCACTATTTTAGACGCAGATATAATCTGTGTTATCAAAGATGGTCGTATCGTAGAGCAGGGAACCGATGCCGAATTAGTTGCATTGGATGGCGAATATAAAAAACTGCGCGATATTCAATTCAAAACAAAAAAGAAATAAAAAAGACAGAGATACTGCATAGTTAAAATTTCTGGTAGGCCTGTGTATCGCGTAATTTTCTTGACAGTATTTCTTTGGGTGCTACTATCCTCGTAAAAGGAGTATTTATGAGTGAACCTACTGTGATGTCCACGGATCAAATAAAAGCATTTGTGGATGCTGTTCTCAAAAAATTAGACGAGGATGTTTTCCTTAGATACGAGAACCCTTATTTTGCCACACATACGATATATGATGTGATGGATAAAAAAAGAACCCCACTTATTGTTAGGGATTTTTATTGTGAGTATATTTTTATAAGTGTCGTGATGGCACAGCAAATAGATAAGAACATAAATTATTCAATACGCCTTAATCAGGCTTATAATGCTGAATTTTCTGGCCCTTGGTTTCACAAAGATGATAACATGGCAAATGTGTTTCTTCCACGAGATTTATTTGGTGAAGTTTCAGGTGCCATATATGATGTAAAGGAAACGAGAAAAGCGCGTCACAAGGCGGTCATCGCGACTCAACAGCATTATCGTAATTTTATACGAACACGTTTTGAACAAGTGTTATAACTAGAGTAAAAAAATTAAAACCGACTTTAAGTCGGTTTTAATTTCTGGTGGGGCCAAATGGATTGCACATCCCAACAAAAATGTTGGTGCACTTACACTCGCAACAATTTCGATTCGAAAGAACTTGAGA
>CAMZFU010000021.1 GCA_947306185.1 uncultured Pseudomonadota bacterium | reverse complement strand
AACTAGATAAAAAAACGATGGTTTTGACCCATTCCTTTATTGTGGGGAATTCGGGCGACCATATGTTAATGAACAACATACCAATAACAGATGCCCAACGGGCGGACTTGGCGCGATTTTATGATATTTATTTGACATGCCCAGAAATGCAATTTCTGGACGTGCATCCGGGAAACTTTATATGGTCCGAAACCCAAGGACATTGGTTTTTCATAGATATGGGGATGATCCCGTATATTGGTTCGGATTATTATAAATGGCCCTGTTTTGATGACTATTACCATAACGTATGGAAAACAAGATTGTGGCAAATGAAACATATACCGATACGATCCATTGACTATGAAACGACGGAAATTTTGTCCAAAAAATAAAAATGTCAATTTTTCTTGACAAGTACTTGAAAACTTGTAAAACTTTGTATATAATAGTGTATGCTATAAGAAATAAGAAAGAGGTCTTAGAATGACAAACTTTATTGAAGATACGATAAAAGTTATGCTTAAAGGTGCCGCGGAACACACAGATGTTTCTGAAATTAAGGCGAAACTAGAAAGCGTAGCCAAAGAAAATCGGCCATTACGGGTAAAGTTAGGACTTGACCCGTCTGCCCCAGATATTCATATTGGGCATGCCGTCGTTTTGCGTAAAATCAAACAATTACAGGATTTAGGACACGAAGCCATTATCATTATAGGTGATTTCACAGGTATGATAGGTGATCCTACGGGTAAATCCAAGACCAGAAAACAATTAACCCCAGAACAGGTTAAAGAAAACGCCGAAACATACAAGGCGCAGATTTTCAAGATATTGGATCCAAAAAAGACAACTGTTCGTTTCAACAGTGAATGGTTGGGCAAAATGACATTCAAAGACGTTATAGATTTGTCTGCAAAAACCACAGTTGCACGTATTTTGGAACGTGATGATTTTAGTAAACGTTATGCTGCTGGACAACCGATTTCTGTTCATGAATTCTTTTACCCATTAATGCAGGCCTATGATTCTGTTGCTATCAAGGCGGACTTGGAATTGGGTGGAACAGACCAAACATTTAATATCTTGATGGGGCGTAATATTCAGAAAGATTATGGCCAAGAACCACAAATTACTCTTTTCATGCCTATCTTGGAAGGTATAGATGGCGTTGAAAAGATGAGTAAGAGTTTAGGTAATTATATCGGTGTAAATGAACCACCATACACAATGTATGAAAAAGTGATGAAGATACCTGATAATATGATTATCAAATATTATGAACTTGCAACGGATTTGCACCCTGATGCGGTTAATGTTATTAAACAACGCCTGCAGGCCGGTGAAAATCCAAGAGACATCAAGATGGAATTGGCAAAAGAGATAACTACTCTTTACCATGGTGCCGAAGAAGCGGTCAAAGCAGAAGAACGCTTTAAAATTGCCTATCAACAGCAACGTACCCCGGATGATGCCCAGGTTATTGATTTCGTAGAAGGTGACGATGCATTCTTTGCATTGGTAAGGGCAATCTATACATCTGGCAAATATAAATCAAACGGTGAAATTAGACGTTTGATGTTGCAGGGTGCCGTGAAGGTCAATGGTGTCAAAACCATAACCCAAGAAGATGTCAAAGAAATAAAAGATGGCGACATCGTTCAGGTTGGTAAAGGTCAGTTTTTCAGAATAGCCAAAAAAAAACTGCCTGAAGTCCCAAATACAATAGGGCCAATGGTACGAGCAATGGGAATTACCAAGTAAAAACAATTACAAAAAAATAAAGCCAGCAAATTGCTGGTTTTATTTTTTTTATAAAAAACATCTGTAATATTTACGATTTGGACTTGAATTTTTGATATGTAAATGATATCATCTATGTCAACTAAGGTGGATTTATCCTGACTTGTCCTACCTATAAATGGACTAAACAAGGGAGTTGTTATTATGCTTATTTTCCGATCTTTTAGGTTCGCAATGCGTGGTGCAACACTGCAAATCCACCTTTGGTTCGTTTTGCAAAACCAAAGGAGTAAATTATGCAAAAAACAGCAGAAATGGTGTCAGTCGGACATCCAGATAAAACAGCCGATTATATTTCTTGTTTCATTCTTGATCGTATAATCAAACGCGATAAAAACGTGCGATATGCCGTCGAGGTTATGATAAAGGGCAACACGGTCGTCCTTGGCGGGGAAATTAGCACAAAGGCCAAATTGGGCGACATGACCGAATATGTGAAACAGGCATTGGCCGAAATAGGGTATGATGACAGGTATTCGCGTATTTGGGGCGACTGTGTAATTAACCCGGCGAAGATAAAGGTTATTAACCTTATCGGCGTTCAATCGGTGGATATTGCCCGTGGCATAGATGCCGACGGTTGGGGTGACCAGGGGGTGTTTGTTGGATATGCCTATAAAGGCGTGGGCAAAATAAACCGCGAATTATTTTTAGCGAAAAAACTAAATGATGCCCTGTATAATCTGGCGCGAAAATCAGATAACCTTGGGATAGATATTAAAACGCAAATTACATTGAACGATGATAAAATAGAAACCGCAATTGTTGCAATACCAATGTTGCATGACCAGGATTTGACCGACTTTATCGTGGCGACACTTGGTGAAAGGCCGGCGAATATTATTGTAAATGGAACGGGGCGATATACTTATCATGGTTCTGTCGCAGATTGTGGAGTTACTGGACGCAAATTGGCCTGTGATTTCTATTCAACCGCGTGCCCTATTGGTGGTGGTTCCCCGTGGACCAAGGATGCCAGCAAGGCCGATTTAACCCTGAACGTATATGCGCGCATTCTGGCGTGTGAACATTTGGGCAATAATGATGAATGCTTTGTGTACCTGTCATCGTGTATTGGACGCAGTGAATTGCCCAGTGGCCTGATAAAAACAATCAAAGACGGCGTTGTATCGTACCACGATTTATGGGTAAATCAAAAGCCCAGCACACTTATTCGTGCATACGGTTTGGACAAGCCGGTTTATACCAGATTATGCCGTAGGGGTATTTCTGGTATTTTATCAAACGAGAAATAAAAGGTGATAAAAATGACAGAACAATTGAAATTATCCGATTACGGATGCTTTTTGGTGTGTGATGACAGCTTGGCAAATTATGATTCAGAATTTATAAATTGGCTACGTGATAATGGTTTTAAATCTACGCCGTACAGTGGAAACTGGCGGTGTAATTGGGCATTTGTAAATATGAAACAAAAACTGTATGCCCTTGGGCGACCGGGTGTCTCATATGCCCAGGTCGTTTATGACCATGCCATTACCATAGAAGAATTCAAAATCATTTATGGTATTTTTAGTAAATACGAAGGCAAAGAAACGTTCGTCTTTTACAAGGAACGATTTGATTATGACAGGCAAAAATAAACCAAAGGGGGCCATTTGGCCCCTTTTATGACTTAAAATAATTGACTTTATGGTGGGTTGTGCTATTGTGGCGGCATTGTT
The DNA here is from genome assembly GCA_947306185.1 of uncultured Pseudomonadota bacterium. Taxonomy (GTDB): domain Bacteria; phylum Pseudomonadota; class Alphaproteobacteria; order Rs-D84; family Rs-D84; genus Enterousia. Next base: position 14,004 of record CAMZFU010000021.1, on the reverse strand, counting down.
GGAATATAAAAATGTCAAAAGTTATACCGATACCTGAACCCATTAAGGAAATAAACACTGCGAATAGGCAGTTGAAATTAGCATACCTGCAAACAATCGCGGAAATGTTTCCACTTGTGAAAATGGCACCTAAAAAACAAGCCAAACAAAATTGGACATCGATTATACGGCAAACATCTTTATTGATACCGGGGGCGGCATCAATTTATTCTGTTATGCAATCTGTTGAATCATGCTATATTTCCCACGATGCGATGTGTTTATACAATGATATCGCCAATCGTGGTGCCGGGGTGGTGTCATGGGTGGCACCAGCGGGACGTGATAATTACGACAATGGTGAACGTGTATGGATTTTACCAATTGATTCAGAATACAATAACGGATTACCAGCATTGGGGTACAGTGTTTCACCAGGTGTAATGCAGTTTGCCTTGGCATATGATAACCAGTATGCTGAATTCATAGATTGGATTTTGTTAAGTAATGAACAATATTGTGCCATCATTCAACCGGTCGTGGCAACCCCGGCATGTTTAGACACCTTTAACATGCTGTATGATGCAGCGTGCCACCGGTAATTAATTATCTGGATATTGGTTCAGCACAGAAACATTGTAAATATTGGTCGTATGTTGTTTTAAATCCATTTTTATAAAACGTTTCCATCCACCATTGTTGTGGTTTGATAAGTCGTGTTTTCTTAGGATCAAGTAATTCGTAGCCTTCTTCCCTTGCCGCCAGGACATCTTCGGTTGTGTTTTATGTATCGCACAGAGCAGTTTAGAGTTCTTAAATTTATCTAAAACTTGCGGCAATTCGTTTTCGTTGAAGTATGTTAATGTGCCGTTGCAATATACAATGTCTGCTTGAATTGGTTCGCAATCAAGAATTGATTTTATTTGAACCGAATCTTTTTTGAATAAATCGGCAAGTTCTTTACGCAGTCCCCGATATTTTTTGATATCTATGCCGCGTGCGTCCATACCGCATTTTAATGCGCGTGATACTATTTCTCCGGTCGCCGCGCCACAATCAAAAAACGTTTTGGGTGCGTGTCCGAATTTGTAAGTAAAAATCATAGCCAACAATTCTGGTGGAATTGAAAACATGATTCCAAAATCATCGGTATCAGTCGTAAAAGAATAACATAAATAGGGATATTTTTTGTTATAGTAATGTGACATCGGTACGGCCCCTTTGGTATAAGATGGGCTGCATGGTAATATTGTTTATGTAGAAAATCAAGATAATATTGACAAGTTGCGCATTTAGTGTATGATGAATCAAGATTAACAATAAGGACTTTCGTATGAGTAGTGATTTGACCTGGTGGGAAAAGGAAGCACGCCAAAATTACGTGAAAAGGGTTTTTCCTAATAAAAAAGAATATCATTATTACAGCAATTTGCGTGAATTAATAATTCGTGTATTGGAATCAAGTACATGCTATCAGACAAACCCGAAAACAAAGCAGGTCGAGAAAGTCCAGGATTTATCAAAATTAAGTTTTCAAACACGCAGATTTTTGGATACTTATCAACATTTGGTTGATAAGTGCAGGGCGGAACACGACGCCGATGATTTGCGGGTTTATGGCTATATTTATGTTTTACAGGCGATGCGTGATAGTTCGGATTTTATTAGTCAATATCGGCAATTACAGGATTTTTTGACGGAACGCATATTGGAATGTAATAAATTAACAAATCCGGCCGAAAACATAATGCCTGATGAAGAATTGAGAATAGTTTTATGGGAAAAACCAGGGCTAATCAGCAGATGCGCAAAACCATCGTCTTATTTGCAATACATAGTGTGCGACAGGGCACCATGGGCGATTAAATACATAGATGAACCCGCAGAAAGTGTTGTTGATGATGTTTGTGTGCATAACAGACGCAAGGATAGTATTAAAAATATTTTATTGGTAAAACCACAGTATAGAACGTTGCTTTCCGAAATTGTCGCATTAACCGAAGGAATCTTGAAATTATCGCAGATAAATAAAAAACGTCTTATTGAACACGATTATAGTGACGAACCATGGGATTGGCGTTTGGAAGGTCTGTTGAAAACGGTTGAAGAACAACGTCTATGTTTAACCAAAGAAGAGTTAGAAACATTTAGGTTAAATGCGGTTGGGTGGAACGATAATATCCATGCAATCAAGTATATGTATGACACTAATAACCATAAAAAACCGATAACCTATAGGGATTTAAACGGGGTTCATGTTATCAACCCAACAAGCCCCGGTGAAAGGGTTGAACGCAAGGCGATAATTACGCATCCTGATAATATTGTTGATATAAAATATCAAACACCGGCAATTCAACAGTTGGCATTGTTCTGTGGGTTCAGAGCGGAATGCGAAGGACGTAATTACAGATTTTATTATGGCGCAACACTTGGTTCTATTTTAAAGGGATTAAAGAAACCAAACATAGAAACCATGAATGTTTATAGCAAATTAAGATTTTTGATAGACAATATCATGACCATTACAGAATTGGAATATCAAAATGAACAGGTACAAATAGGGTGCCTGCGTCTGGCCGAGGCAGAGAATTTGGACGTTAACCACATATATGGTTTGTTTAAAAATCCATCTGCGAATGTCAGACAACGGTACGAAGTGATTCTAAAAAAACAGGCAGAATACGCATATACCAAGGTTTCGCAATGGAACCCGATGACCAAGCGGTTTGATAAACAACTTGGCCATAGTTATGGTGAATAATCAAAGCATTACAAAAGGTAATGAACATGTCAAATTATTATGAGCAAATAATTGGTGATTTTAATAAATCAAATAGTATCATTAAACGGAATTATGCCTGTACTATGTGGAATTATTTCCCAGGTTCATATGACCCCGATGTTTTGGGAACCCAATCATGGGAAGATATTGTAAAACAGACCGCGAATCTAATATCTGGTAAAAAATCAGTACAAATGCATCCAGATTTTCAGAAAATCCAGGTGCCTATGTTAATTTATCATATGGTTGATCATTTGGGTGTCATAGCCCCATTATTTACATGGCAAAGACCATTTACAGAATACGTGCTTGAATCTGATGGCCATTATGTTAGCAAAATGATTGATAGGCTAAAATCAAATGCAGACTACATAAAGGCACAAAATGACTTTTCCGTAAACAAACTTAATGTGTACAATTATTTGAACCCAGTAGTACATTCGTTTGCCAATATTTCTCACCCTCATCCATATGCCCAAAATTATTTTTACAACACGGAACCATACATAGCAATATGGAACCCTGTAACTTGGATGGGGGAGCAAATTGGGCCAGGGTGGACAATCGGTGCGCAAAATATTGTCCCTGGGGTTGTGAGAATATTTGTTCCATACGGTGAATCATTTGCATCACAGATAGATGAACAGTTAATGTGCAACACGCATACCTGGGCGGCAATTGTTAAGCCCGTAGAAAGATTACCAGATGAGTTCATAAAAATTGCAGAAGACAACAACTTTCCATTAAAAACGCCGGGATGTAGTTTTATGGATTTTAGTAAATATCGTAAAGGATAATAATTGTACCGTTAATGTGGGCGTTTGTTGAATAGGTATGTAAAACGTGCGCCGATATATCGGCCGATAAACCGTGACATGAATGCGGTTATCTTCCACTTTGGTGCCCACAGCGCAACCTTTTTGCCGCGCCGACTTGCGCGCAGGCAATGTGTCACAACCTTGCGTGGGTCGCAACCGTGCAGAACATCGCGTCGTTTGCCATTGCTTGCAACATTTGCAAAATTGGTACTAACACTGCCGGGACAAAGGGCACATACCGATATACCGCGTTCTTTTAATTCCGCGGCCAATGCCATACTGAATGACAAAACATAAGACTTGGTTGCCGCATACACCGCAAAGTTGCCCAATGGTAAAAATGCCGCCAAACTTGCAACATTTATAATCCGGGAACCGCGTTGCATATGCGGCAATACAAACCCGCATATTCCCGTCAAAGATGTACAATTCAAATCTATCATTGACATTTCGCGTGCCGGGTCTGTTTCGGTAAATGGCCCGTATGTTCCAAAACCAGCATTGTTTATCAATAAATCAACAACGAATTTGCCTTTTTCGGCATCCAGGATTTCTTTAACGCGTTTCGCGCCATCCGTCCCTGACAAATCAAATGCAAATGTCCGTACAGCAATATTTTTCCCAACAAGAGTTTTTGCAAATTGATTCAATTTGTCCGCTTCGCGCGCGACAAGCCACATTTCCATACCAATTGTTGATTTCTGTGCATAAACCTGCCGGGCGAATTCCGCACCCAGCCCAGAACTTGCACCCGTGATGATAATTATTCTTTTCATAACTGGTACTATATTACAATTTTACCACGGTGTAAACAGATTTTATTTTTTCTTGGTGTTGTTGCGTATCATTGGTATAACGCGGTTATTATACACATTGGTGTATGCCGGAACAAGGCTGTCGCGTTTATACCGATCAATGTATTTGCTATATTGTCGGATATTCGTCGCGCCAATTTGTGTCGCATATTTCGGTGTTACATAAATTTTATCGAATTTTTGGGTCATAGATAATATGCCATCATAGTGTTTGCCAACTGTTTCAAATGCTTCGTTATAATCTTTGACCAATGAATCAAAACGCGCCTTGCGTGCGTTTAGTGTGGAATCACCAATTGAATAGCATAATACATCCATGTAACGACTTAGACCCGGTATTGGTCTGAAATTATCGTGTTTGTGTGAATATTTGTCCCTTGCAATTACGTCTTCAATGGCAAACACAATGGTAAATCCTATAAGTCCTAAACAAACGAACAAAAACACATCAGATGAATCAATATTTAATTTTTTCATGTGCACCTCACTGTTTTATTGAATCGTAGCATCCATTTACATCGTTGCAAGTTTTTTAAGTTTTTTTATGATACTACTTGATTTTCTGTAATTTTTTATATATAATCGGTGCTGATTTCGTGGGCGGGCATGGAATCAGTCCGATTAACCCCGCAAGACCTCGCGGTTTTCTGCTAAAAAATACGGCTGCGATGGCAAACTTTGTATGAATTCTAAATGAAAGATTTATCCAAAGATTTATTTAATCCAATCGCCAATGAAGATTTCGTCAAAATGTTTGATGAAAACTATGGCAAACAAGAAACACTCCAAGGCTATGCAACCAAGGGAACCGTAAAAGATATTCGCGGTGATTTCGCAATGGTTGATGTTGGCCTTAAATCCGAAGGTCGCGTTCCGTTAAAGGAATTTGGCGCATCTGTGCCGGCCGTTGGTGATATTATTGACGTTTTCGTTGAACGTTACGAATCACGCGAAGGTACGGCTGTTTTGTCCTATGCCAAGGCACGTGCAGAAAAGGCATGGAAAGAATTGGAAAAGACCGTTGCCGAAGGTATCGATCCCGAAGGTACAATTATCGAAGTTGTTCGTGGTGGTTATACGGTCGACATCAATGGTGTGTTTGCGTTTATGCCATCATCCCAGGTTGATCATAAACCGGTTCGTGATGCAAAATCTCTGATTGGGTTGAAAGACAAATTCCGCGTATTAAAGATGGATGCATTGCGTACAAATGCAATTGTTTCACGTCGTGCAATTCAATCTGATACAATCGCGGCTGCTCAGAAAGAAGCATTAAAGAATATTGAACTGGGTGCGGTTTTAGAAGGTACAGTGAAAAATATCACCGATTATGGTGTGTTTATTGACCTTGGTGGAATTGACGGTTTGTTGCACGTTACAGACCTTTCTTGGAAACGTGTCAATCATCCACGCGAATTGGTTCATGTTGGCGAAAAAATCAAAGTCAAAGTTATTCAATTTGACCCAGAATCACACCGCATCTCATTGGGCGCAAAACAATTAGAAGAAGACCCATGGGAAACCGCATCACGTGCGTTCAACGTTGGTGACACGGTTACCGGTAAGGTTTCTTCGGTTACCGATTATGGTGCATTCATTGATTTGGGTAATAATATCGAAGGTTTGGTTCACATGTCTGAATTGTCATGGACAAACAAGAATATTCACCCAAGCAAAGTTTTGCAAAATGGCCAAGAAGTCAATGTTATGGTTTTGGACATTGACCAAGAAAAACGCCGTATTTCGTTGGGGTACAAACAATTGCAACCAAATCCGTGGAAGCAATTTGCTGAAACACACAATGTTGGCGACATCATTACTGGCCCAATCAAGAACACAACTGAATTTGGTTTGTTCGTTGCATTAACCCCAGAATTGGACGGTATGGTTCATATCTCTGATTTGTCTTGGAACCGTTTGGACGAAGAAGAATTAAAGAAATTCGTCCGTGGCCAAGAAGTAACCGCCAAGATTTTGGATATCAATCCAGAAAAAGAACGCGTTACATTGGGTATCAAACAATTGACAGCCGGTGCAGATAACAATGCGGCATCTATCAAGAAAGGTGCGGTTGTTTCCGGAACAGTTTCCGAAATTACACCTGATGAATTGATTTTGGCATTGCCAAATGATATCAAAGGAACAATCCGTCGCACCGATTTGTCGCGTGAAAAATCTGAACAGGATACATCCAAGTTTAAGGTTGGTGACACGGTCGAAGCTTCTGTGGTGTCGGTCGAAGGTAACAATGTTAAATTGTCCATCCGTGCGTTACAGGTTACATTGGAAAAGCAAGCGGTTAAAGAATACGCAAACGAAGCCGACAGTGGTGCCGTCCTTGGCGATATTCTTGGTGCCGCAATTGAAAGCAGCAAGAAATAATTTGATGTTTTCAATAAAGAATAAAAGTCCCCGCGTATGCGGGGATTTTTATTTTTGCAAACCAACTGTCTTGACAATAAAATATTTTGATGTACAGTGTTTTCATAAAAAAACAAAGGGATGAACAATGCAAAGACAAGAATATATATTGAACCGTGAAAATAACCTAGGGCGTCACTTCGGTACCAAAAAAAAGGATTTTGTCGACTTTTATTATATTATCTGCAAAGCCGGGCTGAAAGAGGCATTTGATAATTCAGACAAGGACGCCAAAGAATATGCGAAAATGCTCTACAAGAATGTAAAAGACCCGAAAATTATAATTATAACAGGTAACCCGGGGTCGTTCGTATTATATTCTGGAGCAACATTATTACTGAAAGTGCATGATAATCATATTATCAAAGTTTGTATGCCGGGTGTAAAAAGTTTGAAAGACAGTTATATGTTCTGCGGTCATGATTTTGAATACACCAAATGGGCCAAGTTCCCGGATTTGGAAGATGGTGGTGATTATTTCTTGGATCGTGCATACGATTTACACAGTTTGTATGTGCCAAAATTAAAGAAACTTGGGACAGAAGCGTTGGCATATTCACAATTGCCGAGATTCAAAGGTCCAGAATTAGTTTGGGCGGGCGATTATTTCCTTTATAAAAACGAACAAATGGATTTATTTAAATCACCAAAATTGGTCCAAGTTGGACGTGGATGTCTGTGGAACAATAATGTTCTGGATTGTAATACCCCAAAAGAGATGAAAGAAATTGATGGAGATGGGTTGTTATATGCACCGAATTTGGATTCTGCGGGAATAAATTGCCATCCGTTGATTTACAGTGCAATTAAAGCAAATCGGAATCGTTCTAAGTAGAAGCAAATTAATATGAATTAAAATCCCCGTTGAGGCGGGGATTTTTTTGTGGTATAATTCGACCAAACAAAAGGAAAAGCAATGAAACCAAAAATGATTCTTTTGATGGGGGGCCAAGGCGTAGGCAAAGGCACGCATGCGCGTGCGCTGGTTGAACGCGACGGATACGGGTATGTAGAGACGGGCGCAATGTTGCGTGCGTTGCCACCGGAATCGCATCTTGCCCAGATTATCGCGCGTGGTGAATTGGTCCCAGATGAAGATTTGTTTGAACTGATAGGCAATGCCATCAAAGGCACATCAGGTGATATTATTTTGGATGGGTTTCCGCGTACCCTGGGTCAGTCCCAATGGATTGTAAAAAATTATGCGGATGCGTACGATATTCGTGTCATATACCTTAATGTGTCCGAAGAAATTATGTTGGCGCGTATTCAGAAACGTATTCGCGAAGGTGGCGGTCGCGCGGATGATGCGGATGCATCCATTGTTCGTCGTCGGTTGGATAATTTCTTCAAGACGACTATGCCGGCCATAGAATGGTTGCGTACCGCGGACGGCGTAAAGTTTTCAGATGTTAATGTAGATGACGAAGATTTTAATGTGAACTTTGCACGCGTATCAAATGCGGTTGCCTAAACAATACGGCGACGCAACGCGACAAATATCGCATATCCCAATAATAATGCCATAATCAGCGCGAATATCACAACGCCCGTGTCGGCGTGTTCCGCAAAGGGCAGGGCGACATTCATACCGTAATAACCCACAACCAATGTTGGTAACATCAAAATAATGTTCCACATGGTAAGGCGGTTAATGTAAGTGTTGGAATTCATATTGATGACGCTTTCAAATGTTTCTTTGATGGATTTAAGCATCTTGGTATAACTTGTCACAACCTCTATCCCCTGGGATAATTCAATGCGTGAATCTTCAATAAGCTCAATGCATTCGTCGGTTTTGGCGAATCCACGAACCTTTTCCAATTTGTCCAACACCGAAAGATTCCCTTTTAACCCAGTCATATACAATGTATAACTGTTTTCAACGTCTAACAACGCCAATAATTCGCGCTTTCTAATCTGTTGTTGCAAGTTTTTCTTGGATTCCACAACACGCTTGTTCAATTCTTTAAGGCATCGCAGGTAAGATTCCGCGATATAGTACATAATATTTAATATGAACTCTTCACGGGATGTCTTTTCGTCCTTTTTAATCTTGTCCAATATGTCACAACGTTTACGGCATACGGTAATAACACGGCTTGTTGAATAAATGATGGACAACGGTTCGGTATGCCATTGCGTGTCGGTTTCGCGATTCACAATCGGGAAACGCACGATTATCACCTTATTATCGTCTTCAATTTCAATGCGTGGCTGTTCATCAGGGTCCAAAATGTCCGAAATAGTATCCTCGTCTATTTTGTATTCGTCTTGCAATTTCTCGAAATCGGTATGGTCAGGGTTCCCGACATTTACCCATGAAAAAGTTTTCAATTTTTCGGTATCGAACATGGGCGCCCCCTTTTGTTGTCGTGCTATTTTACCCCAGTTTAAGAAGAAAATCAAATTAAAAACGCGCACAGGTTGCGGTAAAATACATAAAAACGGAATCAAAATGCCAAAGACAAAGTTTCCAGATGCGTATAAAGTTTCAACATACCTGGTACGGGTTGTTGGGTTGGTGTTGGCACTTATTTTTGTGGCGTGGGCGATAAAGTTTATGGGGCCACTTATTTCATTAATATTCTGATTTGTAACGGTTGCATCGAAATTTGCAAAAAAATAAAATTGTAAAAAATAGTTGACAAAAGATTATTTTGGTGTTATATATTAGGACAAATAACCAAAAGGGTCAAATATGTTTGATACATTGAAAATGAAATACGCGGCAAAACGTTTGCACCAAAAACGCGACTTTTCTGCGGAAAAAGCGTATATTCGTGATAATGCAACATTGCTTGCCAAGATAATTTTGTGGCCATTGCGTATGGTTGCCCGTGCGATTCGTTGGACATGGGATACATTGTGTGCCGTATGTTCTTGGTTTTGGTCTGTATTATGTGGCATCAATATTGTTGGTCTTATTAATTTAGCATTATTGATTGCGATTATTGTATTATGTTCTATGTTGATTTTAGATCTTTTGAATTGTCGTCGCACACCGGTTGTGGTTACTGGTCCGGTCAAAGAAGTTCCAGTTGAATTTACAAAAGCCAAGAAAGAAATTCCGTTACCAATGCGTCGTAATGCGAAAAAAGGTGAATTACCAGTTATAAATGTTGTTCCAACAAAGCCATCAGAAGATGTTGCCTTGCAACCCCAGGGTGAAAATCTTTATGGCGATGTCATTATTGAATCACGCGGCGAAGCGATTATGATTAAAAATGGTGCACATATTCACGGCAGTTTATATTTGCAACGTATGCGCAAATATGTATTGCCTTGCAATGTTACCATTGATGGTAATTTGTTCTTGCGTGATTTGAATATATTGCAATTTTGTGGTAAATTTACTGTTCGTGGTAATATTTATGTTAGTCCACGTTCATCGTTCGGTCCAATTCCACGTGATGCCAAGGTTGGCGGTCAGGTAATTTTATAACAAGGGAGGATAAATAATGAAACCTATTGAAATCGTACACATTTTAAGACGCACATGGATTGTCCGCGAAGTGCAAGATAATGGTGTTAAAGTCGTGGCGTACAACAATCCGGTTGGTGCCTTGGCAAAGTATTTTCAAAAAAAACTTGGACGTTAATTCAGCCAAAAAATAAAAGAAAATGACCGCGAATATGCGGTCATTTTTTCTTGTTCCAAAATGTTTCCAAATATGGTAGAATAGGGCATACAAACAAAAGGAAGAAAATATGAAAACACTTGAAAGAATCTTGGCCGTATTGGCAAAGAACCTTGGGTACACGGTTGTACTGGTTTTGGCAATCATATTGTTTGCAATGTTTTCCGATGGCCTGATTAGTGGTATCATCACTGCGCTGTCGGCATTGTTGGGTTATGCGTGCATTATGGCACTGTATGCCGAATTCAAAAAATCACCGGCAAAACCCACTAAGAAGAAATAATAAAAAATCCGCCGTCCGGCGGATTTTTTGTTTTTGCAAAATGTTATTAATTCCCACTGGGGATATATACATCTAAAACCGGTCCGGCGGTAAAGGTCCCCGACCCCTGGTTCGTAAAGAACGTATTTGATACCAAATCATACATTCCCAATTCGCCGTCGCTATCGCGTCGCGCAGCAATCATATCACGAACAAGCGTTGTCCCATTAGTAAGCCTGAAATTAAAGATTTTAGCGGCACTACCATGATAATCAGCAGAAGGATATGAAGAATAAAATGAACTAAATACATACATGTTCCCCACATTTGAAAAAATATCATTTGGTAATGATTTAATATTTCCATCAAACCGCATTAAACCATTATTGTAAAAGTTCACATCAAGTGTATGTTCGTTTGTATCGGGGATACCGACATAGCCTGTTGGACCAGTGCCATTTTTATATGCATAGGAAAAATGAGTTGTTCCAATGCGCCAAAAGGCAAAATTAGGTGCAACTACACCAAAAAGAATTTGTTCATTAGTTTCTGAATTAGTGTACTGAAAATCTACGGAAACGCCTATATTACTGGTTCCTTGAATTCCTGTATCAATATACTGTGTACCCGTACTCTCTATATATTCCAACGCGGTGTATCCGGTTGGCAATATGCGTTGTGGCGATGTATTTTTAATATTCCATAACAAACATGTGCCGTCGGTATCCCAATCAATACAAATAAATTCGTTTTCCAATGCGGTGTTGATTCCCGTATTGGCATCACCGGCCGTCATCAGTGCCGTTTGTTGCGATACATAATTTTCACCTGAATCATATATTGCTTTTTGACCAATTTCACCATTTGTTCCCGTATGCGTGATTACCGTGTTTGTATCAACCGCCGGTATTTTATCTTGTTTCGTTGCAAGTTGATTCGTTACATAGGTTTTTGATGTTATCTGTTTGTCGCCCGTTGCAAATGCATTATTGCAACCGATTGCAATCGCAACAATCCCAATGATAAGCAAATATTTACGCATATATGCCCCCCTTTTTTCGCACAAATTAAACCGTCAACAGAAATTGACGGTCGGGGTGTTGAGAAATCACTACACTAATGACTCCGTGCTTTTAGATATATGCAAACGGCACCCCGACATAATCGGGGACAATAACGATGCAAAACACGAATACCCAATGTATTGTGATGTCTTGCACCGAGTGTAGCGGGCTTCTCACAGCCCCGAACCAAATTCCCATTGGTTCATTCGTGATTCTAACAAAAATCGCTGTAATGGGTCAAGTCAAAAGCCCCGGTCTATGCCGGGGCGCGTTCCATAAAATACCGTGATTTATTTCACGATTAAATCTTTACCGTGGACATCAACGTAAACTGTTGAACCTTCACCAATGGCATCAGACAAAATCAAATCTGCGATTTTATCTTCGACCGCCGATGTAATAAGACGTTTCAATGGACGGGCACCAAATACCGGGTCATATCCGTTTTCGGCCAACCATTGAATCGCCTTGTCCGTCACATCCAAATCTATATTGCGTGCCGCCAATCTTTTGCGAACGCCACGCAATTGGATTTCAACGATACCGGACATAACGTCTTTGCCCAATTGGTTAAAGAACACGATTTCATCGATACGGTTAATGAATTCCGGACGGAAATGCTTCTTAACCGCATCCATACTTGGCAAATTACTTGTCATAATGATAATTGTGTTCGTAAAGTTTACAACATGCCCTTGGCCATCGGTCAAACGACCGTCGTCCAATATCTGCAAGAATACATTGAAGACATCCGGATGTGCCTTTTCGATTTCATCGAACAACAACACCTGGTACGGGCGTCTGCGGACGCTTTCGGTCAATGTACCGCCTTGTTCATAACCAACATACACCGGGGGACTGCCGATAAGGCGGGCGACCGAATGTGGTTCCATGTATTCACTCATATCAATACGCGTCATTGCCGTATCGTCATTAAACAGGTATTCTGCCAATGCCTTGGCGACTTCGGTCTTACCAACACCCGTCGGCCCAAGGAACATAAAACTGCCCGATGGTCGGCGCGGATCAGAAAGACCTGCACGTGAACGACGAATTGCACGTGCAACAACCGATAATGCTTCGTCTTGACCGACCACGCGTTTGCGCAGTTCGTCTTCGATATTCATCAATTTTGATTGTTCACTGGCACTTAATCTGTCGGCGGGAACACCGGTCCACTTGCTGACAACTGCGGCAATGTGTTCTGGTAAAACCGTCTTATATTCGCGTGATTCCGTGTTCATCTTTTTTATATTTTCTTCCAAACTTGGAATCTTGCCATATTGCAAGGCAGATGCTTTTTCATAATCACCATTACGCATTGCGGCCGCAACTTCGGCTTTGGCGGCATCCAATGCGGCCATTGCATCAGAAAGTGCGCGCATTTTATCTTGCTCGGCGCGCCAATCGGCGGTCATCTTTTTAGATTTTTCTTCCAAACCTGCGATAACTTTCTCCAATTCCCCAAGGCGTTTCTTGGATTCTTCGTCTTTTTCCTTTTTCAATGCCTGTTGTTCGATTTTAAGTTGCATAATATGACGATCGACTTCGTCCAATGCTTCGGGTTTGGATGCGACCTCCATACGGACACGTGCGGCGGCTTCGTCCATCAAATCAATTGCTTTATCTGGCAAGAATCTGTCGGTAATGTAACGGTTAGACAAACGCACCGCGGCAACCAATGCGGCATCTGCAATACGCACCCCGTGGTGACCTTCGTATTTTTCTTTTAATCCACGCAAAATAGAAATAGTATCGTCAACAGTCGGTTCATCGATATAAACCGGTTGAAAACGACGCGCCAGGGCAGGGTCCTTTTCAATGTATTGGCGATATTCATCCAATGTTGTTGCACCCAAACAGTGCAATTCGCCACGCGCCAACATTGGCTTAATCAAGTTCCCGGCATCCATACTGCCTTCGCCTTTACCGGCGCCGACCAATGTATGCAATTCATCAATGAACAAAATAATTTCACCATTAGAATCTTTGACGGCCTTTAATATCGCTTTGAATCGTGCCTCGAATTGACCGCGAAACATTGCGCCCGCCATCAATGCGCCCATATCCAACGACAGTAATTTTTTGTTCTGCAGGTTTTCTGGAATATCACGCGAAATGATACGTTCCGCCAACCCTTCGACAATTGCGGTTTTCCCGACACCGGGACTGCCAATCAGAACGGGGTTGTTTTTCGTTCTGCGTGATAAAACCTGAAT
>CAMZFU010000020.1 GCA_947306185.1 uncultured Pseudomonadota bacterium | reverse complement strand
GCGCAATACCGCCGTTTCCACCATTTCTTGGGCGGTATTACGTCCATCAAATCCAACCGTATGAGTATGTAGTGTATAATCTATTTTCATCGTATCCCCCATTTCAGGACATAGATAAAGTATCACATTATTGAATAATATATGTCAAATAAAATAAATATAACTTGCGTTTGATAAAAAAGCTGATATAATATGCGCCGTTCGGGGCGTAGCTCAGTCTGGTAGAGTACTTGGTTTGGGACCAAGGTGTCGAAGGTTCGAATCCTTTCGCCCCGACCAGAAAGTTAAAGACCGCTTATCAGAGCGGTTTTTTGTTTAGTTTCTAATATCTTAACCAAGATCGAAAGCAGCAACAACAGAAAACGTCCAAAAACTATCATTTTCGAACCAGTTGTGTTATACCCTACACTGACAACAAGGCAAAACAATGGAAAAATTTTATAAATTATTTAGACAGAATTTAAAAACACCTCGTTTGGAATTGCGTGTTTTAGAACCAACACCAGAAAATGCACAACAGATTTTTGATATTATTGAACAAAATCGTGATTATTTGATGGATTGGCAAGGACACTTTGGGGAATTAAAAACCATTGATGATGTTTTGGAATATTTAAACAAACGTTCTAATCAGATAAACACTAATGAAGGTGTATGTTTCTATATTTATCATAATGATAATATAATTGGCAGGATTCGCTTTTTTAATGTCAAAGATAACAGCTGTGAAATAGGATATTGGTTGATTAAATCGGCAAATGGGCATGGATACATGAGTGAAGCATTATCTGCATTGGAATTTGAATTGTTCAAATTTGGTTTTCAAAAAATTATATTGGACATTGATGCTGGAAATATACCATCTGAAAATATCGCAAAACGTAACGGATACAAATTAGAAAAACGCTTGCCAATGGCATCTTGGGCAAAACGTGTTGGTAAATGCGATTCTTTGATTTACGTAAAGAACAAATAAATCTCAACTCAATTTTGTTTTCATATCTTCAATTTCTCTTCCAATCTCCATAATCTTGGCTCGAGAACCGCCACACCAGCACGACCACAAATTCAAATCGGCCATAGTGCCGATTTTAATTTGTGATCTGAGGTTCCAAGGTTCGATACATCGCAACTCAGTTGCCCGGTTCGAAACCAAGTAGATTTTGCAAGTGAAACGCAGCGAAATCGTTACAGGTTGCGCGCAACCGGCACATTGTGCCACGCGAGCGAATCCTTTCGCCCCGAGTTTGTGATTTTTTTGATTTTATTCTTTGTTTATCAAGGGGGGGGAAACACACCGACATACTTTTTTATATCATTTTGATTTTTTTATGATATGGTGAAAACAAAGGGAATTTTACATGACCAAAGATTTTTATATATTTAGACACGGTCAAACTGACTACAATGTGGAAAAAAGGGTACAGAGTTTCCTTGATATTCCATTGAATAAAACGGGAATTGAACAAGCACACGCCTTGGCCAAAAATTTAACAAATATAAAATTTGACTGCATTTACAGTTCAACATTGGCCCGGGCTTATGAGACCGCAAAAATTGTTATTGGCAACAGACAGATAAAAATTATAACCGACCCAGGGTTAAGGGAAAGGAACCTTGGGGTACTTTGTGGGAAAATAATGAACCTTACAGATGCGCCTGCGGACACCCCGGTTGATTTGACCAAAGATACGGTGGATATGCCGTCGGACCTGTTATTTAATGAAGATTATGCCCCAGAAAATGGCGAAACCGATAATGATTTTATCAAACGCGTATGCGATACAATGATTCAAATCGCAAAACACACAGATGCAAAAACAATTGGGATCGCAACACACGCGGGGGTAATTGGTGCATTGGTGCGCCATTTTACAGATTTAAATTTTAGTGGTATGCCAAATGCAGAATATATAAAAATGCGATGGGATGGCGAAAGTTTCAGTTTACCAGAAATTCCCCATTGGCTACTAAAAACTAATCAAATGGCACTATAACCCCTAGTTCGCAATTTGATTTTAAGCACGATGGGTAAATTGAAAAATTTTACAATGTATGACACTTTTATAAAATTATTGACAACATATATTTTTGTGCTACTATTAGCAACAATAAATACAACCATATAAACCAAAAAGGACAACATATGACCAAAAAAAAAGGGATATCCAGACATATATTTTCTGCAAACAACCTGCCCTTGCAAGCATTTTGGGGCGTGCGCTGTATATCAACAAACCCCAGGTTTTTCTGAATCCAAAGAAAAAGGTCATCCTTTCCATACCTTCGGTTCCATTTCTAACAAAGATTGGGTTCCGCTGTACGAGATATTAGTAGTAACCAAAGAACATGCTACCAAAGAGAAAGTAATTCAAGCGGTCACCGATATGCAAGAATTATGCAAAAAATGTCGTGCCGAACACACAGATGAAGGTGAACAGCATTCAAGAATATGCATATCGCAAATGTATTTACCAACAAATATTTTATTGTCTTTGATTAAAAGAAAACTTGTTGTACGCGTTCAATAAAACCGCGTCAATATGGGTTATTTATGTTGGAACATAACTTAATAAAAAACACCGCTTTATGCGGTGTTTTTATACCTTGCCTTGACAATATAAATATTTTTATAATATACTTACATCATGGTATTGTTGAGTATACTATGAGGGTGGAAATGTTTCAAAATGTATCAGAAGAAATTATAAAAAAAAGCACTTGCCACATATACAGCCAAGGACACACGTTACCTTAAAGATGCGCAAATTAATAAAAATGATGACAGCATCGATTTAATTGCAACTTTTTCAATTGATAACTGTTGTTATGCCGCACCAAATTCCGGACATTTTAACGCCGTAGAGGCAATAATATGCCTTAATCAAATGTTTTACGTGGCTTTATTGGGGGGCGCAAACGAAAAAATGTTTTCGTTTTATGATGATATGCCGACCGATGATTTTAATCAATGCTGGGAAAAACTTTATATCAAAGTTCTTATTTTGGAATTTGAGAAAGTTAAGTTCAAGAAATTGGTCGATAGTTCATTTTTCTATGGCAAATTAAGCATAAGACCCCGGCACAAGATTGGCGACCAAATGTATGGCGATTGTTCCTTTGGTTTTGGTAACGATGAAAAATGCGACAGTTTTACCGGAGTTGTTAAGGGGCTGGTACCAATTTTATGAGAAATTCTGATTTAATCCCCATAATATCAATGGTTCTCGAATCAAGTATTAAGCACGATTAAACAGACAATTCCCCGACAAGCGCGACAAAACCGGTACTCAATACGAAAATACCGCAAAATTTATTGACAACCCCGGCGACTATAGTATATTCCCAATAAAAATATAGTTATTTCAAATTAAAGGATTTAAAATGGACTTGGAAACGGGCGTTATGTTTAGCATCCATGGCGATTGTTATGTAGAACTAAAAAATCGCGAACTTTGGAGAGACTACCGAATATTAGAATGGGGGCCCAATCAGTATTACATTAATTTTGAACAAAAAAATAACAAATCTATGGAAATGAAGGATTTTATAACCAATATATGGAGTGTTGTACAACAAAACGTACGCGATTCATCACCCTTTGCTCAAAGGACACTAGAAATAGAAATTGTACGCGAACCTTATGTCAAAATAAAAAACTTTATTCCCGATGATCGTAGTGAACCAAGGGACGAAAAATACCATACTTACGGTGGCAGTACCATGCTGTATTTAACCCCCACCAAAAAATTAATCTATCCTGCAAACTTATTTGAGGCATTAAAAATACATCAATCTACTAATGTTTATCTTAAACCTAAAGAATCGAAAGACTTCTTACCACAATGTTACGGCCGATTCCCCGATACTTATAATGCGAAAAAATGTGATGTAACAGAATTAGATTCTGGCACACCTTTACGCATAATTGATTACTACCACGGGAACCTACTGGTATCCCAAATCACCGAAAAAGACACAATAATCGATTACAATTTAAATCAACTTTACCCCATTGTTCCCACCCAAGAACAACTTTCTGGTTTACTGAATTTGTTAAAACAACAAACCGAAGCACTCAATGTGAACGGTGTTTATCTAAACAACATTCTATCAAAATAGACATCTCTTGGAAATTATCCTTATGAACTTGTGCATTGTACGAGAAATAAAAATGACAGAAAACGATATTTTTACAAAATTACAAAAAATAATATCATCAAAAATGGGCGCGATGTCACCAATCGATTCTATTACCATGGATTCCGATTTATATCACGACCTTAACATGGATTCTTTGGACCTGTATTCAATATTGCCAACAATAGAAAAAGAATTTGATATTCCTGCTATCTCACCAAGCGAACTTGATACACTGCAAACAACATTAGCCACAAAACCAACGATTAGAACTTTGGTCAATATAGTGTATAAAAAACTTCCCACCCAAAGCAAAAAAATAGAACGCCCAGAACCAAAACCAACCACACCAAAAGCAAACCAAAAACTAACCCCCCAAACCAAAATCAACAGATATTCCCAATACAGAATACCTGACAATAACGCAAAATGGCGTTTTCATAGATGGAAAATCCGTAACACATTCTCGTGGCGAAGAAATATTTGGCCGGGAATACGTCAAAATTGTTTTTAGATGTTTCCAAGAAATACACCCAGAAATCGCAGAACTTCATGTACTAGCATCGGAAACCGAAGGTAAATTTGATAAATATGGCACCCCGTCCCCAAAAACTGGCCCACACGCATGGTGCCGTATAAAGTTGAAAGACGGTCAAATCTATGACTGGGTCTATGCCGGCAACCACTACATATCTACCGAACTTTGCATTAAACATTGTGCGCACACGTGCGCGTTCCAAATTGATGCCAGTGGTGCATTCTGCGAAACACTGCTGATGGACACAGTACGTGACACAAGATTATGTTATGGTGACATGTTAACAAAAAACATTCCGGCATCCGAACTGTACCCCGAAAACTGGGTTACACCACCAGTGGAAAAAACGCAACCTGTGGCGAAAACACCATCTGTAAGGGAAAAACCAACTGTACAACAAAGTGCTGACTCAACACCCGCCGTTCAAATTTCACAAAACGATATATGGGCACGTATAGAGGAAGCGAAAAGAAGAGTGACCGAATTCTTCCAAAACAAAAGGTCAAATTAAAAGATTCTTCGCGCCCGGCGTTACACCAATATTTGGTCGGTTTTTATTTTTGACGTAAATTATTTGCAATAATTTGGATTTCACTGATTGCGTTTGGCACGGCCAATAACTTTTGATTACAACATTCTTCAATCATATTTACACTTTTATCGTTACAGAACGGACACAAATTTATGTCCATTTTTTGCAATGCCGCACAGGTTTTCAACATACCGCACAATGGATTCTGTTTTACTGTATAAAGTTCCAAATATTTGCCCCGATCTTTTTCTTTTAAATTCAACAAAAACACATACGCGGCACAAACTTGCATGGCGGTTTTCGCCTGTTGTTTTAACATCTCTTCGCGTTGCTTGGCTTTTTCAATTTGCTCTGCTTTGTGTTCCTGATAATACCTGCTATTCTTTTCTTTCACATATTCTGGATGTGTACTTTGATATATTCTGCTTTTTTCCCTAGCCGGTTCTGGGTTTTCGTGATAACGTTGACGTCTTTTTGTGTTTATATCTTCTCGGTTATCTTCGTCATACCTAGATTTCTTTTCTAATATTTCCGGTCTGTGTTCACTATAATTTGCCTGGTGGCGTAAACGGATGGCGGGTTTGTTTTGCATATATTCTTTTCTTTTTCGGCCCTTTGATTTATCCCGTTTAAATTCTTCTATCATCTGACCCCAGATATTCAATTCGGCGACGGTTTCATCCCATTTTTCCGCAACCTTGATGGCAACACGTGCCGAAAACCATGCAACCATATCATTTGTGGTCAGTGTCTGTGTTTTCTTTTTCTTGGTATAATTGTTGCTTGCTATTTTTGCCATTGTTCCATCGGGGCACTTATAACATTGGGCCACAGATATCGCATCTTTCAAAACGGCAATCTGCTCATCAGACATATATTGTAAAATCACCGCCTTGTGACAGTCGTTCCGTAATCCCCACAACATCAAATGCAGAATATACCTGCAAGTGCCCCATTTATTATTTTGTTTGGCTAATTCCGATATAAGTTCCAAATCATTTGAATTGGTCAAAGATTTTATGGTGTTGTTCCGCGATTGCACCTTGGACATACGGCCAGATGCTGATTGAAAAACACCATAAATAATTCCATATATTATTGCGATGCTATCTGCCATTTTGCGCCCCATTTTGGACTAAATTTCTGGAAATTGCTTGCATTTCTTCGATTGCATTTGGCACGGCCAATAACTTTTGATTACAACATTCTTCAATCATATTTCCGCTTTTGTCGTTACAGAACGGACACAGATTTATATCCATATTTTTCAATGCCCCACAGCGTTTTAACATACCCGTCAACGGGTTTTTCTTTCGTGTATCATAAAGCACCGAATATTTTTCCGGTTTGTGTTTTTTCAAATCCATCAAAAGAACATATGCGGCACAGATTTTCTCGGCTGATTCCGCCATTTGTTTCATTCTTTCACGATATTTTTTGTTTGTGGCGTATATTGAATCCCTATGCGTTGTTTGGTATTTTCTATTTCTTTCGTGCACGGCGGTTGGATTTTTCTTATACTGACGCCGTCTTTTTGCATTTATGTCATCTTTATTGGCATCCCAATACTGGTGTTTTTGGTCTAATATTTCAGGCTGATGCGTATAGTAATATGTTCTTTGTTTTTCGCGTATTTCCGGTTGATGTCTGCGGTAAGATTCTCTTTTTTGTTTCTTTTTTTTGTCCCGTTTAAATCCACCTAGCATGTTTTCCCAAAGATTTAATTCTGCGACTACCTCATCCCAATTTTCCGCAACTTTCAATGCAATTTGTGCCGAAAAACGACCGATTGTATTTGCATATCTTTCACCTAGGGATAAAGCCGTTTTTTTATTTTTGTATTCATTACTTAATTGTTCCGCAAGATTTTGATCTGGTTTTTCGTAATTTTTAATAATCGCCACCGTTTCCTTTAACAACGCTATGTTTTCATCCGACATATCTTGCAAAATAATCGCTTTAAAACCATAGTCCCGCAATCCCCATAACAATATGTGCAAAATATATTTCGACTTGCCCCACTGGCTTTTTTGTTTTGCCAATTCCGATATTGTTTGAATCTCGCTTTGACTGGTCAAATATTTTATCGCATTCTTTTTCGCCAACGTCCCAGTTGACGATTTATAAACACCACAAATAATTCCGCTTATAATTTCTACACTATCCGCCATATCACACCCCATGTTTTGCATGACGCATAATATATAGCACAAATATCATATTAGTCAACACATTATACAAAAAAATCGCTGTTTCCAATGCGATGCCTGAATATAAGTGTATCGACAAATAGGAATTTTATTCGTATCTTAAACTGTCTATTGGATTTAATTTTGCGGCCTTTATCGCAGGCATAACCCCAGACGCCAATCCAACAACAATTGCAACAGATACGGACACAACAACCGGCCAAATACTGAACGGCACGTTATAATGCAATATTAGTCGCCCTACCCCTTGGGATAGCCCAACCCCAAGTATAAGTCCAAACATAGAACCAATAAATGAAATCAAAATAGATTCAGACAAGAATTGGGTAATAATTGTACTTTCTTGGGCACCAATTGCCTTGCGAATACCAATTTCGCGCGTGCGTTCCGCAACCGACACCAACATCATGTTCATAATTCCAATAGAACCAACCAGCAAAGACACCGCCGCAATTGCAACCAACAGCAACGTCAAATAACTGCTAACCGTGTTCATTGTTTCCATAACTTGTTTCATATCAGTAATTTGGAAATCATCCACCGCATTTTCTTTCAATTTATGCCGTTGCCGCAACAATTGCGTTATTTGTTCAGTGGCAATATTGTTATCGGAATCCTGATACAATTTCAATGCAATCATATTAACCGAATTTGGAAAACGCGAACCAACAATACGTTTTTTCAATGTGGTAATCGGAACAATAATCATATCATCTTGGGACCCCATTGATGAATCGCCCTTGGCCTTGGTCACACCAATAACAGTAAGTGGCGTGTTGCGGACACGTATGACTTCGCCTACTGGATTTTTGGGCATTCCCAATTCTTCAGCGGTTTCTGGGCCAATAACCGCGTACGTCGATGCATTGCGCACCGCAGACATTTCAAAGAACGAACCGTATTGCATTTCGATATTTTGGACCGTTGCATAACCCGGATATACCCCAACCATAGAAGTAGACCAATTCTTGTTCCCATATACGACTTGGGCGGCACTATTTTCTGTGGGGCTTATGGCCGCAACATCCGGCAATTTTGCCAAATCGTTAACATCATCCATGGTAAGTGTCATACGATTACCACCACGCACACCGGCACTTTGCGCCGCACCTGCACGTATCATAATCGTATTCGTTCCAAGTGAAGAAAACTGATCAGTAATAGACTGCTGAACCGTTTCACCAACAGCTACCATAATTACAACCGCCATAATACCAATAACAATACCTAACACCGTCAAAAAAGACCGCATTTTATTGCCACTGATGGACAACCAAGATTCATGTGCAATATCATAAAACGTCATTTCTTGTGCGCCTTTTGTTCAGATTTGGTCAACACAGATTCAGATTTTGGCACCGGCCCATCATATGTTATACGGCCATCATAAATATGAATCACACGATTGGCGTATTGTGCAATTTCGAATTCGTGCGTAATCATAACAATTGTTATCTTTAAATCCGCATTAAGTTTCTTAAAGAAACGCAAAATTTCATTTCCCATCTTGGAATCTAGGGCTCCCGTTGGTTCGTCTGCCAAAATAATCTTTGGGTCACCCGCCAATGCACGCGCAATTGCGACACGTTGTTTCATACCACCCGAAAGTTGTGTTGGCAAATATGTTTCAAACTTTTCCAATC
Organism: uncultured Pseudomonadota bacterium; assembly: GCA_947306185.1. Lineage (GTDB taxonomy): Bacteria > Pseudomonadota > Alphaproteobacteria > Rs-D84 > Rs-D84 > Enterousia. The sequence goes on along the minus strand of CAMZFU010000020.1, from coordinate 9,176 downwards.
CCACCAATTTCAACATTTCGCGCGCACGTTCCAATCGTTCTTCCATTGGCAAACCACGATACATTAACGGCAACATAACATTGTCCAAAATATTGCGTTTCGGCAACAAATTAAAATTCTGAAACACAAAACCAATATATTCATTACGAATCTTGGCTAATTCATCTGGCAACAATGTTGTTATATCTTTGCCATAGAGTTCATAAACGCCACTGGATGCAACATCCAACGCACCGATAATATTCATGCATGTTGATTTGCCCGACCCCGACGGTCCCATAATTGCAACAAATTCGCCCGGCATAACATCAAATGTGTTATCGAATAAAACCTGTTGTTCACCGCCGATTTCCAACGGAAAACTTTTACAGATTTTTTTCATAGAAATGATTGGTGTTTGCTTCATTGGTGCGCCCCCTTTTACCTTGGACCACCGCCTGGCCCACCCATCATACCGCCACCACGTTGATTATTTCCCGAACGCTTCGTTGCCACTTGGCCAACATACCCAATTACTATTTTGTCACCTTCTTTGACTTCATCCGAAATAATTTGCGTTTCTGTTGCGGTTGAAATACCCTTGGTGTACGGTACTAATACGATTTCGTTTCCACGTTTTATTGCCAAATGATTTGTTGGTTTTATTTTGTCATCTGTTACTTCAACGATTCCATCAAAGTTGCGCAATAAAAACGCAGAATTTTGCGCTTTCCATGTATCGGTTGCAGAATTCACAACAATAGTAACAAATGCTGTCATTCCCGGCATCAATGAAAGATTACTGTTATCAACGTCTATGACAACCGTATAAACAACAACATTTGATGTTGTCGTTGGCGACAACCGAACCTGACGCACAGCCCCATTAAAAACTTCGGTTGGATATGCATCAACAGTAAAAGTAACTGGCTATCCAGTTTTTATAACCCCAATGTCTGCTTCGGATACCGATGTTTCAATCTGCATTTTCGTTAAATCTTCGGCAATTTCAAACAAATCCGGCGTTTGGAAAGATGCCGCAACCGTTTGCCCCTTGTCAACCTTGCGGGAAATAACCGTACCATCAACCGGTGAAGTAATTGTTGCATACCCAAGGTTTGTAACCGCACGATCATATTGCGATTGCATCCGCTTTACAGATTGAACCGCCTGTTCGTATGTTGATTGAGATTTTTCCATTTCCGCACGCGCAATATACCCTTCATCATACAATATTTTACTTCTGTTATAGTCATTTTGGGCCAATGTCAATTGTGATTGTGCCGATTCTAGCGATGCCTTGGCTTCATCCACAGATGCCTGTAATACCGATGGTTCAATGGTCAACAATTTATCACCTTGCTTTACAGTTGAATTATAATCCACAAAGATTTCTTCAATCGTGCCCGATACCTGTGAACCAACACTTACCGTATTAACCGGATTTATTTCACCCGTTGCCGTAACCGTCTGTGACAAATTGCCACGCGTTATATCCATTGTAACGAACTGTTTTTTTGTGGTTCTTTGGCCACCACCGACAACTAAAAACACAACAACAACCAATATCCCCAATAATATTAACATCCATTTGTGACGACGAAACCAACTTCTTTTATTTTTATTCATTATTTATCCCCTTCTAATTCCGATTTAATATCGCCAATTGCCAATGCAACCGCCGCACGTTTTACGAACAAATCATATTTTGCCGCATTATGCTGGCGTTGTGCATCAACCAATTCTGATTGCGCCGTTTGCCAATCAAGCATTGTTGCACGTCCAACCTTGTACATACCGGCCGTAACCTTTTCTGATTCGGTCGCAGATTTTAACAACGCATTTGTTTGCGTCAACACCGTCTGCGCGGTTTTATAGTTTTGATACGCGGTGAACACATCCATCATCGCCGTATTGATTGTTTGCTGTTCATTATATTTGGCGCGTTCGTAATCAGATTCCGCCGCACGCAGCCCATACATGTTCGCAAAACCCGCAAAAATTGGCATAGATGCACGAATACCAATCGAACCATTTATCTTGTTTGATGTTGGTTGAAATACATCACCGAAATTATCATCGTTCCAAGATATTGAACCAGATGCCGATATAGACGGCAAGTTTTTCAAGAATGCACTATTGCGCTTATGCCACGCGGCATCTTTGTTTGCGGACGCCTTTAATAAATCAGGTCTTTTTTCACGCGCAATTTTTATCAACTCGTCAATATTTTCATTTTCGGCGGCACTGCCAAAGTCAGATTCCATATCGGCAATTACAATTGATTGATCAGCCGAAAATGACAATTTGGTAAGCAATGTGCCTTTGGTAATTTCTCGATTATTTTTCGCGCGTTCCAAAGACAATTTGGAACTTGCCAATGTGGTTTCCGCCTTTAACACATCGGCACGCGCAACAACACCAGCCTTGAACTTCTTGCTGGCGGTATCATACGCTGTTTGTGCAACCGACAGCGCAGTCGTAGCGGATTCGACATTTGCATCCGCATTTAACAATTCATAATACGCCCCAACAAGGCCATACACAAAATTCTGAACCGTTTCACTGTAATCAAAACCGGCCGCCCGATATGCGGCAATCATTTGATTCATATCCGCGGTTCTTTTACCAAAATCAAATATCAAATAAGATGCGGAAATGGACGCACCATAAGACCAATCTTGCCAGCCGGGATCCCTGTTCATCCCCGCGGACGATTTTGCCACATAATCTTTACCCGCCGAAACACCCGCATTAACAGATGGCAAATAACTTGCATACCCAGCATTTTTATTGAAATGCGAAGAACGCAACGACGCATACGCCGCCGCAGTTTGTGGATTACGACAAAGCCCCAGTTTAATGACATCTTGCAACGACAACACATCATCGGGAACCGTACGGCGCGTTGCACAATCATCCGTGGCAAACGCCACCAGCGGTGCAAAACATGCAACGGCAACCAAAAATCTTTTCATGGAAACTCTCCTGCTTTGCATTATAACATATTTTATTAAAAAATCGAATTTTTATTTCTAAACGGTATTATTTCCGCAATTTATATCGGGCTAGAAATTTCTGTGCGGGCAAAAATAATTCCGATGGTAAATGATCCGTATCAAACCACCGCCATTCCGCGCACTTATCTGGTTCACGCAGTTCCACCGTCGCATTATCACGCAGGTGCGTTACACAATGAATTGTAATGTAATGCTTCTTTGTATCGGAAAATATGTCGTTTGTAAAAAACGTAATCTGAATATTACTCGGATCTAAAACTATACCTGTTTCTTCCATAGTTTCACGAACAGCCGTCTGGAATGGTTCTTCACCAAATTCCATATGCCCACCGGGCGCACCCCACAAACCAGCACCATGTGCCCCCGTACGCCGGCCCAGTAAAACTTGGCCCTGCGGATTTATAATCCACGATGCGACCCCGACACGAACGTTCCCTGCACTATTTTCCATCTTGTTCCGCGCCCCCATTTGTTGCATCAAAAAAATCAAAGAAATTAAACCATTGTTTTGGGTATTGCAATATCAATTCTTGCAAGAATCCCAAATATTCCGCCGCCATTTTATCAGGCGTTGCACCATTGATTTGTTTTACAAACAATTTATACTTTGCGCCACTAACATTCATATTGGCGACCGCAAAGATTGGACAATCGCACGCACGCGCAAACCTAAATACCCCAAGTGGCAACTGACATCCCGCATCCAAAAGGTTTGAGTTTATAACCTTACCCGGGGCATTGGGCGATATTCTATCCGCCGCCATCATAACCAATTCTCCGGATTTAAGCGCATCATACATTTCACCAGCCATCGCAACATCTATGTCTTCGGTTGGATGAATCACAGTATTTTTATATTTTGCGTGCCGTTCAATAAAATCACGGAAAACACTATTTTGCCCGACATTCATAAACGCATGCATTTTTTTATCGGCGGCATTTGGAATGGCGCACAGTGCCTCTATATTTCCAAGATGCGAACACATAAAAAACGCGCCCTGCCCGGCCGATAATATTTTTTGTAACGCTTTCCAATCATAATCTTCATTTATTCCAAACTGTATTGGGGTTTTACCATCACAAATTGCCGCCATTTTATCGACCACTGAACACGCAAATGCCCGAATATGCGATATAGACGAAAAACGCGATATTCTACGATTATGATTGCCTTCATAGTTATTTAAAATCCGTTTATATTTACATGATGCGACACGACCACTACGCGATCCAATCGCAATAAAGAATGATATTATACCAACCAAGCCCTTTAATACACGCAATCCACATATCCTGTACACCCACCACAGTATTTCCATACGCATATGTCCCGCCCCACATTCATGTACCTGATACCAATTTGCCACTTGTCTTGCCTTTGGTTTGTTTTATGTTATAGTTTGCCCAATGAATATTTATATAACAGATTTAACGACAATATGCAACCACGACACTTTAATCAATAAATTGTCGCCCCAAGATTTATTGCGCTATAAATCTTTCACACGACCACTACGCGCAGCACAGTTCTTGGTTGCCCACGCAATAAAAAATGAAATCAATGGCCGTTTTACATACATATCAATCGCACACAAAGACAATCTCGTAATTGTTGCGGCATCCAACACCCCAATTGGCATTGATATCGAAGACGCATCCAAACAACGCGATTTCAATTCATTAGGTAATTTTATGGATTTTTCCAACATCAAAACTGCAGATGATTTTTACCGCGCCTTTACCTTATATGAAGCAGAATATAAGACACGCACTGCCCAATTACAACCGCACTTTTATAAACTTGGGAAACATATGATTTGCGTTGTGTCAAACGACCAAGATATTATATGGGTAAATCCGGCCTTAGTCCCGGAACAGATATAGCGAGACCAAATAAGACACCGCTATTCCAATTGCCAATATCAACCCCAATGCCGCAACAAGAAAGAAACTTGTAAATGCCAACATTCCAAATCCAATAAAACTGGTTAAAAACGAATAGAACACCGGCCGCAATCCCGCATTATTTTGTATCTTGGTATGGAATATCGCATAGTCAATTCCCAACCCAATAACTATGAACAAACCCAACAAATGGAAAAACGTTATCGGCATACCCAAAACGGTCAACAATGCGACCGATACAATTACACCAAACAATGGTGGCATAAGATACCTAAACGCGCGTAATTTGTACAAGAACAATAATCCAACCATTAAAACCAAACCGCATATAATCAACAGGTTATATGTTTCATGGCTAAACTTTTCCATTTGTTTTTGTATCTGTTGCGCCGGCGCAATAACCATCGCATTTTCATTTGCAATAACCGTGTCGGTGGAAACCGAACTTACCAAATAAATATATCCATCCGTCCGCACCAAGAATCGTTCTATTTGCCCCTTTAACGCACCCAAACTATCGTCATCGGGGGTAATTATTTCAGATTGAACGAATTGCGGCATTTTGCGTAATTCCAATGACTTTTTTATATTTTTGGCCTGCGACTTATATAATTCCTGGACCATTTGTTTATTTTCAATCTGTCGCTTTACAGACGGAATTACGGTGGACACACCAAAGAAATTTACCCCAGAATCACGAATAGCCTCTTCTGTTTCAAGGACGCTTTGTATATCCCGACCGCGCACAACCAACATCGCCGTTTTATCAGATTGATTCAATTCGCCAATTACCTTTTCGGCCGCGATTAAATCGCCCCGTGGTCGATACATTGATGCCATATTATTTTCAATTCGCGCAAACGCACACGCAACAATGGCCAATACCGCAATTCCGCAAATAATATACGGCCGATATTTCGCGTTTACCGGATGAACCGCCGTTTCCCTTTGGGGCACATATGAAATAGTACTCGTAACAAATAACTTCATAAATAAATATATCACCAATAACCCCACGATAGTAAACACAGACACCTGGCGCAACAGACCAATCGATGCGAACCCAAGTGGCGCAAAACAAATCAGTGTCGTTAACAACGAATGTAAAATATTTTTATGAACCACACGCACATCTTCATTTTTTGATATGCACATAAAATGAAAACCGTAATCTATGCCCAACCCAACGAGTGATGTTCCAAACACAAACACCAAAATATGCGGTTCACCAAAGCACAAAAATAATGCGATGGCCCCGGCAAGGTAACCAATGAGCAAACTAATACCAATCGGGATAATGGTCCAAATACGACGAAACAACATATAATTCAATAACACCGCCACAACCAATGCCAATACCGATATCACCCCAAGTTCGATTTTACTGTTGTTATACATTTCGGCGGTATGAATTGGTGCACCGCCCATATACACGCGTACACCATCAGATTCAATATTCGCAATGGCCGATTTCAATCGTTTGACATAATCAACCAATTCCACATTGTCCGTAATATTTGCCCCAATCGGCAACATATAGAAGTTATACGGCGCACGATATTGCCACAGAACCCCATTTTGTACAATCCAATTTGTGCCACTATTGCCCATTTCAGAAACATAATTTGTAAACAGCAAAAACGGATCTTCTGATAATGGCAACAAATTCGGCATCATTGATGTTTCAACACGTGTGCGCGCATTAACGGTTATATCACCATACCGTTGTTCCATCAATAATGCACGGTCGTGTGCACATATCATACCATTATGATATTTACCAATTATTGCAACCGCCGCACGTGGCGATAAGTCATTAACCCATATATCTAATTTTGGAAACGCATCTGATGTAACGATGTCACGGATTTTATATGCGGCGATTTCGCCATCTGCCCGACCTTCAGATTGCACCACAACATTTATAACATTTGAAAAACGATTAGTAATATCTTGAACTGGCCAATTTTCAGCCCCCCCAAGGTTTAACAATGACGTTAAATCCGTCTGAAAACGTATCGGCCACCGCACAAGGCCAGTAACAACCATGCCAATTAAAACAATTGCGATAAAGATTATACGTTTAGCACGCAATTTCATCTGTTATTTCCGATTTCGCGCGATTAAATTGAATGATAACAATCGTTCCATCATTGTATGTTATTATGACCTTGGTTAAATCGGTCGTATTTCCATACATAACCATATCTTGCAAGATATCTGCAACCGCAACCAAACGTGGCCGCGCGGTCATTTGCCACATGTTCTTACCGTATTCGGTATAGTCTATATTGAATACCGTTTGCAATCCCGCAATATCGCCATTTAATGCCTGGTCTATGATTTCGCGCACATAGTAAAAATACGGCAAAGAATTCAAATCTTGGGCGACACCGTCAAGACAATATTTCGTCTTGGTTGAAACAAATGTCTGTTTTGTCGGCGAATCTTGCAACCATATAAAACCGACATCCTTTTGGAATTTGACGCGCCCCTTGGTCACAAAGTGTTTTGTTGATTCTGGTAATATCTTCATTTGCTCAAATGTCGCGGATACAGTCCCCAGGTTCTTGGTAAATTTATCAAACCGTTGCATACTTGATATATCATCCGCATATGCCGCGCCCGAAATTAATAGTAAAAATAATACTATTTTTTTCATTTTTCCCCTCCATTAAACATTGTTAAAAACGGTTCTGGCAATTGAAAACAACTTTCGCCAGTTTTAATATCAACCGCCATTTGCTTGGTTTCCGCAACACACAACTTTTCGCGCGTGGCCGAATCCAATATTTCATATTTGAAAATCAAAAAGTTTTCATCTGGGATATGTACAACACGAACAACGATTTTTTGATTGAATACCGCCGGTTTTACATATTTCACACGCATTGTCACCACCGGAAATGCAAACCCACGTTGTTCCATATCACTGTATGTCATTGAATAATCGGCCAGTAATGCGCAACGACCTTGTTCCATATACCTGATATAGTTACCATGCCATACAACACGCATGGGGTCCAAATCATTAAAAGGCACGATTATTTCAATTTCTTTTTCCATGACGAATTATCCTTTTGAATATTCCAATTGGCATTATTGCACACAAATATGTATGCAACAAGAATATGTATAAATTATCACGCAACATTCTAAAATTAGAAGTCCCACCAATCGGATAGATGACCCGTGTCGATTGCGGAATTATTTTAATTCCACGCCAATAAAGTTTTACCAATATTTCTATATCAAACCCCATACGATAAAATCGCAAATGTTCCATCTCTACGCACGTATCTTCCAACGGATAAACACGCATACCACACATTGCGTCTGGCATATGCCGATTTAGTGTTTCAATCGCGACCCAGAAATCTGTGACCTTGCGCCCGATACGACGTGCACGTGGGGCGCTGTCATCATATACCGGATTTCCAACAATCAGGGCATTTGGATTTTTTTCGGCCAGTGCAAAGAACCGCACTATATCCGCGGCATTGTGTTGACCATCGGCATCGATTTGCAACCCGTGTGTAAAGCCCATATCACGCGCAACATTAAACCCAATTTTCATTGCGCGCCCTTTACCACCATTTTTAGGATTATGAACATAATTGAAACCGTGGGCCGCACATATTTTCTTTAATTTACGCGATTGCGATGGCGTGCCACCATCGTCAACAACGATAACTGGAAACCCGACCTGGGAAATCTTAATTGCAAACGGTGCGAAAGCATTCACGTGATTATAGCACGGAATAATTATAACAGGTCTAAACATTTATGACCCCTTTGATAACTATTTTACCTGCGGAACAAGGTTTCCCGTGTTGAGAATAACAAAAAGCAAATTCTCTTTCGCACCCACGAATCAATTCTAACCGTGTTGTAATATCAGGTAAAATCAATGAAGTGTATTTCAATTTAATTACATCGAATGCGGATGCCGACACGTGGAAAAACTGTTTAATAAACTTAAATACAAAATGCATTTGAACAACGCCCGGCAATATCGGAAAATTTGGAAAATGCCCAATAAAATACGCACTGTCCCCAAGAAACGTTAAATCAGCAACAACATTCGCATCTGTTTTAATAATATTTTGTACGATTGGTTCAACAACACTTGAACCCAACATCGCGATAATTTCATTTTTAACAAACTTACCTTGGGCATTGGTTGGAATTTGATTCACAATACGAATACACCGTGGTAACGCAACCACAGGCACAAACCCCGACAAATATCTCTTTATTTCATCAACAAAT
>CAMZFU010000019.1 GCA_947306185.1 uncultured Pseudomonadota bacterium | reverse complement strand
TAATGTGTTCCGCACCAATATCCGTCAATTCCATCATACATCCAATGATATCACGCGCACCTTTGCGCATCGTGGTACAATATGCCCGAGAAATATACTCATTGTCTGCCAACCATTTTTCCATATCGGGCAAAGAAATACGTTCTTCGGCGATTTTCACAATTCTGTCTGCACGCCCCAACAATTTGAAATGCTTTTCATCTATCATTTCCACCGCATCAGACATTAAATAGGGATTCTGAAAAGAATATGGCGAAGTTATTTCAATGCATCCGTCTTTTATATCAACGTCAACGGAATCAAATATTATCCAATTAGCATCCAACCTCTGTTGCCGCCATGCGATGCCACCAGTTTCAGTACTGCCGAACACCTCAAACGGGGAAACACCGAACATATTATACGCTGATTCTGATGTTTTTTTACCCAATAAACTGCCCGAAGTCACTATACCTATACAATTTGCCGCAAATTTATATTGCCCACCGTAACGCGTTATCCCGTCTAAAAACGATGGCGTAGTTAAGAAAAAGATTTTTTCATATACAGTTTGCTTTGCAATAAGTTCTTCGGGGGTAAAAATCATATCTGTATCAACGGCCATCTTCCCAACAATCGGAAACAATACACGCCACAAAATACCATACATGTGATGCGGCGCAATTGACGCAACAACAACCGGCGTTTCAGCAATTTGATTTGCGTGTGTTGCAACATGATATTCTACTTCGGCCAATAATGATTTTAATGTTTTCTTGATACGTTTCGGTACGCCGGTTGATCCGGACGTAAAGAAATATACATTTTCGTCAGATATATCTGTAAATTTCCAATCTGCGGGTTCATCGGGAACTTTTGGTGCAACCTTGGTAAAGCCAGCAAAATCATCCGGCAAATCGGTTATAATAGTATTTGTTAAATCTGCATAACCGTTGGCATTTTGCGCCGTTAACATTCCCGGCAATGCAACCGATTTATGAACCTGAAGCAACGCAAAGAAACACGCACAAAACAAATAAAAATTATTCGGAATATAAAGTATAACCGTATCAGAATCTATACGCGAAAAATGTGTTGCGAACCGCGCAATATCCGCGGCAAATTGCCCAACGGTAACCTGCGCACCACCACAAAACAGTGGCGTATTATTTTCGGCAAAAAAGATATCATTTATCTTCATGCATTACCCTTATACGAACAAGATATTCTCCAACCATCATTATTCCAATTAAACAGTATGAAACAAGCCCATTATACAACGTCCACACCCAATCAGACATAAATACCGTCGCCAATGATACAATCGTATTTATTCCCATAAATATCGCCCACGCAATCGTCACCCGACGCGCATACTGTTTAAATTTGTCGTTAATTTCGTACTTCATTTTTTCGGCGAAACGTTGAACCAATGGCACGTTCTTTAATGAAAATGCAAACAATGCGCAAACGGTTGCATTCATAAACACCGGATAAAGTTTCAGAAATATTTCTTGATTTAGAATTGCGGCCTGTGCGGTCAACAGTACCCCAAACAGCCCCATCCATATATCTTTTCGCCATGCCATAGTAATCAATATCAACCCGCACAGCACCAACCCCAATACACGCACAGAAAAATTATGTTGCAACGCAACAAACACGGCGATTGGATACGCAATTGCAACCAATACGCCAAGTATTTTAATTGGCCGAATTGACAATTTTTTCAATTGCATCAACGACATCCTGTAATGTGGAAATTTGCTTAAAATCTTCGGGTTTTACACGCACATTAATAATCTTTTGCAAACGCACAACCAAATCAACCGCGTCTATGCTGTCCAAATCTAAATCTTCAACTAACTTTGCTTCAAGTTTTACTACTTCGGGTTTGCAGTCAAAATCTTTGATTAATATATCTGATATTTTCTGAAAAATTTCCTGTTTTGTGTACATAATAACCCTACTCCAATTTCATATCGGTTGATTTTGCAATATAATCTGCCAATGTTGCCACAGATTTGAAATACGCCTTGTTGGCCTCTTTATCTGCGGAAAATACAACACCATAGCGTTTTCTTAACGCCATACCCATTTCCAACGCATCGATTGAATCAAGCCCTAATCCTTCCCTAAACAATGGCGCATCTGTTACAATATCGTCCGCAGTAACATCTTCTAAATCCAGCGCAGAAACAATTAATTCTTTGATTTCATGTTCTAAATCTTGTCGTGTCATAGTCATACATTCCTATCTTTCCAATAACAGGCCAAGAATAAAAAACTTTGCTTTTAATGTCAAGTTTTTATAGCCCGAATATCGCACGCGATACAATATTTGTAATTGAAATTGCCGCATCACGTTCCGTTTGGTTATCCGCCCGCTTGTAATAAATCGCATCTTGTAATTTTAACGTATAAACAGATGTCTTGGTACCAATATCATACCACTTTTGTGTTTTGCCCAATATCGGCGGAATATTTTCGATATGTATCGGTAAAATCGGTCGTCCTGTCTTCATATGCAGGTATGCAAAACCACGGTGCAGTCGAACCTTGCGCCCCGCAACCGTACGTGTTCCTTCGGGAAAGACGATGATATTGTAACCATTATCTAAAAACTCACCGCCACGCGTGATAAATTCTTCGGCACTCATATCATTTGACAAATATATATGCTGTATAACCCTCTTTACAAATATGTTATGGAATAAACTTTTTTTGACAACGCACACGCTTTGGGGAATCAAAGATATTAAAATCACAACATCTATTAACGACGGATGATTTGCAACGATTATATTGCCACGTAAATATTTCATGGCCTTGATATCTGCACTTTTTACAGATATAAGGCGCATTCCAGACATCAACCAAACAAAAAATTTCCACGATACGTGAATGGATTGCGACAAAATGCGACGCCGCGTTTCGGGCCGGCGATATATAAGCAACATTATTGGAAATATAATTCCGCCAAGTCCAAGTGCCCCGCCCCCAAAAATCGCAAAACACACCAGGCATAAAAAACTACGAATTATGCGTATCATTTATCCACCATTTCCCATGATGATGTTTTTATCTCGCCGCCATTTTCCAAGAAATCAGCCATCGCATCAAAAGTTAATGGCGCAACCATATTGGCGGTTGGATTCCATTCAACCCTGCGCGATGCATCATCCGGCAACATAAACGCAAGTCCATGCGCCATAACCGGCTTTTCAAGATACGCCTCATACATTTCTGGTGATTTTTCTTCGGCAAACACAAACAATACCGGCTTTGCACTCATCAGGGCCGCCATCACCCCAGATTCCATAGTCCGTGCGCCCGCTGCAATAGATTCATATGAATTCTTGTTCCCGGTCAATACAGAAAATGCACCAGCAGCCGCATTGTGCACAGAATTACTGAACCCCGCCGGCGACATTTCGGCCGCCTCGTGAAATTGTTTAATAAGTTTTATCGTCTGCCCCCATTCCCCATACCTTGATGCAAAAACAAGCCTGTAATCGGCTTTATCAGGAACGACATTATGTGCAATACCAATTGCAATTTTCTGTAAATCTGTCATACGGCGTCGAACCATTGGTGGAATAAAAGAAACATCTGGCAATTTTTCATTGTCAGATTCTCGCCAAACATAAAAATTACCAATACCGATTATATTATTCATACTTGCAAAAAAAGATTGTTTATACAATACTTAACCTGAGTATAATAAGATTTCATCCCGTTTGCAAGCAGGTTTTAGGTATGGATTTTGTATTAAGTCATCTTGGATTCGTATGCGCGTTGGGAACAAACCATAACGACATAATTCGCAATGCGCAATCTGGCAATCAAAACGGTATGCAACCCAACAAAGTATGTGTAAATGGCGACATTGTACCCTTTGGTGCCGTGGATATTGAAACGCGACACGATATGCGTTTTTATGATTTAATGTTGGCCGCCATTGAACAAATCAAACCGGCAATCGAAAAAATCAAAGCGCAATATTCCCCTACACGAATTGGTATCATTTTGGGTGCCAGTAATACCGCCGTACACGAGGCCCAAAAACACATATCCACTAAACTTTCAACCGGCACAATGCCCGACACATTTTCGGTATCTATGTTGGAATTGGGGACACCCGCAGAAATGTTGCGCAATATGGTTGAAACAACTGGGCCGGCATACACAATATCAACGGCTTGTTCTTCCAGTATCAAAGCATTGGATTCCGCACGTGATTTAATCAGACAAAATATATGTGATGCGGTTATATGCGGCGGTGTTGATGCACGGTGTGATTTCGCATTGAACGGATTTAACGCATTAGAGGCCCTGTCGCATAAAATAACCAACCCAATGTCAAAAAATCGTGATGGAATAAACCTGGGCGAATGTGCTGCATTATTTATTATGCAACGTAGCACAGAAGGTATCCGCATTATGGGTTGCGGTGAAACATCGGACGCTTATCACCCGACCGCCCCTGATCCAACCGGCGCCGGTGCCATAGAATCTATGAAATGTGCAATCGCGGATGCTAAATTAACGCCATCAGACATAGATTACATAAATATGCATGGAACCGGAACCATTGCAAATGACGCAATGGAATCGCAGGCCATATATGATATATTTGGCGACAAAACAACATGCGCATCAACCAAACCATTGACCGGACATTGTTTGGGTGCGGCAGGCGCATGTTCAGTGGCACTTTCGTGGTTAATGTTAAAACACAATTTTAGCATTCCACATGTATATGATGGACAATTTGCCGACGATTGCGCTCCAATACATTTGGCGACAAAAAATGATAACCAAGAAATACGAACAATATTATGTAACGCCTTTGCTTTCGGGGGCAGTAATTCAACAATAATAATTGGGAAATGATATGAAGGATTATAATATTTCTGACCTTTTGCCACATCGTTCACCAATGCAACTTATTACCGCGGTTGAATCTGTGGATTTTGATAATCAAACATTGGTTGCACGTGTCGATATTACACGTGACGATTTAATGTATGACGATGTTATCGGTGGTGTACCGTCATGGATATCATTGGAATATATGGCCCAGGCAATTGGTTGCTTTATTGGCGCAGCCGACCGTGAACACGATCCAGAATCTAAACCAATTGTTGGTTTCGTTTTGGGGTCACGAAAATTAACAGTGGACATCCCAACATACCTTGTGGGACAGATTTATTTTATACATGTTGCGGCAGTGTTCTTTGATAAAAACATTGCAAATTTTGACTGTCAAATATACAATTCTGATAACAATCTTGTTGCATCTGGGGCGATAAATGTATTCCGCCCGGACGACATACAAAAATTTATGGAAAACCAAGATGAATAAAAGAATTCTTATTACCGGTGCAAGTCGTGGAATTGGTCGTGCAATTGCATTGTACTTGGCACCGATGGGATGCGATTTGGTGTTACACTATAATAAAAACGCCACGGCGGCACGAAACACATTGGATGAAGTCACCGCATTAGGTGGACATGGAAAAATCATTTCTTTTGATGTATCAGACCGCAACGCAACGGCCAATGCAATTACCGCCGACATGAAAGAAAACGGTGTTTATTATGGTGTAATTTGTAACGCGGGTATAAATGCGGATGCACCATTTCCGGCAATGAACGGCGATATGTGGGATAATGTGATTCATACAAACCTTGACGGGGCATATAACACATTACAACCATGCGTAATGCCAATGATATCGGAACGCAAAGGGGGACGCATAATTGTAATGTCATCAATATCGGGCATAATAGGCAACCGTGGCCAGGCAAACTATGCCGCATCAAAAGCCGGTTTAATCGGTATGGTTAAATCATTGGCACCCGAATTGGCGCGCCGCAACATAACCGTAAATGCAATTGCACCGGGGGTAATTGAAACAGACATGACCGCCGATTTACCCGAAGAAATGGTACGTGACGCAATTCCTATGCGCCGTTTTGGCAAACCACAAGAGGTCGCAAGTTTGGTCGCATATCTATTGTCTGATGATGCGGCATATATCACGCGCCAAGTTATTTCTGTGAACGGTGGGATGATATAAAATGAAACGCGTTGTTGTAACAGGTATGGGTTTAATCAGTTCAATTGGAAACGATTTGGAAACATCCAAGAATCGCCTGCATGAATTAAAAAACGAGGTCCGTATTATGCCAGAATTGACAGAAATACGCGGCCTTAATACGCACTTGGCGGCACCCAATATGAATTTTACATTACCAGAACATTACACGCGCAAGGTTTTACGCACAATGGGACAGGTATCCATAATGGCGGTATATACCGCGGAAAACGCCCTACGTGATGCCGGTTTAATTGATGATGCAATATTGACATCGGGGCGCACGGGTGTCGCATATGGTTCTTCATTCGGTTCGGCCGAAGGTGTGGCGGATTTCTTTTCCATACGGCACACCAAAGAGGTCGGCGCAATTACATCTTTTTCATACCTGAAATTAATGCCACAAACAACGGCGGTGAATATATCACTTTATTTCAAGACCATCGGGCGCATTATCCCCAGTGGCACCGCCTGTACTTCGGGCAGTTTGGCCATTGGTTACGCATACGAGGCGATTAAAAATGGTATCCAAGATATTATGATTGCCGGTGGCGCCGAAGAATTCGATTTAACCCAGGTCGCCGTATTTGATACATTATACGCAACCAGCACCAAGAACGATAGTCCCGACAAATCCCCTGCCCCGTTTGATGTTGCCCGTGACGGATTGGTCATTGGTTCTGGTGCGGGAACATTGATATTAGAAGAATATGAACACGCCAAGGCACGTGGCGCAAAAATCTATGCGGAAATTGTCGGGTTCGGTTCAAACACCGACGGTATGCACGCAACACAACCGAACAAAGAAACAATGGCAAAGTGTATGCAACTTTCGTTGGACAGCGCGAACATCGCGCCAACCGATATCGGTTATATAAATATGCACGGAACGGGCACAACACACGGTGATATCGCTGAATCTTGCGCAACGGAATCCGTATTTGGACATCACACCCCGGTAAGCAGCCTTAAAAGTTATGTTGGCCATACACTTGGTGCGTGCGGTGCATTGGAATCAATATGGTCAATTCAGATGATGAACGACGGATGGTTTGCGCCGACATTGAACCTGAACACGCCGGACGAAAATTGCGGCAAATTGGATTATATAATGGGAACGGGGCGCAACATAGATACAAAATATGTTATGAATAACAATTTCGCCTTTGGTGGCATAAACACATCACTTATTTTCAAGAAAGGAGGAGAATAATGAAAAAAATACTATTATTGACTTCTATTAGTATACTGGCGGCATGTAACGGCGCCGGCACGGTTTATCGGTCAATCGACGAAGATCTAAATTCAGAACGCGCCAAAGAAGTTCTTAATCCCAATATCCAAATGTCATTTGGAAAATCAGAACGCGTTAATGGCAAGAAATTGATAATGTACATTGCCAACAAACGCAAGGCGTTTATGAGCACCAACGACGGGTGTCACAGCGCATTTTTGGGTGCGGTCAAATATTTACAAGACCGCGCCGTAGAAATGGGTGCGGATGCCGTTGTTGATATTCACAGTTTCTATAAACGCGTCCCAGAATGGAGCACCGAAACATACCATTGCGAAGATGGAAATATGGTTACGGCCGTAACACTTCAGGGAACAATCACAAAAATGTTTGATAAATAATCTGGACGCCCATACAGGACCCCATAAAAAACCGCATCTTGTACTTGACAAACACAAATTATGTACTATAATCTTGTCAGACAAGAGGAGCAACAAATGCAAATAAACAAAGATAAATTAAGAAAAATGTTAAACAAGTTCAGTCGCGCAACAATGACTCTTGGGGTTTGTGTTACATTGTTGATGGCTTGTACCGACGAACCGACCCCAGAACGTGACGAAGTCGCCCACTATTCTGGCGCGGTGGCACTGGCAAGTATGCTGCTTTGCGCCATTACCGAACCCCGCGACAAGGAAAAATAATATACAACAAACATTACGATTAAATCGGGCATTTTGCCCAATTTATTTTTTTATTGTTTTATAAATACCTTTTAGATTAAAATCGTCGTATGGGAAGGATACTTTTGCTTTTGTTTTTAACAATATGCACTGCATCTGTGGATGCCATGGCGGCAAGGGGTGAATTATCATCATATATTGATCCCCAATCTTATGCGTATATGTATCCATATTTATCCAACAAAATGCGCACTGATTTGAATCCGGGAACCACCGTTAGCCAGACAAACAATCCAATGGACATTGTCGTTAAAACAAAACGTATGGCCCCGGCACGACGCGTCGTTCCACGTACGGCAAAAAAGGCCCAAACAACAACCAATAATACAAATACCAACACCACAACAAAATCAACAACACGTCGCGTTGTACAACGCACTTCGTCAAATATCGCGCGGGCGGCAACCACAACAGGCGCACGCAAAGTTGTAGCACGTCAATCCAATAATCGCACCACACCCCGCGGTATCCCAGATACCACGAACCCAACCAATACTATCAATGTTAGCCCCGAAGGTGTATCTTCATCACGTTGTTTGGCCGATTATACAGAATGTATGAACAGATACTGTAAACGCGAAGGCACCGCATATAATCGTTGCTATTGCAGTGCGAAACTGGCACAAATTGATGCCGCACACCAAGACAAAATCAACGGTATGATAACCCAAATTATTCGCCTTATAGGCGGTGGGCAATGGACCGAAGCAGAAATGAATGAATACTGGATGGAACGTATCGGGCAGTACGTTGGTGAAAATTCTTGGGAAAATCTTGATAACGCACTAAATATAGAATGGCCAACGGCCGATGAACGCATTCGCGGGCAAAACACCTTCCTTACGGGCCATGAATATTGTGTGCAACACTTACGCGCATGTTCATATATGGCATCAAACCTGCGTGATGCATACCGTTCCAAAATATCACGTGACTGTGATGCATATGAAAAGGCACTGATTAAGGTCGAAAATGCCGCAGAATCACTAATTGAATATTACAGTGAATAATCTGTCATCATCGATTCACACATTAAATTATGCCGGTATATATTCCGCGCCAAATCATCGCTTATCACATTCCAATCTGATGCACGCCCATATATTAATTGGCACGGACAAACATTATTCGGCGATAGAGTATTTTGCGCGCAAGATGCCACGAATATCGTCAACACTGGTATGATAAACTTTTTCATCAGAAATCCTTTGGATAGAAATTGTTTTCACTATTTCATTTGTTTGATTTTGCGCCACATTTACCTCGCATTTCTTGTGCGCAATTTGTAATCCAAACTCATACGCGCCAAATATAATGCACCCGACGGCGATAATTAAATATATTTTCATTATATTTCCCCACAAAAAAACGCACCGGACGGTGCGTTTTAATTATTACACGATTTTCTTTATTGATTCATTGAACCAAAGAAATCGTCATTTGTTTTTGTCACGCGCAATTTATCCAACAAGAACTCCATCGCTTCCAACGTTCCCATTGGATTTATAATGCGACGCAAAACGTACATCTTGGACAAGGTGTCTTTACCGACCAGCAAATCTTCCTTGCGCGTGCCCGATTTCGTAATATCAATCGCCGGATACACACGTTTATCAGACAATTTGCGATCAAGTATGATTTCGCTGTTACCGGTCCCTTTGAACTCTTCGAAAATGACTTCATCCATCTTGGAACCCGTATCAACCAATGCGGTTGCAATAATAGTCAAACTGCCCCCGCCTTCGATATTACGCGCGGCACCAAAGAAACGGTTCGGACGTTGCAATGCATACGCATCAACACCGCCGGTTAAAACCTTACCGCTGGACGGAACAACCGTGTTGTACGCACGGCCCAAACGCGTAATAGAATCAAGCAAGATAACAACATCTTGGCCGGCTTCGACCAAACGTTTTGCCTTTTCGATAACCATTTCGGCGACCTGAATATGACGTGTTGCGGGTTCATCAAATGTTGAAGAAATAACCTCGCCCTTTACACTGCGTTGCATATCGGTAACTTCTTCGGGACGTTCATCAATAAGCAACACAATAAGTTTCACATCCGGATAATTCGTCGCAATAGAATGCGCAATATTCTGTAACATAACGGTTTTACCAGTCCGTGGTGGTGCAACAATTAATGAACGTTGGCCACGGCCCGTTGGCGATATAAGGTCGATTACACGCGCTGATAAATTACGTCCTTTATCAGTGTCGTCTGTAACTTCCATCTTCAATTGTTCATCTGGGTATAATGGCGTCATATCATCAAAAGATACACGATGGCGCAATTTTTCTGGGTTATCACCGTTCACGCGTTCGATTGTTTCCAACGCAAAATATCGTTCTGATTCATTTTGCGGTGCTTGAATCTGGCCCTCAACATAATCACCGGTCTTAAGGCCGTATTTTTTAACCAAATTTGGCGATACATACAAATCGTCTGGTCCCGCCAAATAATTACTTTCTGGCGCGCGCAAGAATCCGAAACCATCTTGCAGACGCTCCAAAACACCGTCACCAATAAGTGTAATTTGTTTGTCGGCCGCAAATCCACGCATAACCGCGAAACGCAGTTGCTGGACATTTAATTGTGACGGGTTTTCAATACCCATATCTTCCGCCATTTTCAACAATTGTTGCGGCGATTTTGCCTTAATCTCGTTTATATGCATTAAAAAGTCCTTTTTTGGAAAATTACGATTGTACAGAACGTACCACCAACTTAGATGCCACTATTATAGTACTTTTTGCCTGAAAAGTCAAGTATATTGCTTTTTTCTTGATTTTGGGTGTGAATATTGCTTCAATACAGACAGATTTAACAAAGGAAGTAAAAATGGCAGGAAGTATCAATAAAGTTATTTTGGTTGGTAACGTGGGGCAAGACCCACAAACACGTACAATGCAAAGTGGTCAAAAGGTCGTAAGTTTCTCACTGGCGACAAGTGACCGTTGGCGCGATAAACAAACCGGTGAACAAAAAGAACAAACAGAATGGCACCGCGTTGTAATATTTAGCCCCAATTTGGTGGATGTCGCCGAACGTATGTTACAGAAAGGCACGAAACTGTATATCGAAGGCTCCCTGCGTACACGTAAATGGCAAAATCAACAAGGTGTTGATACATTTACAACCGAAGTTGTCCTGAATCAATTCAGTGGCACAATGGTTATTTTGTCGGGTGCAAAATCTGTTGATGCAATGGGTGGGGCCGCATCGACACCAACACCGGCACCAAGTGAAGAAATATCTATTGCCGAAATTGGTGATGACATTCCATTTTAATGGATTGTGTGGAAATAAAAAACGGCGCAACACGCGCCGTTTTCTTTTTTTTTAGAATCTGTACTTTGCAGATAAATGTAATTTATGTATCTGCATTGCATCGTTATATGTGTACCGATACCCCAAACCAAAGTGCAAACCAGTCACCGACAAGAATTCCACACCTGCCCCACCACTTACCCACAATGGGTCAATAGATGTGTCATATTCTGTCCATGAATTGGCAAGCGCAAATTTGTATTCCATTGTATCCGGGGCACCAAGCAAATCATATTCAATACCAACCGTTGCATATGGTCTGAATTCAAACCAGGCCGATGGATAAATGCGTTTTTGTGCCGTCAATGAATACCCAGGAGTAAATACCGTATGCCCCTTGAATTTCAACTTCATATAATCAGAACCATCTATCTCTTCGGTCATATCAAATCCGAAATTGTATCCCGTACGTGCATACAGATTACCAATTATATACTGATTCAACCAATCATGGATAAGGCCTAATTCGCCCATAATTCCATATGAATACGCCTCACCAGATATATCATCAACCCACGTCTGTGAACGTTTAACATCTATCATATTGACATCCAACATTAAATCACCATATAAACGCGCCTTGTTATTTAATGTTTTCATAAAATATCCACCTGCACCAAATCCCGTACTATCTACGTCTGTTTCAACACGTCCTGTTTCAGTATTGCGTCGCCCATACCCCAAATCTATATCATCAGTTCCATGATTGTTTATAAACGACATATGGCCGGTCCAACCCAAAATAAGTGTATTGCTGGATTGCCAATCATATCCAAACGCAATACCCAACCTATGCCCTTCGGAACGCATGGTTTCCATATCATTGGTAAACGTGCTGTAATCGCCACGTATCCATAATTTATTCAAACGATGGTTACGATTCCATATCGCTTCGTCAATGAACATATCCGACATTTCACGAAATTCAGAATATCTGTTCATGGCAATATCATTGGTTATCTGGTTTGCTTCGCGCAGTTGGAACAATCTGCTAAAATTCTTGACGACTTTTGCATCTCCACGACGCGCATAATCATGCATTCTGTTGTATAATTGATTAGAAACGTTTTTCAATACCGTTCCATCAAATAAATCTTTAACCACAATAAGTGGGGTTGATGAATCATATGCACGACCATCCGCAGCCAAAAGTGTTTCTATCAAATTATCCAACGCACCAGCTGATTGATATTCGCCCTTGGTGTGATGTCGCGCAATGCCGACCACCGGTTGCAATTTGAACAAACCAATAGGATCCGCGAAACGATCATCAAACACAACGTAAACATCTTTATTACGCGTAACCAGATAAATTGGCAAATCGTCATCTGTACCATTATACGTATCAAACGCGTCCAGATAATCCGTACAAATTGAACCGTCTGCATTACAGAAACTTATATTCAATTTAGAAAATTCTGTTGTAAATCCGCCATCCGCATGCATCAACCATATTGCGGTACCTTGGTCAACCGTCTGTGTTAAAACAATCCCAATCTGTGACGGCTGTAACGGAGTTTCCGTCGGCGCGTTTAATGTTGTTGAAATATTATTTATCACCTGGCCGGATACGGTAATAATTGGTTCGGCCGATGCAGAATTATTGGTAATCAACGGTGTTTCCGCATCATATGTTACGGTTGCCCAATATGAATAATCTGCGGATTCCGCGTTAATAATTGCCAACAACAAACTGTTATCATCAAAAGTATAATCCCCATCAACCGATACAGCCCCGACACCATTCAACTTTAACCCGCCGGATACATCACCACCTACCGTAACAGTTGCACCTGTTTCACTTATATTCTTGATTGTAAAATTATGGACATCTATACCATTTGCACCAACAACCAAATCATCTGTTTGCAAAACAAAAGAATCATTTGTTTGGATTATTCCACCAACGTCAACACTATTCGCGACCAAAGTATAACCTGACCCATTAAAATTAATACTGCCCGCCGCCGTGCCTGTATTCGTATTTTGATACAAATTGCCGATAACATGTAATTCTTCTAAACCGGAAAAGTTTCCAGCAATATTTACCACCCCACCATTAACATTTACCACCGGCACAGAAATAGTACCTGCATCAATCCCCATGATACCAGCCACATTGGTAATATAATTGGCTATGTTTAATGTTCCACTCGTATTTAATCCCAACATTGCAGAATTCGATATCGAACTTGCGATAATGTTTTGACCGGTCAATTGCATATTTGCATTGGAATTCAGCGAACCGTTAACAATCGCATTTGTTCCTGCATCGACATTACCCCCGGTTACATTTAGATAAAATGTATCCAAATTGTTCATATAAAACGAATCGATTCTTTCATTCAACGCCAATGTTCCCGTAGTCAACCTAAACACATCTGTCGTTGGCGCCAGATAAACCCCATGCGCAAACGTTGTTGCGCCGGTCACCATGGCATTAAAGTCACCTTTGATTATCAACGACGCCGTCGAACTATCACCACCCGTCAAGTTCAGATTACCGGTCAAATTCAACGAAACATTGCCACCATTATCACCACTTTCAATACCCGCGGCGGTAATGCTACTCGCCGCAATTGATAATGCGCCATTTGATTGGTTTTCAATGTAGCCCGTAACACTCATTATACCCGTACCCAAATTGAGTGTCACATTTTTGGAATTATTCATTTGAAAAACATCAGATTGCCACGAACGAGCATTTATACCAACATTTCCTGTTCCCGTCGCAACAAATTGATTAACATTTACAGCCCCCATATTGTTAAACGTCAATTCACCGGTGGCCTCGATATTACCCGCAAAAAATGCAACTCCATTGCCCCCGACACCATTCAGCAGCAAATTATACCCCTCGGCAATTTCTAAGCCCTGGTCAATAGAAATATTTCCCACCGCCGAAACAGTATATGGGTTATCTATCCCGGTTTCCGCATAAACATACCCATCAGCAAGGCCAATCGGCGCATCAACACCGACATAAAACGAATTTGCTACAGATATTCCACCATTAACAAATAACCCACTGCCCCCAGTAAAGACATATGAATTATTTACGGCATTCAACGCACTGTTCATGTCATAAACAGCCCCAGGCCCCACATCTATCGTCTCTGCCATGGCACAAAAAGGCACCATTCCCAAGAAAAATGCTAACGATTTTTTTTGCATATTTTTATTATTTTTCCTTGCTTTTGTTTCTATATTATACCACATTTAAGCAGGAAAAAAAAGCAACATTAGCATACATAAGGAGAAAAATATGTATAAAATTGTAAAAGTTCACGCACGCCAGATTATGGATTCGCGTGGGAACCCAACCGTAGAATGTGATGTAACCTTAAGTGGGGGCGCAATGGGCCGCGCCGCCGTTCCATCCGGCGCAAGCACCGGTTCATTTGAAGCGTTAGAATTGCGCGATGGTGGAACCGCATTTATGGGTAAAGGCGTTTCCAAAGCGGTTGCAAATGTTAACGATACTATCGCACCACAAATCATCGGTATGGACGCATCGGCACAAACCACATTAGATGAAAAGATGTTAAGTATTGACGGCACACCAAATAAAGACAAATTGGGTGCAAATGCAATTCTGTCTGTATCAATGGCGGCGGCACGCGCGGTTGCAAATCAAAAAGACATGCCCCTGTATAAATACCTTGCCGAAATCTATGGCAACAATAATCCACATGTATTGCCGTGTCCAATGATGAACATTATCAACGGTGGTGCACATGCGGATAATGGGTTAGACGCCCAAGAATTTATGATTATTCCGAACGGTGCCAAAACTGAATCGGCGGCAATTCAAATGGGCGCAGAAACTTTCCACCATCTAAAGAAAATCTTGAAATCCGGCGGTCATTCAACGAATGTCGGTGACGAAGGTGGATTTGCACCGAACTTTAATTCATGCGCCGAAGCACTTGACGCAATTATCGCGGCGATTCGTGATGCTGGTTACAAACCAGGCGAAGAAATTTCTATTGGTTTGGATGTTGCGTCATCTGAATTCTATAAAGACGGCGTATATAATTTTGAAGGCAAACAAATGTCTTCTGACGATATGATTAAATTCTATGAAGATTTAATCGAAAAATATCCGATTATCTCTATTGAAGATGCTTTGGCCGAAGAAGATTGGGACGGGTGGAAAAAATTAACCGAACAAATTGGTAGTAAATGCCAATTGGTTGGTGACGATTTGTTCGTAACAAACCCGATTCGTTTGGAACGTGGTATTTCGGGCGGTATTGCGAATGCAATTCTTATAAAAGTGAATCAAATCGGCAGTTTGACCGAAACCATGCGCGCAATCAAAATGGCCCAGGATGCCAATTATGGTGTTGTAATTTCCCACCGCAGTGGCGAAACCGAAGACACAACGATTGCTGACCTTGCGGTTGCAACAAATGCAGGCCAAATCAAAACAGGTTCTATGTCACGAACAGACCGTATGGCAAAATATAATCAGTTGTTGCGTATCGAAGAAGAATTGGGTAATAATGCAACATATGGTAAATAATTTGCGATGCAAATGACACCTGAACAAATTTTAATTGCAAAGTACATTGCGGCGGCCATTGTGTTTGTGATAATAACATTGGCACCGGCATATCTGGCCGCCAAAAATGGCAAGGATAAATTTATGGCTCTGCGCATCCGTGTTGCATCATGGTTATTCGGATGGACCGGCATCGGATGGTTGTTGGCACTGTTCTGGGCGGTAAAAAAATAAATCCCCATACTCATGGGGATTTATAATACTTTTCTTTATATCTTTAGCAATCGGTTGATGGTCTACACGCATTTTTCTTTGGACACCATTCCCATTTTATATTTATACACTCGCACTCACCATAAGACAGTTCTAATCCACGATCTCTGGCACAAGAGCATTTCTTTCCATCCCATTGCCCATGACTATTTATACACCTATCCATATTTTGTTTATCCACTATACTCATCGCCCCAGCCGCATCATTTTCTTCATCCGTTACCAATTTATCATATGCTTTCTGACCCCGTTGCGCATAACCCTCTGCGGTCTTTAGATACTGGTCAACTTCTCGTTTAAACGCATCAAGTGCTGCCTTATCTTTCAGACTCCTATCCTTACCGGCCGTGGTCTTATCCGTATCAGAAAGTCCATTATATTTCGCAACCGCTTGATTATACAAACTGTTCGCTTCATTTACACGTGTTCTTGTCGTACTCATACCTGTATCCAACGCAGTTTTATAACCATACTTTTTCACATCAGCCAAGCGTGCAGCCTTTTCAATGGCTTCCATGGACCGTTTAACCGTATCAACCGCGGTATCAATCGCAGAATACTTTTTATCAAACTGTTCCAACAGTTTCTTGTAATCCTGTAAATCTTTACTAAGTCCAACAGCAACGCAACCCAATTTTAGATTATTCGGATCAACACGTTTGTATCCATTCTGACATTCACACAACCCGTTGCTGCCCCGACGCAAGTGTTGATTATTTCCGTTATTGGTCCAATCACACATACACTTACCCGTCGCATCTAATCCACGACCACCAGATGCCTGACATGTTTCGGTGGTGACTCCGCCGTTTTGATTTTGGACGCATCTGCCATCCTTTAACGAATATCCTTTCGAAGTATCACATTGTGTTATTGAACATTGGCAATTAACAATATCTGTGCTACCTTCCGCCTTAAGACATTTTAAACTACCGTTCAAAACATACTTGCCTGCGGTCGCATTAGCAGCCAAATCACCCTTTTTACAAGGTTTATCAATTATACGATCTGGTAAATCTTCAGGTTTCGGTGGCGTTACCGGTTTTGGTTCTGGGATTACCACTGGGTTTGGTGTCACCGGAGTTGGGTCTGGCGTTACCACCGGGGCCGGTGGCGTCACCGGCTCCATAGGAACATCGGCCGGCTTCTTACATGAACAAGGCACGGTATTTGTTGAACCTTCGGATGGCAAACATTTCTTGTCGCCACCATTGGTCCACACTGAACCATCACCATTACTTGTACATGGATTTCCGATTATGCCATCATATGGCACTTTACCACCGCCCCCATTACTTTCTGCGCACTTATCAAGTGCTGACATACCTTTACATTCATATACAATCTTGCCATCTTCTTGTAACACCTTTACCATTTCACTGCCGGTTTCGGTTCTACACTGATTGTTCAATTTCTGCAACACAGCTTGAAAATCAGTACCTGCAACAAAATCAAATTTTGTATGCGAACAATCCAGTATGTACCCCGAATAATCTTGCGGTGCTTGCGGTTGTGGTTTTTCTTTATCTACACATCTACCGTCTTTCCATTCTTTGTCCGGATTTTGATCACACTCGTAACGTTCCCTATCAAGACATTGGCCATTAACATATATCTTTTTCGGGTCAGATTCACAGTCACGACGCGCCTGATCATTTTGCTTTTCTGATATTTGTGAATTTATATTGGCAAGGTTATTTTGTTGTTTTTCCAATTCAAGATTTTGATCCGCTATTTGATTGGAAAGTTTATTACTCTTGCTTGCCTGCGCAATATTTACACCAACGCCAACCGCCGTTAACCCAAGTGTTGATATACCGGCAATCATAAAGCCTTTACGTTTGCCATCACATTCTTCTAACTTTGATATCTTTTCTTGCTTTTCGTTAAGCAATCGTTGTATCTGAGATGTCATATATACTGGTTTTGGTGCTGGTGCCGCATTTGTACACTCCAACACTCCAACCGTAGCCAAACATATTGCCGTTGTATAACCTGTGACTTTCATCTTCATCTCCATAGATTATTAATGTTATTGTGGCATACCATCTAAACGTTGTTGTGCGCGTTCAACATCTTGCTTTGCTGCCGCAACATCACTTTCTACACGTTTAAGTTCCGCTTTCTTATCTTGAATCTTGCTGTTTTGCACCAATGCCGCAATACCGGTTCCAACAACACCGACACCGCCAACAACCGTTGCTGCAACCCAACCTTTACGTTTACGTTCACATTGACGCAGTTCTTCATCCAAAAGATCTATATCGTGTTTCAATGTCGCAATGACCTCCATTTCTGTCATGCCTTCGGACCCTGGTATGACCGCCGAAACATCCAATTCGTTAGATTCGAAATGGCGGTTCACAGGCGCCCCATGCGACAAAACCGGCATTAAAACGGTCAAAACAAACGAAACAGATAATAATAATTTTGGCATTATTCCTCTCCTTATATCTCCCACATTATATCATAATTTTCACAATCCACAAAACGGTTTTTGTAAAAAAACGCACGGTGGCACAAAACACCACCGTGCAAAATCTTTATAACTTGAAAGTCAACCCGGAATTAACGTTGTGTATCAGGTTCGTTTACCTTTGACAAACCCGCCGGCCATTGCGCCCCGATTTTATTAAACGAAGCTTCTAACCCCTGCTTAATCGGAAAGGCCTGCATCATAGCGGCCCCCAACCGAAACGGTACCTTTTTTGTTCCACTTTCAAAGTTTTCTTTAACTTTCGCCATATTAAATACCTCTTTAAAGTATCTCTCTGGTAGCCAACATTATATACCAACAAAAACTTTTGTCAAGTATTTTGTCTGCTCCCAAAAAACATTTCTACATATCACATTCTGCCCCGTTACAATCATCGACATATGACTGAACGGAAACATCCGCTACAGGTACCATCTGCGTCTCGGCCGGTTCCGTATAAGCAACCTCTTTAACAACCCGAACACGACGGTTTTCTGCATTACGAACACCGTCTGCCGTTGGCACCTTTAGATCTTCTT
>CAMZFU010000018.1 GCA_947306185.1 uncultured Pseudomonadota bacterium | reverse complement strand
TTCGGCAAAGGTAAAGCGTTGGAAGTTCAGGCTGCTGTGCAGAAAGCAACCAAGGCCGCCAAGGCAAAAATGATTCGCGTTCCGTTGAAAGAAGGTCGCACATTACACCATGACGTTTCGGTGAAATATGGTGCAAGTAAATTGGTTTTGCGCAGTGCGGTTCCTGGTACCGGTATTATTGCGGGTGGTGCCTTGCGTGCAGTGTTTGACTGCCTGGGGGTTCAAGACGTCGTTGTGAAATCCCAGGGTGCAAACAATCCAAACAATATGATTCGCGCAGTGTTCTTGGCTTTCTCTAAGATGAATTCGCCAAAAACAGTTGCCGCACGTCGTGGTAAAACGGTTGCAGAAATTGTTGCCGGCCGTGATGGCAAAAAAATTGCCGAAGAAGTCCCAGCAGAAGACAAATAATAAAAGGTGATTGTTATGGCAAAGAAATTAGTTGTAAAACAAATCAAAAGCGTTATTGGTCGTCCGGAATCTCAACGTCGCATTTTGGCCACGTTGGGTTTGGGCCGTATAGGCAAAACACATGAATTTGCGGACAGTACCGCGATTCGTGGTATGATTGCCAAAGTCGCACATTTGGTTAGTGTAACAGAAGAATAAATATAAATAAAACCGAGTATGCGGACACTTGTCCGTATGCGAAACAGAACTATATAAGTTCATAGGAGTAAAAGATGAAATTAAATGCATTGATGGATAACAAAGGCGCACGTCAAGATATTAAACGTGTTGGTCGTGGTATGGCGTCGGGTTATGGTAAGACCGCTGGTCGTGGTACCAAGGGTCAAAAGGCACGTGCGGGTTCACGTAAACAGGCAACTTTCCAAGGTGGTCAGATGCCAATTTTGCGTCGTTTCCCAAAATTTGGTTTTACAAATCCGTTTGCAAAACATTATGTAACAATCAATCTTGGTGATATCGAAAAGTTTATCGCGTCTGGTAAAATTGATGCGGCAAAAGAAATCACAATCGATTCGTTGTTGGCGGCAAAAATTATCAATCGTCGTTTGTCTGGATTGAAAGTTTTGGCCAAAGGCGAAATCAAAACAGCGGTGAACGTTGTTGCAGATAAGTGGTCCAAGGCCGCAGAAGCCGCAATTACCAAAGTCGGTGGCAGCATCAAGAACAAATAATCTGGGATAAAACAAGAGAGAACAACGCATGAAAATCTTTTCAAAATATTTTGGCAAGTTAACCGATTTACAGAAACGTATTCTGTTCACGTTGGGTGCGTTGATTATCTATCGTGTTGGTTCGTTCATCCCATTACCGGGTGTTAATGCGTCTGCGGTCTTACACTTGTTCCAAGGGGAAGGCAGTGGCATGATGGGAATGTTCGATATGTTCACCGGCGGTTCATTATCGCGTATGTCGGTGTTGGCGTTGAACATTTTCCCATATATCTCGGCGTCAATCGTGTTGCAATTGTTGACCGCGACAAGTAAATCATTGAATGATTTGCGCAAAGAAGGCGAATCTGGGCGTATTAAAATCAATCAATACACTCGTTATTTGGCAGTGTTGTTGGCCGTGGTCCAAGGGTGGGCCGTGGTTCGTGGTTTGGAATCTATGGCGCCGGTCAATGGTATACGTGCGGTGGTCAACCCAGGGTTCTCGTTTGAATTGTCGGCGATTATCGCGTTGGTTGGTGGAACCGTGTTTGTTATGTGGTTGGCAGAACAGATTACGGCGCGTGGTATAGGGCAGGGCGCATCACTGCTTATCTTTGCTGGTATTATTGCCCAGGTTCCCGAAGGTATTGCGAAAATCGTATCGTTGGGTTCCGTTGGTCAGATGTCGCCTGCGATGATTGCTTTGGTTATCGCGTTCGTTGTTGGTATCGTTGCACTTATCGCGTTCTTTGAAATGGCACAACGTCGCGTTCAGATTTTGTATCCACGCCAGGTTATGGCGAATGGTGTCGTGAACACAAACGCGTCATATTTACCGATTAAGGTTAATATGTCGGGTGTTATGGGGCCTGTGTTCGCATCGTCTATTATGATGTTGCCGGCGTTTATACAACGTTTTGCCCAAAGTGAGAATTTGGTTGTACAAAATATTATGGCGTTCTTTACCTATGGTGCGTGGTCATATATCATTTTGTACACGGTTTTAATCGCATTCTTTGCGTATTTTCAAACCGCAGTTGTATTTAATTCTGAAGAGACAAGTAACAATTTGCGTAACGCCGGTGGTTATATACCGGGTGTTCGCCCAGGTGAACAAACGGTTACGTTCTTGGATTCTATGGTTTCCAAGGTTACGGCGATTGGTGTTGGATATTTGATTGTGGTCTGTGTGATTCCAATCATATTGAATACGCATTTTGGTATGCCGTTGGTAATCGGTGGAACAAGTGTTTTAATCGTTGCGGGTGTTGTTTTAGATACCATGAACCAGGTTCAATCCTATTTAGTGGCAAAACAATATCATGGTGTTATGGGCGCCACCGCAAAGAAAGGTCGTTTCCGTAACTAATGATGTTGGTTACGTGAAACAGGGTTTGACTTTTGTGATAATTTATATAAAATTACGCAAAGGTTTAATAAAGGCAGGATAGTTTGTTAAACAGATTATCCAGGGAACACAAAAAGGAAAAGTAAAAATGGCACGTATAGCAGGTGTAAACATCCCCGCGGAAAAACGTATCGAAGCGTCATTGCAGTATATTCATGGTATTGGTCCAGCCCGGGCCGCCCAAATCTGCAAAGCCTTGAAATTGAAAGATGGGTTACGCACAAAAGATTTGACCGACGAAGATGTTATTAAAATTTCGAACTATATTGAACAGAACTTTAAGGTCGAGGGTGACGTTCGTCGTGAAGTTGCAATGAATATTAAACGTTTGCAAGATCTGAAAACATATCGCGGTATTCGTCATCGTAACCGTTTGCCCGTTCGGGGTCAACGCACACAGACAAATGCACGTACACGTAAAGGTAAACGCGTCGTCGTCGCGGGTTCTGCGGTCAAGGGTAAATAATTTAATTGGGTAGAGATTAACACGATAGTTAATTGAAGACATCTAATAAAAGGAAAAAATAAAAATGGCAGTTAGTAAAAAGAAAGTTGTAAAAAAAGTATCGCACGGCATAGCACATGTCGTTGCCACGAATAATAACACACGTATCACAATCACAGACCAATCGGGTGCCGTGTTAACATGGGCAACCGCGGGTGCAAATAATTTCAAGGGTGCCAAGAAATCTACACCTTATGCTGCAACAGTTGTGGCAGACGCAGTTGGTAAAAAGGTTGCCGAAATGGGAATGAAAACAGTTGATGTTTTGATGCGTGGTATCGGTCAGGGGCGTGAATCCGCGGTTCGTGGCTTGGCAAATGCCGGATTGGTGGTACAAAGTATTACTGATACAACCCGTATTCCGCATAATGGATGCCGACCAAAGAAAGTACGTCGTGTATAAGATTAAAATCCGCCGTTTGGCGGATTTTTACATGGATAAATAATGACAGGGGACAAATATGGCAGAACATACAATGCATTTAAGAAGAACCTATTTCGATTTGTTTTTGCATGGCGAAAAGACGGTGGAGTTGCGTTTGTTGGATGAAAAACGCAAAAAAATACAATTGGGCGATACGATTCGTTTTATTTGTAATGAAAATGAAGATGAAAGTTTTGTTATGAAGGTCAAAGGTTTGGTTGTCACCAAGACGTTTAATGAATTGTTGGCAATTATCCCTGCGACGAAATGTGGATTCCCCGATGTCGAAACCGCGGTCCAAACCATAGAGCAGTTCTGTCCATCGGATAAACAGGACGGGGTTTTGGGCATAATTTTAGAATTCTAGTCATTTTTGATAAAAATAGGGCAAATAATCACTAATAAAAAAATTTGTCAATAATGCTTGACAACACAAATTTGTGTCCTATAATATTGACGAATAACCAAAAGGGTCAAATATGAAAAAAACAATTTTGTCTGGTTTGTTTGCTGCGATGGTTGCGGTCAGTGCAAATGCATCTGATGGTGGGGTTTATACCGAAACAGAAACATACACAAATCACGTTCGCTATAACACAACGGCTGTTAACTATGCTGCACCTGTTGCACAACGCACAGTTTCTGCGCCATGCAACTCTTGCGCACAACCAGTTCGTGTTAAAACCCATACCGAAGTAATTGATCATTACCAGGTATATCGTCCAGTAACGGTTTATGAACCAGCGGGTACATATTCTGAACGTCGCGTGGTTCGCAACAATTGCAACCGTTGCAACGGATAATCTTTTTTTCTCCTTGTTTGTTATGTTGTTGATGCATTCGGCTTCGGCCGAATGCTTTTTTTCTTTTATTTATTCGCTTTTTATGTTAGAATATCAATACAGAAGAGAGATGTATATTCCATTAAAGGTTTTGTGTGGTGTATTGTGCGTCGCGTTTATTACGCCGGCGGTGGCCAATGTTGCAACAACTGCGGGTTCTAACCTGACTGCATATAATGGTACCGGGGCCACAAATAACAATAAATGGAATAGTATGATGAATGCCCGTGGCGGTATGGCAGCAAATGTTGCCGAGGCCAATTTTGGTAATTGTAACGCGGTAATTTTACGCTGTGCAACGCCAAAATGTTCGTCCGGTGGATGTATGGATATGTCGGTTGCACGTCCAATTGTTGCAGGATGTGTTAATTCTAATAACACCTGTAAAAAGCATGGTGATGAACTTGTTGATTATATAACTGCCCAGGTTGTCGCACAATCAACCGCCAAGGCCCAGGAACAACAAAATGCGGTTGCCATTGCCCAGGCCCAGGCCGAAGCCCAAGCCGCCGCGGCCACGGCCGCCGCTGAACAGAGCAACGCACAGATGCAACAAATGCAATCACAAATGGCGGCAATGCAACAGCAAATGGCGGATTCTATGGCCCAAATGCAATCACAGATGGCGGCACAAAGCGAATCGCAAGCCGCACAAATTCAAAGTGCTTTGGAGGAAAGTCGTGCAAGTCGTGCCGCGGCCGAAGAAGAGCCCACAATTGATGGTGTGGAATTAGGAAACGCCGAACAAATTGCGGTAAAAAATGGTATAAATCCGGATATTTTGGTGCGTGAACAAATCGGGGGGCAAATTGAAACCGCGGTCGAAGATGCGGTTACATCAATGAAAAGCTTGAAACAAACGTTGGATTCATTGCTTGAATATGCGGGGTGTGATTCTTCGGCGAATAATTGCACAGGGCCGAAACGCGTTAAAAAGTTCAAAGATTTGGCAAATCAATTCTTTGATCCATACGAAGCGGTTGTTGAAAATATGTATGATGCATTGGTATTGGCAATGACGGTCGGTATTGATGTTAGTGATGTTATTATGTTGCTGTCGGGCTCTTGCAATATGTGGGGTAAATATCTGTGTGATACATGCCCCAGCAGACAGGCAGGCGAATGCACAGACGAAGGGTGTTGCGAATGTTATGACAAAGATAACAGAAGTTGTTTTTATCGTGTTAAAACCGATAATGGTAAGGTTGCAAAAAATCAACCACATTGCCGTTTGGTTAGCATCCTTAATGAAAATGAAACAGTTCAACGTGAATGGATTGATGCGAATTCCGGTATGACTGGTTCAACCCAGGTTGCATGTGCATCCGATGTCGTTATGAATGTTTCTTTGTTCCGTGGTATGAAAAAGACCGCAACGGTGGATATTGAAACATTGCGTAATTTGGTTAACCAAGATGCACCACAGGCATGTAAAACGAAACGTGGCCAACAAGGTAAACCTGATTTAGCGGAAGATTGTGGTGCGAAATTCTGTATGGTAAATATGGCGGAAAGCACAGAACGTTGGAAAAAATTACAGAATGCGGTTGCCACCAAGAAATTGGGTAAACGCAAGGGGTATTGTTTTTCAACGGAAAATCAAATGAAAAATGATCGTGAAGATATCGAACGTGAAGTAACACAAACATTGGCATGTAATCTGCGGAAAAATCAGTCAGATTGTGTCAAGAAAATGGGCAGCACCGAATGCACGTGGAGCACTATCACAGGGAAATGTTATTCAGAAGAGAATTATTCCAGCCGAACCTGTAGTGAACGTGGAATAAAGCCTGATTGTGATCAAAAAAGTGATGTGTGCGTTTGGAAAGACAATAGGTGTGTAAGAAAGGATGGGTTGCGTGAAAGAATGCCAACAATTAGCGTGTCATCAAGTGTTAATATAGCAAATAATCCTGATGATTTATCACGGTTTAGCAATAAGGCTGACTGTATAAGAGAGATGACAGAGTATTACGGTTCTGCGTCAGATGCAAGAGCAGTGTGCAATGAGTTTTTATAAGAATGAAAATAAATATGAAAATTTTTGATATAAAAAAATTATTACGCATTGCCGTGATGGTTGCCGTGTGTGGTATGACGGCTGGTGCGTATGCATACATTGACGAAGATGATGAAGATGATTGTCAATATTTTTCGCCGGCCTATGCATTGTGCACAATTCACGCATATAATGCGGGTATGGCAACAAACCCAACGGATTCCAGTGAGATTTCCGAAATGAACGAAATTATCGCAATGAAATCGACACTTATTGCGCAACAAATGAAACAGCAATATGATGCGTTGAATGCGATGGTTAAACGTTTCAAAACCCAATTGGAAAAGGCCGTTTTGACCAGCAAGATGGAAGTCCTTACGGGAAATACATCGGCTTCGTCGGGCGGTTCATCATCATCGGACAATAATGGTTTGGCAAATGCCGAAGATTGCGATGCATTGGATAAGGCGAATATATATGATTGTTTGTTACGTAATCTTGGCAAGATTGAAAAAGCCGCAGAAAAAGATTTATCAAATGCACGTAAACAACTGAATAACGATATCGATATTGCGTCTGGGTATGGGATGTATGATGATAATGCCAAAGATAAATGCAGCAATATTGGTAATAAAACAGGTGTGCAGAATTGTGTCAAGGCATTTCGGCGCAGTATAAACAACACAAAATCTAACTATGAAGATTCTCGTTCCAGAAATCGTGGTTCTTGGGGCGGATAGGTTATAGGTTAGTGTTTCTATTTTACGCCCGCAAATTGCGGGTGTTTTTGTGCTAAATACCTTGACTTTCTAAAAAAATAATAATAAAATACGCGTTGCGCGCAGGGGGAACCGTGCGCGGCCGATTGGCGAAAATGATAAACTAAGCTAAAAGGAATTTTAAATGATTGAAAAAAATTGGATGGCTTTGATTAAGCCGAAAAAACTGAATATTATCCCAGATGAACATAACCCTAACCAGGCGACACTTATTGCCGAACCATTGGAAAAGGGCTTTGGTTTGACATTGGGTACCGCGTTGCGTCGCGTTTTGTTGTCTTCACTTCAGGGATGCGCGCCGTTGTATGTTAAAATTGACGGTGTTCAACACGAATTTTCAAGTATCCAAGGTGTTCACGAAGATGTCGCGGATATCTTATTGAACCTTAAAGGGGTTTATTTCAAGGCCAACAGCGAAGGTCAGCACAAGGTATCTTTGCATGTGTCAGGCCCGGCGGTTGTTAAGGCGGGTATGATTGAATGCACCAATGCAATTGAAATTATGAATCCGGATGCAGAAATCTGCACATTGGACAAAGGTGCACAATTTGATATGGAAATTACATTGGGATGTGGTCGTGGTTATGTTCCGGCAACGGCACATGCGGATGGTTTGCCATTGGGCGTGATTCCGGTTGATTCTATATTCTCGCCAATTTTGAACGTGGCCAGCAACGTTTCAGAAACACGTGTTGGTCAATCAACTGATTTTGATAAATTGGAAATGGTTGTCAAAACAAACGGCAGTGTTACACCTGAAGACGCAATTGCATTTGCAGCGCGTATTTTGACAGATCAATTGACATTGTTCATCAACTTTGAAGATCCGGCACAAATCAGCGCACCAAGCGAAGAAGAAGCCGCGAAAGATGCGTTGCAATTCGATCCAAAGTTGTTGAAACGCGTTGATGAATTGGAATTGTCTGTTCGTGCAAACAACTGTCTGAAGAATGACAAAATCAACTGGCTTGGTGAATTGGTGCAAAAGACCGAAGCCGATATGTTGAAAACACCAAACTTTGGTCGTAAATCGCTTAACGAAATCAAGATTCAACTTGAAGCGATGGGCTTGGGTTTGGGTATGGAAGTCCCGGGTTGGCCACCAGAAAATATTGCGGAATTGGCCAAGAAATATGAAGACCCATACAAATAAAACAATTTATATGGGCTCTTGTCGCGATTGCCGGTTCTTATGTAGGTTTACTACACTGCGAACCGTCAATCGCATCCAATAACCTCATCTAAATTGTTTTCTTAACAGTGGCAGTTTAGATGAGAAAATGCGTGTTACTGAATCGCAAAGTTCGGGACACGGAAATATGGTGAAATCCCACCCGCACAAGGGCAGGGCGGAAACAAAATAAAGGAGTAACCGATGAGACACCAAAAAGCAGGTCGCACATTTAATCGCGATACAAATGCTCGCAAAGCCTTATTTATTGGCTTGGCGAAGAACTTGATTGAAAAAGAACAAATCAAAACAACGTTGCCAAAGGCCAAAGATCTGCGCAGTGTCGTAGAAAAATTGGTTACACGTGCCAAGGTTGATACCGTTGCAAATCGTCGCCTTGTTGCGTCTGAATTGGGTAATTCAAGTAGTGCAGCCGTTAAAAAATTATTCACTGTATTGGGACCACGTTATGCAAAACGCCCAGGTGGTTATACACGCGTTCTGAAGGCGGGTTTCCGTTATGGTGATGCGGCACCAATGGCAATAATTGAATTTATTGACCGTGATGTTAATGCCAAGAAAGTGGCGCCAAAACCAGAAGTAGCTGCGGCCAAGGCCGAAGAAGCGGTTGCAACCGAAGAAACAGATAAGAAAGCAACCAAGGCACCAAAAGAAGAAAATGCTGCAACCAAAA
This sequence comes from uncultured Pseudomonadota bacterium, assembly GCA_947306185.1. GTDB lineage: Bacteria > Pseudomonadota > Alphaproteobacteria > Rs-D84 > Rs-D84 > Enterousia. The sequence continues at coordinate 10,402 of CAMZFU010000018.1, read as the reverse complement.
AGATTGCAACAAAAGAACCAGCGGCAAAAAAAGCCACCACGGCTAATAAAACTGTTGCGGTTAAACGTCGTGCCACAGGCAAATAATCATTAGTGGTTAGTGAAAGTGATTAGTCATTAGTACGCGGGGCAATTGTCCCGCGTAGTTTTTTTGGAAAAAACAGATAATTTTTTCTATTTTTATTCTTGGTGAACACCTATTTTTGTGATAAAATATGAAAGATAATAGGGGGATTTCCATTGAAAAATTTATTGTTGATATTGTTTTTTTTAGTTGGTGGAATTGATGCGTGTGGCGCGGCGCCTGTGCGTGGTGCACGTGGTGGAACCGGTGCGTCGGCGCCAAGTACCGGTGCTAGTAAATCTGTTCAACGTGGGGCACGTACGGGGGCTGGTACCAGTGCGGCCCCCAAAGCCATTGTTGGGCGCAGCGGTGCGACACCCGTGGTTACAAATAATCAGGCATCTAACTCGAAGTCAGTTGCTTCCCGTGGACGTAGTGCAATCCCATCAACAACTTCACCAACAACGGCGGCGCGTGCTGGGACCAAACAAAACGTTATAAGTTCCGGAACCAAGGTCGCAAGTGCCACACAAAATACTGTAGTCGATGAAGAATGTTGGAATAAATTCAGCGGATGTATGGATTCTTTCTGTATGTTGGATAATGCGACGGGAGGCCGTTGTATCTGCAGTGATAAAAACGCAGAATATGATTCTATATTGGCGGAAATCCAAGAATTAGACAATCAATCGTATCAAATGGCAACGGTTGGTGTTGAACGTATTGAAATGGGTGATGATGCTGATGCAATTATGGCCAAAACCAAGGCAATTACAAACAGTATTGAAAAAGATGCGGAAAAAGCAAAATCAAAACGTCAATCGCTGGATTTGTCCGCATGGAACACCGATACCAGTTTAGATTTCGATGAAGACGTAGAAGATATTTTTTCACTTTCGTCGGATGGTGTATCGGTTGCAAACAAAAAGGGTGACGCGTTGTATCGTGCATCCGCGAAACTTTGTGTTGCCCAAATACCAGAATGCAGCAGTCAAAATAAAATGATGGAATTGATGTATCAGCAACGCATCCGTTCCGATTGCACAGCATATGAAAACAGTTTGCGTCAACAACGCACGCAGAGCGCGCAGAAATTGGCGGCAGCACAGTCTGCTATGCGTGAAGCCGCATTGGAACAATATCGTAATGCGAATAAGTATGATTTAGGTCAATGCACAATCGAATTCAAAAAATGTATGCAAACGACCGGTGGATGTGGTGAAGATTTTACGGGTTGTGTGACACAACAAACAACACGTGAAACGTTGCAGGGCGGCAAGATGAAAATGAAAAAAATCAAAGGTGCATCGACAACGATTGAAATTGCCGCGTGGACGTACGATGCATTGGAATCTAAGAAGCCATTGTGTATGACGGTTACGCAACAATGCGTTAATGTCAAAAACCAGGTTTGGGATACGTTCCTGCGCGAAGTTGCACCACAAGTAAAATCTGCAGAGTTGGCGGCGGAGTCTGATTTGCGTATGTCGTGCATTTCAACGATATCTGACTGTTTCCAAAAGGCCTGTAGAGACAATATGGACCCGAATAATCCAGACGGTTCATATGATATGTGTTTAACACGTCCAGATACATTGCGTTCTTTCTGTAAGGTACAAATAGATCCATGCGAAGCGGCGGAACCCAAGATTATGGATTACGTTCGTGCACGTTTGGCATCTATGCGTGTTGATGCGTGTACCAAAGAATTTAAAGAATGTTTGCAATCCGAAGATCGTTGCGGTGCAGACTATTCACAATGCGTTGGTTTGGATACTGATACAATAGTTCGTTTGTGCCCGGCGGAAAAATTGGTTGGGTGTCAATACGAAGACAGTGCCAACAAAGATAAAGTCGTGAAATCCGAAGATGAAATATATGACGAACTTGCGCGGATTGCACAAGGTATATTCTTGGATGTTGACAACAATATGTTGACCACTTGTCAAAAGGCTGCAGATGCTGCAATGATGAAAGTCTGTGGCAGTACCGAAGATTGTGATGACTTGGTCGTGGACGAAGGTTTGGGGTCCAGAAGTTTGGAATACAAGATTTGTAAATATGTTCCGTCTGACACCGATATGAGCATAAATTACAACCAATGCCGTCCAAATATTGATATGATTACCGATGCCGAATTGGGTCGTAATGAAACAAGTATAGCCAGTAAAGAAGGTGAAGCGCAGTATAGCAAAGGTACACGTGAACCATTGGCGGCGGTCATAGACGGTATCGTTTATTGGGATAGTGTCGATATTTCGGGCGATGGCGAAATAAATACGGATGATTATTTTGCCAAGATATCGGCCGGTGAAGGTGGTGATCAACCGGGTGAACATGATGTTCTTACTCCGGATCAAAAGAAACGTGTATATAACGAATTGGCGGCATTACAGACAAGTATCAAAAATGCAATATCAGCAATTGAATCAGACCCGAAGGTTCAATACTGTATGAATGGCCGTAATTTCCAGGGTATGCGTGATAAAGATGGTAATATAAAACAATTGGGAACCAGAAAAAAGAAAGATGGTTCGGCCCAAGATGGCGAGGCACGTTTCCCGAAGTTAACAGACCAGATACGTCAGGTAATTACGGCATCTGCATTAAGAATGGTAAAAGAAAATTACTATGCCAAGTATGATGAGCTTAATGACAAAATGCTGAAAGATTACGGCAAGATTGGTGAACGTGTTGCAGAGATCAATAATCAAAATAGTAAAGACAATCGCCGTGAAATTGCACGTCAATCCTGTTTGGGCTTAGCGGATATGTCAGTACTATCACGATCCGCAGAACCGCCGAAAAGTGCGGGTGGCAAGATTATTGCAGGTGTCGCCCTTACGGCCGCTGCAATATCGGTACCGTTGACAATGGGGGCGAGTCTGGGGGCCGCGGGTGTCATCGCGTTATCTGGTGCTGGTGGTGTTTCTGGTATTGGATTGCTTGGAAATTTGGGCTCCGGGTCCGCCAATGGCTCAGAAAACGGATACAAAGAAAGACAACTTTCTGCATCACGTGATATGAATCAGTGGAATTATAAAGAAACCATTGTAACAACGTTTGAATGGGATAGTCTGATTTGCCATAAGTGTACCCGTGCGACAAAGTGTAAAGAAACCAAGAATCCGTTGTTTGGCAACAAGTATTGCAAGACATGGGATGAAACGGTTGAAACCTGTAACGATACACAGTTCTAAAATAAATCGCCCGCATTTGCGGGCGATGTTTTTACGACTGTACAATGCGTACAGAAGATTATCAATATGTGTGTTTTTTGTTATAAAATACCCACTAGAACATCACCGAGTAGGGCGAGAATAGGGGGGGTCTGATAGAACCGCTGACAATGGCGGGAATCAGGTCTTTATCTGTGTGTTTAAGACCGCTATAAACGGCACACAGTTGTCTTTGGTGGTTCTGCCTACGATGTCAGCCAATCCAAAGTTGCCCCCGAGGACATCGCCGGAACAGGCGAGCATCAGGGGATGGTACCGGGTTTCCGGCTACAAATCCGGGCTTGAGTGCATGTATCCATGCTACCAGCGAGTCAGAGTGCTAGGCGCTGGATACTTGTGCTAACTATACTGAAATAATTTAGTGTGCTAAATTATGTTAACGTGTTCTTTGTCGCAGATTAAAAATCTATGTTTGCAGCAATACAGCGGGCGTACACAACGATTCCGATGCAGAACGCACGTTGACCCAATCAATGCGTTTAACGCGCCTGCGCAGGGTTTTATGTATAAAAATGCCGCCCGGGGAAGGGCGGCTTTGGGACACCATGCGAAACTTTTTTATCGATCATCTGGATGATTTGGATCGATTTGTTCATGCTCTGTGCAGGTTGATGTATCCAGGTACAACTTTGCCTTTTGATAATTTATTTTACATGCGTGCTTTTGTTGATTATATTGACACGCATTTGAAACCTGCATTGATTTTGGTATGTATACAACCTTGGCAGAATTACACAGTTGCGGTTGAGTTATTGCCGCGCATGCATCTTGCCATTCGTCACAGTTTTTGACGTTTTTGGTTTCTACGTCACCACCATCTGGATTTGGGTTTGCCAAGCATTCACCATGCGATTGGGCAACTGCGACATTCGCGATACATGCACTGCCGGATGGCATACATGCATTTGGTACCAATGTCGTGCTGGCCAAATTACCCGGACGATAATTGAACTGTGCCGCACTGCATTCACTTAAATCTGTGTACAGCGAGCATACCAATCCCCAGTTTTCACAGTTTGTGACAACCGCAGTTGGCGCAATATTCGCAGGCAAATTCAATGCCCATTTTACATAGAAGTCACGCAGGCGGTCGATTGTATATGATTTACCATATGCAACCTTGGACAGACCATCGGCCACGCGGCAATTGATGTTATTACGTTCAACAAATGCCGTAATTGCCGTTGCGGTACCACCGGCCGCCGCACCAATACCCGCACCAATCAATGTTGTTTTCAGGCGGTTTGATTCTTGGCCTTGTAATATTTCCAATGCATTGAATACCTGGGTCAACTTTGCCAATTCTGCAGCAAATTCTTCACGTGATATACATTCATTCCCGTGGCCTTTGCAATATACACCGGTTCCATCACGACGCGCCAAATTCAACGCGCGGAACGTACAATATTCAAGTGCGTCTTGGATTTGTGATGAATACTGTTGTGCCAATTCACGGAACGGTGCCTGAATCGCGGCAAGAATCTGTTCAAATTGTGCATTAGATATGCATGAACCCGAACTGCATTGCGAACGCAGACGCTTGCTGATGATGTCTATATCGAATTCAGCGTTTATTTCAACAATCACTTTATTCTTGCTTTCGCAATTTGTAATTGCGTCTTTACCCATTTGCCACGTGTCGTACAGTTCAATGATTTCATTGCACTGTGCCAAAGACATTGTTTTGTCTGTGGTAGAAAGTGGGGTTTCCAAGAATTGATTAATAATACCGGTTTTTTGATTGTTCTGAATCTGTTTAATTAATTCATCGCGCATAGATTTGACCGTGCAATCAAATTTACGATCACCATGACCGGCCGCCGCACCAATACCGGCACCAAGTAGCGTTCCGCCACCGATACCAACAACCGCGGTTGTTTTGGTCTTGTTCATAAGTGAGAAACCGAACAAATCTTTGTTGCATGTAAATGTTGAACCCGCAGATTGCCATACTTCGGCCGGGTCATCATTACCAACGATACCAAATAACCAACTGTTCTTGATCTGGGTATCTTTGTTGTACGCCGCTACACGCAGTAAGCATTCGGCTTTTTCGGCATCCCAACGTGCATAATATCCACGTTTGCCATCAAGACCAGAACTGTTAACTGTCGCACCAAGCGGATTTGCCTTGCGCAATGAATCATTCTGTGCACTGTTGTATGCGCCAACATTTCGTGCGTATTCCGAAGTGGTGTGGTCACTTGTCGAAATTGCATCAAATGATGCGCCATACGTATTGCGATCCAACAACAGACAGGTATTTTCCGCCTGGGTCGGGGTTAAACCTGTTTGTGCAAGAACAAATCTATAGTATTCTGGTTGCACTTTGCGGGCATTGAAATCCAACCACACATCGGTCGCAGATGCATAAACGTTTTGACAATTGCGACGAACGGTTGTGATACATCTTTCCACCTGGGTTAGGCAAAGGCTCATCCCGTTGATGATGGATTCACGTAAATCTTGGTTAAACAGCGAATTCAACCCATTCGGTAATGCGCCACCATTTACACAGCCCAACACGTCGTTCATACAACTTTCAACGGTGTATGTTGAATTTTCAACACCACCATCTGGGCATTCCGGTGTAACCGGAGTGTCCGGGTCTGGATTCGGGTTTGGTCCCGGAGGAGGGGTTGGCCCCGGAGGAGGTGTCGGACCAGGTTCTGGTTCCGGCGTTGGTGTCGGAGTAGGATTCACGGTACTGCTGCTGGTTGAAATATGCCCAACGGCACTTACCGGTAATACAGGAATAGATGGCATACGACCGCTGACCGCACCGCGATTACGACCAGACGCTGTGGTCTGGGCGGCTGTACCACGCGGACTATCGGCACCAAAACATGCATCCGTTATTGCAATAACAGATAAACAAATTATACTCTTTCCCAATGTTTTCAGCAGTTTTTGCATGAAAAACCCTCCTTTCTATCCCTGGTATTATATCACAGAAATGGTCTATAAAAAAGCGTTTTTATATAAAAATATTTCAATATTCTAATATTTTGCTACTTACGGTTGACAGATAGTAAAAAATGTCTATAATTATGGTGATAATTAATAGGTAGAGATAATGGCGGATACAAAGGTATTTTCTGCGGGATTTTGGCGCGCTGTTGCGTGGACGGCTTGTTATGTGCTTGTGATGTGGGCAATTTTGCGTGGTCTGTTTAATTTCAATATGTTTTCATTGGCGCATTGGGTCAAGATGGCGCGTGTAGAATTGCATGGGTTTCCAGGTTTTGTTTTTGGAATTTTAATGTTGGCGGCGGTGCCATTGTATATTGCGACAACGGTTCTTACGTTTAGAAAGGAAATGCCGGTAAAGATTCCTGTGCCGAAATGTTTTGAACCGGTCCCGAAACCAGCCCCAGAACCGGTAAAACCTGTTGTAACGGAACAAGAAGTATTGGAAGAATTGCCGGTCGGTGTTCCAGCAGAAATGCGTGAAATCTTTATGCGTGCACATAAAAATCGTGGTGTGCATCAAATGTCTGTATTTAATCGCCCATCAAAATTTGAAGATAGTCCGGTTACATCAACTGTAAAGAGTGTACCAACGGTAACGCCTGTGGCGGAACCTGTGGTAATGGAACAACCGGTACAACAACCAACACAACCAAAACAAGAAATCTTAGAACCGGTTACAGAATCTGCTTTCCCAATCCCGAATGATTTTGATGTACCACCGACCAGAACAAATATAGATGTTCCTGTGTTTTCTGACATCAAATTTGATGACGACGACGAAGATGACGAAGAAGACAATGATGTCAAAAACACCATTGAATATACCAAGGTTCAAGATTGTATATCGGGGGCAGGGCACAAGACAGAAATTGTTGGCAATTTGATTGTGGTAAATAATTTTGCGATTGCGGTACATGACGATGATGATTTTTGGGTTGCGGATGAAATAGATTGGTTCGCCGCGGGCCGTCAAAAACCGTCACCGATTGTAGAATTGACAAATATTGTGAAAGAAAGGGGATTAAAACCAGTGATGTATTTGGGCCAGAGTAATATTATGGATTTAGATAAAGTATCCGAACAATGGCGCGCATCTGGTATTGAAATTATTACAAATACTGACGATTTGTTGAAACTGATTCAAGATTCTCCAAAATAATTTTTTAACGGTTGCGGGTCAGAATTAGCATAGCCGCATTTTGTATTTCGTGTGACTTTATTGTTCCCCAACTGCACTTTTGGGCGGCACGTTTGACTTTTTGGGCGGTATCCGATAAAACGGATGAAGAATAAAGCATTATCTGACCGTCCACATTTAAAAAGGGTTTGAGAGTTTTAAGAATGTCGGTGATTTGTTTACATTGATGGAATTCTTCGAAAATATTGGACAGATATATAATGCCGTATTTTTTCTCTTTATCAAGGTGACGATGTAAATCTTGCAAATCAGACCAAATAATCCTTACTGATTTATTCGCAATGTTTTGTTGTGCAATGTTATATTCTGATTCGGTTGGCATATATTCTTGACGAATGTTAACCCCATTGTGAAATATTTTACAACCGCGCATTTGTTTTGTCGCGGCAATTACATCGCGCGAACACTTTGGCGCAATTGTATCATACAATGGTATATCTTGCACAGATTTTGCATTTGCGATACCGGTAATAAAATCTGTGTATTGTGTACAATCTAAAACTGGAATTGCAGATAATTTTATTCGTGTGAGTAATGTTGAAAAGAAACTGCCGGCAAAAACATCAATATCTTTTGCGCCCGAAACAGCAAATGCGATGGCCTGGCCACCACTGGGGGCAACGGTAAGAACAGATTTGTTTTCGGGTTGTAATTCTTGCATTGCAAAACGCCAATTTTCATTGATGGTTGAAGACGCGGGTGAATATGGCCCAGAGGTGCGAATATAAAATTCGGTTGGTAACTCTGTGTGGGGATGTGCCTTGACATATTCGCGCACAGATGCCGGAAAATAGTTGCCGTGCCGGTCATAGTTTTCGTGTGCGATTGCGGGATTAAAAATTGTACCATATGCATTAATAAGTTTTTGTGTCATAAAAAATCCCCCTGTTATTTTTGCGCCGGGGGCGAATTATACGGATTTATTTTACTTTGTCAATGCAATGTTTGTCTAAAATACAATTTGCAACTTATTGGATTTACATATACGGTATATTGCCTTGGAAAACTATGTGAAATTACGAAAGTTTTTTATGGTGTTAGTGCGTTATTTTCTTTAATACGACTTTTTGTGTTGAGATTAATTGACTTGCAGTTGTAGATGCTGTTTCGTATCCCCTACTTACCACGGTGCAAGGGCTATCGCCTGGAATTTGTTTTATCCCCCATATGACACGTGTTGCGTTACTGCTGTTTCCATCATAGGTTAATATGTCTTTGCTTGGGTCAGATTTATCTTTACATTTAAGTTCAACATAATCATAGATTACCCTGTTGTTAGAATTAAGAATTTTTAATGCTATATCATTTGGGCCTGGTTGATTGGCGCGTGCCATCAGTTCCGCGGGAGTTACGAAACCTTCTGACGAACTGCTTGGTGGAACTGTTCCCCCTGCATCTTTTTCAACACAGTTTGCACCATCCCATGCGCATTTATCTTTATGTTTGTCGCATAGTGTTTTAGCCATATATGTTGAACAAATAACAGTATTGCTTGGGGCAGAATCAGTGGACCATTCGCATGTATAATGTATATCGTTGGTCACTTGCTTTATTATTAATTTTGCAGATGTAATTTTCTTTGATTGATATGTTTTATTGACAAGATTGCCACATGCCGTTTTCATAACCGGGGTGCATGTATCTTTACATTGTTTATTTGTTTCGCGTAGAACTTGTAATGGATTTTTTGCAGACAATTTGTCGGCAAGTCCTTTACAAACTTTATCGCAACCATCTGTTGCCTTTGGTTTATCTTGGCATTTGTTGTTTACCCACGTTTTTCCTTCGGCAACGCATTTATCAATGACTTCACATTTTAGTGGAACAAAAGAATTTGGTCTATTCATTTGTGCCAAAGTTTTTGCGGTTGTTGTGCGTGCGGTGCAATTAACGGCGGCAACAGTACACTCTGCGTTTGCTGGGATGCCGGACATCTTTATGGCGCCGTCTTGTTTTGCGGTTCTTTTCTTGGAATCGGCTTTGCCTTTTTTATTTGTGTATTTGCATTCCACCGTTGCGGCCAATTTTACTTCGTGTGTTTTGTCGGTTACGACAAGGTCTAAATCCACATTGGCAACTTCATTTGATGCGGGTGGTGTGTTTTGTGTTTCGTCACTAGCTGGATTTTCTTCATCTGTTGGATTTTGGATTGGTGCGCGGTCTGTTTTTAAACTGCATTCACCACCTTCTTCAGACCATTCGCATGTACCTTTACCTTCACAAGCCGCTTTTGTTTCAATAACTATACATTCTTTGCCGCGTGCCAACCATTCGTCTTTGGATAAACATACACCATTTTGCATCATTCCACCCGAATCAGTACATTCTTTTGTTGGGTCTGAAACAGGGTGTTCTCCTTCACCATCCCCAGGTGTTTCTTTGCTACCATTTGCCCCACCAGCTGAGTCATCATTTCCATTGCCACCCTTATCATTTGGTTTATCTTTATTGCATGCACCTTTTTCCCATGTATATCCGGAATTTTCGCATTCTTCTTTGGCGGCCTTTTCGGCTTTCTGGGTGTCCAGGGCACGACCAATTGCCCCCGAAGATATTAACCCGGCGGCAACACCAACACCTGCACCAAGCATCGCGGATGATGCCGCAGTTTGTGAACGTATTAAACGATACGCATTTTCTTTGAATGTTGTTACGTCAATACCAAACCAATTCGGGGTGCATGTGAAACTGTCGCCAGCATAAAGTTTCTTTGATGCGGTTGGGGTACTGCTATCATCGCCTGCGAAGAAATTCACTGTGTACACGCAATCCAGGGTTCTTTCGTCAAACATTGCACCGAAACGGTTACATTGTGCACGCATCAAATCACGCAATTCATAAAGGCGGGCTTCGTCAACCTTGACCTGTTTTTGTGCGACGGTGCGCAAATCGCCAAATACTGACATAACGCGTGCGGCTAACCCACTAT
>CAMZFU010000017.1 GCA_947306185.1 uncultured Pseudomonadota bacterium | reverse complement strand
ATGATTGGTAATCAAGACATGAACAATGATGCGGCCAAACTGCATAGTATCGCATCATTACACCCTATTATGGAGAGAATAAACAACGGTGAATTATATCCAGAAAGACATATCGAGGCCTTTACGGAATCAGAAGGCGAAGAACTTTCCAGTACCGAGGCCCAAGACATATTCGTACAAATATGTGGCGCATTGATTGACCCAAGACAAGAGGCCCAAACATTTCTAAGATGCAGACACCACAGAATTTCGCGAGGCAGAAGAAACACTGTTATATATGGTTAACGAAGGGAAAATCAAAGACCCACAAATTGCATACCGTTTATTGGTCCATGTTCGCAATAAACATCAGAGTCCTTCGACGGAATTATGTCGCACGGTTGCACTGTCAGAATACGCAACCCCGTATGATGTGATTCAATACGCCAAGTCTGTAAAAAAAGACGATACCAAGGCGCCAGATGAATTAATAGACATGCTATCTGATCAAGTTGTAAAAATGGATGCACGCATAGACGCAGAATTGCACCAAGATTTTCCGGACCGTAAATTAATACAAGATGATATGCAACCGGGGTTATTGGCAAATCTTGCCGCTTCTATAAGAGAAGTCTTGATAATGCAAAAACGCCCAGAAGATGCCGCCAAAATGGATGCACTGAACAAAGAATATTATAAAAAATATCAGATGGAAAATATATTCGCGTCGCGCCAACCCGATTATATCCGACAATATAACGAAGATGCGGCACAAACAGTGATAAAGCAGCAGACCAAAATTGAAGAATTACAAAACCAAGTTGCAACACTTCAACGAGAGAAACAAGACCTTGTCATTGCTCAAAAAGAAAAAGAAGAACAATACGCAAAACAAATTGATGAATTGCAAAAAGAAAACAAAAAACTCAAAGGAGATCGCGAACATTTCATAAAAGTATTGAATGCGAAACTTGGCGCGGTCAAGGTGGATTTGGCAGATTATGATGCTAAAAAAGACATGACATTTGGTCGTGGGGCCGCCCTTGCAAAAATCCTTGAAGATATAAAAACTATCTTGTACGGGAAGAACCCACAACAAGATTATAACCTTATCAGGGAAACAGAACTGATGTTTGCCAAGATGAAGACAGCAGAAAAGCAGGGTTCAAGGATATAAAAAACGCCCGTTTGGGCGTTTTTTTTATACAACTATTTTTATTTGGTGCATTTTTATGATATAATAATCTCATTAAGCAAAGGATTTTTTATGCAAGAAGACAGACAAACCCAAGAAAAAATTAACGTTTTCATTGATAAATTTGTTAGTTTATGGAAAGTGCCGGTGTTGAGTATACCATATTGGGTCGATGCGATACGTGAACGCGATGTAGAAGTATTGAAAACTTATCAAGACGATGTAAGACGCATAAAGTCTTCCCCCCAAAAAGATATTGAAATGGCGTTTCTACAAGAAGTGATTGATGCACTTGAAGACAATAGCCCAGAATCCGTAAAATTTGTTGAAACCGTGGCATTATTAATGTCTTTGGCGGACGCAAAGTATATAGATAGAGATAGAGAACATATCGCATTAAAAAATATTTTTAAGGTGGTTAATAAGGGAATCCTAGAAAACCCTAAAACATCATATTTTTATCTGAAACAAATCTTGAAAACTGCTACAGATGTAGCACTTTATGATAAATCTTTTGCCCAGGCGGTACGTATGGCCATTTCCGACCATCCATTGGCAACCCCAGAGGATATATGCATATGCGCATTTAACAGAACCCAAAACATATATGAAACCCGGCGACCAAATGCAGATGATTACCAGATAGAACTTTTGGGCTATCAAAAGGCAATAAACCTTGTTCGCAATCGAATCACAACGGAACTGTCAATGGTTCCACCTGATACGGCAAAATTAGAAAAACTTATAAAAACAGATGTATCTCATATTACTTTTTATTTATCAGAAGCGATAAACCGTAATAAAAATGATGCAAAACCATTTCAAGAAATGTTAGATATGGTGAAACAAGAATTTGATTCGCAGAACCTGTATGGTTTTAATAAAGAAGATAATTATATTGAACATCTTACAGGTGGGTTAGAATCAACCATTTTGAACCAAAACCAAACTATTGCGGAATTACAACAAAAAGTGGCCGCACTTGAACGCGCAAATGGTACCAAACAAACAAATTTAGACCAACTTAATGACAGAATAGGAACGTTAGAGAGCGAAAAAACAGACCTTGAAACAAGGTTAAGGACATCAGAAAGCAAATACACGAAAATCAAAAAAGCGTACGATAGTCTTTTGAAAATCTTGGATGCAAAAATGGGGATTCTTAAAATATATCTTGCCGAAGTTGCCAAGGCAAAGGAAAAGGTATTTGGTCGTGGCAGAGAACTTGCCGAACTTGGTACTGGATTAGAAAAAGATATAAATATGAAAGAAATGGAAGAAGAAGTTAAGCAAATAAAAACATCATTGCAACAACAATTGCAAGGACCAGTAAACAATAGATAAAAACGCCCGTTTGGGCGTTTTTTTATTTCTTGGTTGTTGTTTTAGATTTCTTGGTCGACTTTTTGGATGGTTTCGCAGGTTCTGGTTTCTTTTCTTCCGCTGGCTTCTTTTCTTCGACCGGTTTTGTTTCCTCTACCGCTTTCTTTTCTTCGACCACCGGTACCTCTTCTTTCTTTTCTTCTGTTGCGGCCTGCTCTGCCTTGGCTGCGGCTTCTGCTTCTTTGGCCGCTTCGGCCGCCGCATTTTCACCGGCAACCAATTCTGCACGAATATCATTTTGTGGGTTTGCCATATTTGATTTGGATGAAACCAACGCCAATGCCGCACACAACACAAAGAATATTACCGCCAACCATGTTGTCAATTTGGTAAGGAAATTACCCGCCGCTGCGCCCGTCAATGCGCCACCAAACATGGACGCCGCTGATGAACCAGACATGCCACTGCCTTCGGATTTCTGTAATAAAATGATACCTGTCATAAACACTGCGACGATTATCAGTAATACCAATAAAATTGAAAACATATCTTATTCCTTTGATTTTGTGATTTTACCCAATTTTAATTACCCAAATACTAAATTGCAAGTTTTTTCAACAATGCATCCGCGGCCGCGGTAGATGCGTCCTTTTTGGATGCGCCCTGCCCCATTGCGGTTTGCCCCAATGCCGTCACCGTAACCGTAAAAACCGGACAATGCGCGGCCCCCGTCGGTTCAGTGTATTCATATGATGGCAATAATCCGTTTGCATGCTTTTGCACGAATTCCTGCAATTTTGTTTTTGCATCTTTGGGGGCTTGAATCTCAGCAGCGGCCAAATCATGCCAAATATCACATATGAAATCACGCGCCGTATTAAAATCAGAATCTAAAAACATCGCACCAAGGACTGCCTCCATGGTATTGGCCAGCATATGACGTTTACGGCCACCGGTTACATGCCCATGGTGTAACGATTTTTCTAAATCCAATTGTATTGCAACATCTGCCAATGTCTCGGTTGATACTAATGCCGCATATCGACGCGCCAATTCGCCTTCGGTTTCATTAGGAAACATCGCATAAAGCATTGATGACACCGACAGTCCCAACACACGATCGCCCAAGAATTCTAATTTTTCATTATTATTCGTACCATCAACACCACTTTGGGTCATGGCAAGATTAAACAAACTTTCGTCTTTGAATTTATATTTTAATTGCATTTTAATGTATTCCTTTGCCAAATCTGTCCCAACGCATTTTGGAATTCCAATTCCAGAACATTAACATCGGCGATGAGTAGTTATGTGAATACCATACAAACCATACACGTCCCAACACATTATCCATTGGAACAAAACCAACGTCTGCACGACTGTCATTACTGTTATCGCGGTTATCGCCCATAAAGAATAAATGCTTTTCCGGAACAAGGTATTCTTCGGTATTATCCATATAACCTTCGTCGGTAAATTCAATTATGCTGTGTTCAACACCGTTCGGTAAAACCTCGGTATATTCGGTTGCAGGAAACACACCGCATAACCCAGCATTTTTATGACATATATTGTCACTTTTATATTCAATAGTGTAATTGAACGGTGCCGGTTCATTATCAACCCAAATCTTGTTACCCTTTATCGTCATATTGTCGCGATAATACCCCACCGAACGCAATGAACGTGGCAAAACCGCAACAACGTACGGACGTGGGTCTTTACGTTCCAGCATTTCACCATTTATATACAAACGACCCTTTTTAACCTGAATCGTGTCACCGGGCAATCCGACAAGGCGTTTTACATAATCAACCGATTCATCCACAGGGTTTCTGAACACGATAACATCACCAACCTTTGGTGTGCCACCAAAAATGCGCCCATTCCACAATTTCCATGACCCAAACGGGAACGAATAACGTGAATAGCCATACGACCATTTTGTTACAAAAATATGGTCACCGATATGCAATGTTGGTATCATTGACCCCGATGGAATATTAAACGGTTCAAGAAACAAACTGCGAAAAACTATCGCGATAAGTATTCCATAGAACAATGTATCAAACCATTCACGCATACGATTTTTGGACTTTAATGGCATCTCTTTTTCCTTTACATAATAATTTACGCTTCGCATTTTAGAACTTGAAATCAATTATGGCAAGTTTATAATACAAAAATCATGATTTCTTTAAGTTCTATTATTTTTAACGGGATGGACGCAACGAAAATCGATGTCCAGGTTCAGATTTCTGCCGGCCTTGCCAAACCAGAATTTAATATTATTGGACTTGCCGATCGGGCGGTCAAAGAATCTGCGGAACGCATTCGTAATGTTTTGGCCGCATTGGGTTTGCAATTGCCGGCGAAACGTTTAACCGTTAACCTTTCGCCCGCAGATGTCGAAAAAAGCGGTTCTCATTTCGACCTGCCGATACTGTGCGGAATATTATGCGCATTTAACATATTACCCGAAGATAAATTGTCCAAATATGTTATCATTGGTGAAGTCGGCCTTAATGGAACAATCGTGAAAACCAACGCGGTATTGGCGGCAAGCGTTTGGGCCAACAAAAACGGCTATGGCATAATTTGCCCCGGTCCCCAAGGTCCCGAGGCACGATTTGCCGGCCATACCAATATACTTGCACCATTTCACGTATTAGAATTGATAAATCATTTTAATGGTAAATGCCCGTTGCTAACCCCCGATTTGCCGGAACAACAAACAGAATCTGGGCGCACCGGACCCGACCTGTCCGAAGTTCATGGCCAGGCCGCCGCAAAACGCGCATTAGAAATCGCCGCGGCGGGCGGGCACGCAATGTTAATGGTTGGGCCACCGGGATCGGGTAAAACGATGTTGGCATCACGCCTTGCCACAATTATGCCGGAAATGACGGCGGATGAAGTTTTGGAAACATCCATCATATATTCAATCGCCGGTGGTTTGGATAATAATGCCCTTATGTCACATCGCCCATTCCGCAGTGTGCATCACACGTCAAGTCCCGTAGCACTTGCCGGCGGGGGATCTGATGCACGCCCCGGCGAAATATCGTTGGCACATAATGGTGTGTTGTTCTTGGACGAGTTACCTGAATTTAATCGTGCAACATTGGAAATTCTGCGCCAGCCAATGGAATCCGGCAAAATTATGATTTCGCGTGCACGTCGTAATGCGACATATCCCGCACGATTTCAATTGATTGCCGCAATGAACCCGTGCCCGTGTGGCCATTTGGGTAATGCCGCCCTGTCTTGTTCACGTGCCCCCAGATGTGCCGAAGCATATCAGAATAAAATATCCGGGCCGTTGCTTGACCGTATAGATTTACATGTTGATGTGGATGCGGTCAATCCATGGGAAATGAAAAACAACGCACAAGCCCCATCAGAATCAAGCGAAACAATACGCGCCCGTGTGGTTGCCGCACGCACACGTCAAATCGAACGCCAGGGCTATGTAAATGCGTTATTAGATGGTTCTGATTTGGAAAAGTATGTACAATTAAATGATGAATTAACAAGTTTTCTAAATACAGCAGCAGAAAAGATGGGGATGTCGGCGCGCGGTTACAACCGCATTAAACGTATAGCACGAACAATTGCCGATTTGCGCGGTTCTGAAAACATAGAAATGCAAGACCTTGCCGAGGCGATATCATATCGCCCAATCAATCGTGGTAAATACGGGATTAAATCAGCGCATTAAAATTCAAATCGTACGCCCATCATAATATTGGCATAGAATAAATTTTTGGCACTTAATAAGTCCATACGACGTGTGTCGTCAGAATTCATAAGGCGATATTTCACATTTGGAATATATGAAACGCGCGCGCCAAAATCAAAGAACAAATACTTATTCAAACCATATGAAAAGCCAAGTGCCGCGATACCCGCGACAGTCGCTGTATTTGTTTTGGAACGATAGAATTGAATTACACCATTATCATTTACTGTTCCAAAATTAGTTAAATCTTCAACCTGGGATAAATCACCCCACGGGTCAGACAAATTTAAAACAGTTTCAACATCTGCATATCCAATCCCAAACCCAATATACGGTATGGCCTTGTGCATTGGTTTTTGCATACCATCAAAGAAATCATAATAAGCCATTGCACTGATAATATCAGAAGAAATAGTTGATTGGATACTGCCACTTTCGACAGATACCGTTCCGCCACCAGATAATTTCATATCACCGGAAAACAACGGTGATTCATTATAATCAATTTCAGAAAAATGATCCCAGCCCAATTCTAAACGCCATTGCGGTTTATCTGGTAATATCCACCCAATACTTGCACCACCAGAAAACGCGACCCCAGATAAATCAGATGCCTTTAAATCGCCATAATTTCCAGTGCCCGCATCTTGGAATCCGGCATAATCGGAACAATTGTTGCCTTCCAATAATATAACTTCGCCCGTTGATGGATTAACACAAAATGTATTTACAATAGAACCAACTTCATTTTTCATCTTGGATATGGCGTATGTTATACCGCCACGCAATGAAACCGTTGCACGTTCACCATTGTCATAGGAATTCATATTGTACGTATATTCACCAGAATATTGCCAATTGGCGTGTGCAACACCAATATTTAACGCACAGGCACAAATGATAAAATGTAAAATCCTACTTCTCATACGATACATTATATCACAAAATCGCAGAATAAAAAATATATTTATAAGAAAAAATGCGGGGAAAAATCCCCGCATTTTATTTATTGTTCACGTGAACCGCCGATACCAAACAAATTACGGAAACTTCGTTCGGCACTATCCACGGCCTGGCGAATGTACATCGCTGCACGTTTTACACCACGACGCAATTTACCAAATAAGTTTTCATTTTCTCTGCGCCATTCTTCATCTTCCATTCTGTGTAAAGCACGATACGTTGTCGCCGTATCACGTGTGACCGACATTGGCGAAGAACTGTATACCATATGATCAACATCATTGTAATAATATGTAGATTTGCCCAGTTCATCCATTATTGCTTCTGTATCTGCTTCTGGAACAACGTCGCATCCACCAACAAATCCTGTGGAAACACCACCTTTTTCATGATATTGCTTGGTCTTTTCTATATCTTCCCAATTACGGATATCGCCAATGGCCTGATCCAACACTTCGGCCATTTCCATCAACATACCATATTCGGCCACGTGTTCTTCACGATCTGCGACTTCTTGTTCGTATCTACGTTGTTCCATATTATGTGACGGGGTATAAAACGATCCGCTGGAAACAACATTTGATACAGGATACCATTTACCTGGTGCCACCGGATTGTTAGGATTAAGCCCCGTTGAAAGTACGAATGGAATTCTTATTCCCTGCCAATCAACGATAACAACCGTCCCATCTTGGCTTTCGGCAAAAGGATCGCCATTTCCATTTATATCAACAAGACTAAATGGTAAACCATTATATGTCCCGATTGGTTCGGTGGTTATATTACCTTCATCGGCCAATTTTTCAAGTTCGGCCGGCACGAAATACTTGCGACCTTCGTCATGTGCCGTGATAAGTCGACCATATGCTTCCTCAACCGCTGCGACCAAATCATTGACCTTTTTCGGCTTTTCTGGTTCATGTTTTTCTTCTGTCTTTTCTTCAACCTTTGGTTCCTGTTTCTTTAACATACTTGCGATATCTATGCCACGAACAGTATTATCAGACAGATTCATTTTATCACGAAGGTCATCAGGACGTTCAACTTCGATTTGTTCGTGTTCGAACACAAACGGACTCTGATATTTAGACCAGTCAATATCCTGTGCTACATTGCTGACAGGTTCTGGTTTGGCCTCTTCTGTTAAGTCGATATCTTCAATGATTTCTTCTTCCTCTATGGGCGTTTCTACCTCTTCAATAATTTCGGCATCTTCAATAACCGCATCACGTTCAGATTGTTTGCGCGCCTGGACACCTTCTATTGGGAAAGGATAATAGATATCGTATTTCGCAAGTTCTTTATATAACTCTTGGAATTTATCTATTAACTCTTGCTCTTTACGTTCCCTTGCCGCCTTGTCGAATCTGCTTTCGTTATGCAATTTTGGTTGTGCACGCAATTTTTCCAATTCATCCATACATTTCCGCTGTTCTTCGCGTTTCAATGCAACTTCGACACCGCGTTCAATTTCTGCGTCGGATGCCCCACCAAGTTGATTACGCAAATGCGCGATATTTTGTTGCAATGTCTTCTTTTCGCGCTGTAATTTTGCGGCAACCGGTGATTTCGGACTCTTTGCAAGTTTTTCTTCAACGGCCTTTAATTGTTCATGCCATTTAACCCAGTCATGCGCCTGTGGGCGTGTGACACCCAACACACGTTCAACTTCTTCTTGTAGAACAGGTTCTATCAACAACCTGTCATCACGACCTGGGCCTAATAACAATTGTTCATCATCCTTGCGTCCTGGGCCAAGTAATCTGACGTCACGACCTGGGCCTAACAACAATTGATCGTCATCCTTGTGTCCTGGACCAAGCAACCTGTCATCACGGCCTGGGCCTAATAACAATTGTTCGTCATCCTCGTACACTGGTCCAAGTAATCTATCATCGCGCCCCGGTCCCAATAACAATGGTTCTTTGCGATACCCCGGGCCAAGTAATTTTTGCTCATCATCAACCGGCACTGGGATTGGTTCCGGTTCTGGTTTTCTAATTTTATCAATGAACGCACCAACACGATCACGCAATTCTTCAACCGGGTCTTGCGGATTATAATTACCGTATGCCGCAACATTGATACCTTCATCTACTGGTACATGATGCGTTACAGGAACATCTTCGGTATATGTATAGGGTTCTGGATGTGCGTCTACTTGTTCAACAAGCGCAGGTTCACCACCCGTATACGATGTCCAACCGCGTGGATCATTTGGCTTGAAATAACCATCAGTTTGAATTGGCGCACCATCCAATGTTCCAATCGTATTTGTTTCTGATATAAACGCATCCAAACGACCAACCACTTCCATTGCATCCGGATTTATTACCGCAGAATCGCCTTGGAACAACTGTGCCGCCGTATCTAATTCTGCCTTGCTAAACCCATACGCATCGCCCCATCTTGGTGTCATAATACGATGATGACCATGGCTGTATATATCGTGTATATTCGGATCAATATGGCTGTTCTCAACATGCAGACGTATATTATCGTATGTCGGTGCACCCGCATCAGCACTTGCCATAATCGCACGATACGGGTCAATGGCCGTACCATGTTCTGCATTATATGCATTTATGGCATCTACACGTGCCTGTAATAAATCTGGATTATCCTGGTACCAGGTCTTCACGATAGCTTCGGCATTATCCAAACCTTCTTGTGTATATATTCTTGTTTCAGGAACATCACGTGTGCCTTGGAATTCTTTTGGTTCGGTATCAGGAACGGTTTTTTGGAACACCTCGTTTGTTGGGTGTGCTTCGTTATACATATTTATTAAGCCATGTGCGGCCACACGACCCATAATTCCACCACCGATAACCGCAAGCGCATTTGTAACCGCCCATACCGCCGCCCTTGGGGCCGACATACTTCTGCGCGCATCTTTATATGCTTCGTGTGCATTTTTATATCCACCAAGGCCCAATGCACCAAATCCCAGTATCATTGATGCTTCGGCCAGACCGGCGGCACCAAATGCCATTGCTATCGCGGCAAGTCCGCTAACCCCAAGCGATGTAAGAAGTCGTTTGTCTTTCTTAAACTCTTCCCACGTCACTGGCCGTCCTGCGGCTTCTTGTGCCTTTTTCCAACGGAAAATTTGGGCCAAACTTATACCTAATGCGGTAACAATTCCGGTAATTGCAAGAGCCATCGCCACGGACATTCCCGCCGCCGCGGCCGCCGCCGTCGCGATTCCCGTGATAATCGCACTGGCAACAAAGGCACTTAGAAATCCTTTTAGAATGCGTTTAAATAGTGCCAAACGCTTTTCGTTACGCGCACCGACACCATTGATTGTACCGGCCTTTTCGAAAAAGCGGTCCATATCTTCTTTCTTATCTTCTTTTGCCGTATCACCAACTTTGTTTTTGACACGCGCAAGCCATCCGCCCGTCGCATTTGTGTGCGCATTTAACATGGCATTATATGATACATCAGATATATCGCCACCTTCTTGGGCCAGCCCATTAAGGATTGCGTCACGTTTTGTATAATCCATAAATAATTCTGGATCATCTGTTGCCGCATCCGCCAATTGCCCATAGGTCTTCATGTTATAGAGCAAGAATAAGATTTCATTATTAAATTCTTCTTCCAGCGCATCGGCATTTATTCTTTCATCAAATTTTCCAACATGTCTTCTTAGAACATTATGGCGCGCAAGTTCCATAATAGTATAAAGCCGACCTTCTTTTATAATTCTGCGCCCATTACGTTTGTATTGCGGCATTTCTTTGCCATCGGCATCCAAGAATTTATATTTGGAAATTACATCTTTTGTTTCATCAAACACTTCGGCACGGGCAAGTTTATCAAACAATTTGTCCCAGCGTTTTTCCAATTTGGATGCGTTATCTTCTGTAATCTGGGAAAGGCCCCACATATCATCATATTCGGTGATAGAACCTTCTAACATACTAAGGTTGCTATGGCAGGTTGCAACCTGGGAATCATTCAGTGCGACACCCAAAGCCGCCATTTCCCGCTTTTTTGCCGTAATTTGCGAACCCCTGGTGCTGGCGTCACCTTCAATCTTATCTATATCGCCCATACGCGCATTTAACATATCGGCAAAACCTTCGTACACATCGGCCGCATTTGTTGTATCAACAACTTTGCCATCTATAAGCATACCGCCAGAATTAGCAAATTCAACGGACAAACTATCTATGTGCGCTGCAATCTTTTGCAAACGTTCTTTTTGGCTTTCATCCTCTTGTGCCTTGGCATATGCCGCACGGTACGCTTCGGCCAAAATTGCCGGTGTCGCACCATGGAAATCTTCCATATCATCACCAACAAAGGCATCACAGAAAGCCCTTTTTTGTTCAGGGGTCAAACGTGGAACTTTGTTTTTAAGGAACGTCAGTTTTTTACTATCACTGTCCAATGCATCCGCTTCGTCCTTTTCCCCATCAGACAACAGCCCAATCGCGTGGTATGCACGAATGATATCTGGCAACATAATTATCGTGTTCTTGTCAGACGTATTTGCACGTTCACGTGTGATTTCTTCTGTGTTTTCAGTAAGTTCTGTAACATTTGTTTGGTTTGTATCTGGCATAACAGTTCTCCATTTTTCCTTTTTTAATTAAACTAATTTTATCATAAAAATGATTTAAAAAAAAGCCATATTTATGGTAAGATGTGAATATGTTGACGTCTATACTATTTTTGGTTATCGGCCTTATTTTACTGGTGCGTGGTGCAGATACCTTTGTTGATGGTGCAGTCAGTGTCGCCCGCCGTTTTCATATTCCGCCAATTGTTATTGGAACGACCCTTGTTGCCATTGGAACCAGTGCCCCAGAAGCCGCAATCAGTATCGCCGCCGCACTACGTGGTTCGGACGGTGTATCAATTGGTAATATTATCGGCAGTAATATCACAAACATTTTTCTTATTTTGGGAATGACCGCAGTTATCGGCAGTATACCCGTACAAAAAAACACAAGAAAATATGAATTGCCGTTTGTCGGAATCATAACTTTACTACTGTGCCTGATTGGGATGTGGTTTGAGGTGATATCACGTTTGGCGGCATTTGTATTTTTGGGACTTTTTATTGGATTTATCGCCTATATGATTGTTATGGCACGACGCGGAAACACACCCGATACAGAATATAAGGAAATTCCAATTGTGGAAACAATAATTATGATTGTTGCCGGAATTGCAGCATTGGTTATTGGCAGTGATTTAACCGTTGATTCAGCCATGGAAATTGCACGATATGCAAACGTTTCTGAACGTGTTATTGGCCTGACCGTGGTCGCATTTGGTACCAGTTTGCCAGAATTGGTTGTGTGTGTTGTCGCCGCGATAAAGCACGAATACGATATGGCGGTTGGCAACATTGTTGGTTCTAATATTTTCAATACTTTATTCGTATTGGGAATGGCCGCGGCGATACGTCCGTTGCCATTTGCAGATGCCTTTCTAACAGACGGTGCCATTGCGGTTATGGCGGTCGCAATGCTGATGATATTTACAGCACGTAATTCCAAATTAAGTCGTTTTGGTGGTTTGGCATTTTTAATATCTTATGTTGCGTATATTTTATATTTAATGGTTTAATGCTTCACTTTACAGAAATTTACCTTTCTAAGTATTTTTATGTCTGATTCTAAGTTACGAAGCCGTAAAATATCACCATTATTTACTTTAATTTTCTGACTTTTATCCAAGTAAGAGAACACATCAAATCTTTTCTTATTTTCCAGATAACACATCATAAAATATAAAATATTACTGTGTGTTACGACCAATGTATTTTTGGCATAATCTTGGGTGTTTAAGAAATTTCCAACACGTGTAAAGGCGTTATCAAACGATTCGGCATTAAATTCTGGGACGGTTGGATTTGAAATGAATAGCCCCATCATTGTCGGTTCAATTGCCCCCTTGGACCACCCATTTAACCGACCAAAATCATATTCGCGCAGGCGCGGATCGTATTCAACGGTTACATTCAATATATCTTTGATGATTTCGGCGGTTTGTTTTGCCCGGGTTAAATCCGACGAAACTATTTTTTCAATATTGAACCGTTTTAATTTTTCGGCAGCCGTGACCGCCTGGGCCTTACCTGTTTCGTTTAGTACGAAACTATCGTCCGTGCCTTGGATTATATTTGCACGATTTCCATCCGTTTCTGTATGCCTTGTTAGATACAACATAGGGTGATTATAATTTATAACCTACAAAAAAATCAAACCAAAAATAAAAACGCCCATCTGGACGTTAAAAAATCTGGTGGAGCTGATCGGACTCGAACCGACGACCCCTTGCATGCCATGCAAGTGCTCTACCAACTGAGCTACAACCCCATTTCGGAAAGGTATTTTATATTTCTTCTTGCCAAATGTCAAATATATTTGCTAATCTGCGATTAGATTCAAGGAGTGTTATATATGGATATTCAATCTCTAAAAAACGAAATAGAACAAAAAACTGCCCAAACAATCGAAGTTTTGCACAACGAATATGCCGGCTTGCGTACTGGTCGTGCGTCGGTTCACTTGTTGGATGGGGTGCGCGTTAACACATATGGTTCTGATATGCCATTGAACCAATTGGCAACCGTGTCAACCCCGGATAATCGGACATTGTCCGTAACAGTATGGGATATGTCAAATGTTGGCGCCATCGAAAAGGCGATTCGGGAATCTGGTCTGGGGTTAAACCCAATGAGCGCTGGTGCAGTTATCCGCCTTAATATGCCGCCACTTACCGAAGAACGTCGCAAAGAATTGACCAAGGTTGCCGGTAAATATGCCGAAGAAGCCAAGATTTCTATGCGTAATATCCGCCAAGATGCCATGGGCAAAATCAAACGCGCGGTAACAGATAAAGAAATATCCGAAGATGATCAACGCACATACGAAGGGGACATACAAAAAATTTTTGATGCGCGTGCGGCCGAAGTTGATTCTATTGCCAAGCAAAAAGAAGCAGACATTATGTCTGTATAAGTTTGGTAAAAGGTTTAACCTAAAATATCGGTGTAAAAATGTTCAAATTATTCAAAAAGAAATCTGTCATACAACCCACACAAGCGCGCGTTCCAGGACACATTGCGTTCATATGTGATGGAAATCGTCGCTGGGCCGAGGCACGTGGTCTGCCCCCGTTGATGGGGCACAGAGCCGGTATCGCGAACTTTGAAACATTGGTGGATTGGTTCATTGCGCGTGGTGTTACAACGGTAACTTTCTTTATTTTCTCGACAGAAAATTGGAACCGGTCCAAAGAAGAAGTAGATTTTCTTATGGATTTGTTCTATTCGGAATTAAAGAAAAATCTTAAACACGCATTAGAAAAGAACCTGCGTTACCGGGTTATTGGGTCGCGCGAAAAACTGCCAAAGAAACTTGCCAATATGTGCGATAAATTAGAGGCAGAATCCGCAGAAAACACCGCTGGCACCGTTGTATTTGCGTTAAACTATGGTGGTCAAGATGAAATCATAAATGCGGTGAATGATGCAATCGCCGAAGGCAAATCTGTTACACGTGAAACATTTGAAACCTTTTTGGATACCGGCGAATTGTTACCTGTGGATTTAATGGTAAGAACAAGTAATGAATTCAGAATTTCTAACTTTTTGCTATGGAAATTGGCTTATGCAGAATTACTGTTTGTCCCCGAACATTGGCCAGATTTGGTAAAATCTGAAAGGTTGTGGCAATTTGTGTTGGATGAATATGCAAAACGCGACCGTCGTTTCGGTGGGGGCAAAAAGGCAAATTATTCCGGGCAAAAGAAAAAAATAGGATAAAAAATGTCAGAAACAGCAAATAGGGTGATTGTTGCCTCGTGTCTAATTTTATTGGCAATTATTGCTGCGTGGTTGGAACGCCATGGTGTTTCGGCGGTATATTGGTTAAGTTTAATCGTCGGTGCATGGATGATTTTTGAATTCATTTCGTGCATGTGGAAGGCGCCACGTGATGTGATGTTTAGTGGCAAAAACCTTGTATTATTTATTGGGTTCTTGGCATTATTGGGACTTGATTTTGTATCATTGATGACCATTGGACGCCGACCAATGATTATCCTAATGATTTTGGTTATCGTATGTGCCGCCGATATTGGTGCGTGGTTTTTTGGTAAAATATTTGGTGGCGATAAATTGTGGGAAAAAATATCAGAAAATAAAACATGGACTGGTCAAATTTTTGGTGTGGTTTGTGGAACATTGGCATCCGTGATGTACGGCCATATGTTCTTGAAATCTTTTTCGCCACAATTAGTATGGATTGGCATTAGTATATCATTGTTGTCCCAATATGGCGATTTAACCGCAAGTTTTATTAAGCGTAAAATGAAAATCAAAGATTTCAGTAATATTCTTGGAAAACACGGTGGCATAATTGACCGTTTTGACGGTTGGATTTATATACTGCCACTAATGCTCTATGTAATAATGTAAAGAAAGGAAGGGGGATATAGAGATGCATACTATTATGACCATTGTCGCGTTGTTGATTGTTTTGGGGGTTGTTGTTTTCATACACGAACTGGGGCATTTTTTGGCGGCACGATGGGCGGGCGTCCGCGTTGATGCGTTTTCTATTGGGTTTGGCCCCGCAATTGTAAAATGGCATGACAGGCGTGGAACTGTATGGAAAATTGCGTGTTTACCATTGGGAGGGTATGTGTCTATTTATGGGCAAGAAGATATGTTCAATCGTAAAAAGTACAAAGAACTACCAAAGAATAAGAAGGTTGGACATTATTTATCGGCGCCCGCATGGAAACAATTTATAATTATTGGTGCCGGTGTGTTTATGAATTTTATCTTGGCGTGGGCGATATATTCATCCATTTTTATGTTCAAACCACGCACCGTTCAATTGCCCGTAATCGGCCAGGTTATCCAAGGCAGTGCCGCATTCCAAGCTGGCATAAAATCGGGGGATACCGTTGTTAAAATAAATGGCGAAAAGATTACCAATTGGGGTGAATTGGTTATTGCCAAAGAATTAACTGGTATGCACGATGCCAACGTTGAAATAGCGCGTGATAATGATGTGATTAGTGTTAAAATTGCACCGGCGGAACGGTGGGGACTTGTCGCCGACGGTAGTAAAACCGAATTTCGCAAGAAGGGTTTCTTTGGTGCGATATATTCTGGGGCACGTGAAACATACTATCAATCGAAAACTTTGTTAACTGTGCTAAAACAAATCATTACTGGTGACCGTTCGGCAAAACAATTAGGGTCATTTATTACCATCGCGCAAATATCTGGCCAGGCAATGTCGATTGGATTCTTTGCGTTGTTGTCTATTATCGCGTTGTTATCGGTAAACCTTGGTGTGATAAACTTGTTACCATTACCTGTACTGGACGGTGGATATTTGTTGATTTTACTCATCGAAGGTGTAACCAGAAAGAAACTTGGGGGCAAAGGTATGGAGATTGTGATTGTATGCGGATGGGTATTCTTGGCATTTGTTTTTGCTTTAACAATGTGGAATGATATTGCGCGGGTGTTTGGGTTATGAAAAAATTATTGTTTATTATTACTGCGTTTGTTACCGGTGTCGCGAATGCGGCGACGGTTTCGCGTATTGATGTTACAGGTAACAAACGTATGGATGTGGAATCAGTGCGCATCCTTGCCGAAGTAAAGGTTGGCGATAATGTTAATGATGAACGGGCAAATGTTATCGCAAAAAAGTTGCAAGAAAGTGGCTATTTTTCCAAAGTATCGGTTCAGATGTCTGGTAATATCCTTAAAATAAATATTACCGAGGCCCCAATCGTAAATATGGTAACTGTCGAAGGTAATGACGAAATTTCAACCGATGATTTGAAAAAAGAAATAAAAATATCCGAACGTTCGGCGTTTGATGAATCGGTGGTTGGTGCGGACGTTACGCGTATGTTAACCGTATATCAACGCAAAGGTTTCTTTGGTACAAAAATTAGCCCTAAAAAAATCATATTAGATGACAACCGTGTGAATGTTGTTTATGAAATTAAAGAAGGACACCCGACATATATCGATTCTATTTCTTTTTCGGGCAACAAGAAATTTAGGGATAGCACATTGCGCGGTGAAATATTATCACGCGAACATCGATGGTGGCGTTTTCTGACGCAATTTGATGTTTATGATGAAGACCGAATTATGTATGATCAACAAATGTTGCGTCAATTCTATATGCGTAATGGCTATGTTGATTTTATGGTTAAAAATGCCAAGGGAACATTTACACCAGACCGCGAATATTATTCGGTTGAATTTGTTGTGGATGAGGGAGAAAAATATAAAATCGGAAAAATCAGTATCAACAACCCATTTGATGATGTTCCAGAAAGCGAACTACGCAATGCATTAGAAACATCTGATGGTGACACATATAATATTGATGAAGTCGAAGCAAGTATTTCGCAATTGCGTGGCGTTGTCGCAGACCACGGTTATGCGTTTATAAACGTTGAACCGGTGCCAACAAAAAATGATGACACACACACCATTGATTTAAATTTCAAGATTCAGAAAACCAATCGTATTTATTTGAATTCTATCAACATTCTTGGAAATGTGCGAACATTTGATTCTGTTATAAATCTGTTAACACCTATGCGCGCGGGCGACCCGTTTTCGTTGCAAACTATTGAACAGGGCCGTCAACGCCTTATGCGAACACGTTATTTCAAAGAAGTACAAATGGTCCCAAGTCGTATTGCCGATGCGAATATGATGAACCTTGATATCAAGGTCGAAGAACAACCGACCGGCGAATTATCTGGTGGATTTGGATGGTCAAACATAAATGGTTTTATGCTAGATGCGGGTATTACAGAAAACAATTTTATGGGGCGTGGTCAGACCGTTCAGTTGCGTGGTTCTATTGCCCAGTATCAAAAACAAGCATTATTTAGTTTTACCGAACCGTTCCTGTTTGGACGTGAATTGTCCGCCGGGTTTGATGTTTCGTACACAATGTATAATTATAAACACCTTGGGGGATTTGGATATGACCGTGATTCATTGACTGTTGCGGGACGGTTGGGTTGGAAATTAACCGATCATTGGACCCAAACGTTACGCCTATCCGCGTCATTCGATCAAAACTACGACCTGCAAAGTGGTGGTTGGCAAGAGGCTCGACTTTATACTCTGGGCACCTATTTAAAATATTATAATTTGGACACCAATTTTGAACAAAATACCCATACTGGTTTGGTCGGAAACATTGGTGTTGCATATACCGGATTTGGTGGCACAGAAACGTTTATGCGTTACAGTGCCGATGCAACCGCAATGGTAAAATTCCTGGATGATCGTTGGCAATTGAAAACATCACTTGATTTCGGATATATTCAAACGATTGGCGACGATTATGTGCCACGTGTATACCGTTATTTCTTGGGTGGTGAATCATTGCGCGGTTTTGAAATCGCAGGTGTAGGAAGCCGCAATTGGGCGTATCAGTCATATTCACTTGGTGGATTATGGAAAATCAATGGAACAACCCAACTTAATTTTCCAATATTCATTCCGGATGAATATCAGATTAAAGGGTTCGTGTTCACTGATTATGGTATCTTGGGTAAACCGCCTGCACGTGAAGATACATACCATGGTCAGCCAAATATTATTGACGAAGGTTTGCGTACTTCGGCAGGTGTCGGTATTTATTGGAATACCCCAATGGGACCGATGAATTTTAGTTGGGGTTGGCCACTGCGGATGGGAAAACATGACCGCGAGCGTCGATTCTTATTGTCATTTGAAACACAATTTTAATGTGCTTATTTGCACTTGACCGAACGCGCAGTATTTTTTTATAATCAATATAATTCAGGGGGAAAGAAATGAAGAAAATTATATTAGGTTTGTTTGTAGGGATTGCACTTGCTGGGTGTGGGCAGATTTATGATCGCGAACCAGTCGGTGTTGGATACGATACTAACGAACTGAAATTAAGTCCATGTGCGTGTATCATGGTATATCGCGCATAGTTACAACGCGTTTTTTAATCAGAGAGAGGGAATATGGATTACCCAGACGATTTTGATACGTCGGCGTTTCCTGCGGGCAAACGGATTGCCGTTTCCCGAACTGCTGGTATTTGGATAATGGTATCGTTTTTGCTAATCATAATTACTTGTTTTGCCCTACCGTGGATTCAGCAGATTCGTACAATTGAACCATTCGTTATTTATGTTAATGGTGCGCATGGTTTTTGGGAATTGGTTGGACACCAAAATGTTAAACAACAAGAACCGTATTATATGCCTGTGCAACGGGCTTTGGCGGGAATATTTACCGAAAAATGGTTCACATTATCTGATGATGCACTGATAAACGCGGAACATTGGAACTCATGCAACCGTGAAACGGTATGCGCAACCCGTATAGAAAATACTCTTTATAACAACCTTGGGTGTGATTTATATTGTTTGACAGACGACACCTTGTACAAGAACTTTATAAAAAATATCGTTCCATTGTACCAAACTGCGGCATCTTTTGGTGAACGTTGGTATGTGAATCCGTCCAAGATATATGTAAAACCCAACGGCAACATTACCGAAACAAGCGGTTCTTGGATTGTACATGCACACGTTCGTTCCACTATAAATGGCGAATTTGATGTGGTCGCCTATGTTCAAATTGAACGTAACCCAGAGATTTATCCGCAAACGTTGGGGTATTATATATCAAACTTTAATTCCTATAGGGAGCAATAATGCACAGGT
>CAMZFU010000016.1 GCA_947306185.1 uncultured Pseudomonadota bacterium | reverse complement strand
ACGCGTGGCGCAATAAAAAAAGATACCGCGTTTCCGCGGTATGACGATGTTTTTCCGATTCGTATGCGATAAAAAACATAGTTTTACATACCGCGTTTCTTCTCTGCAAATGCTTTTCGCATCATATTGACAGATAACGACATTACTGTTACAGTCGAAGTATTATTAAACCATTTTACCAATTCAGGTAACATGGAAAGTTTCTCAACAGGTCTATTCGATTCCCAATAAAATGTATTCAAAGAATCGTCACAGATATACGAACAACGCATCTTGTTACAACACACCGTACCATTTAGAAAACATTCATCACAGTTCCCCGTTATTCCGGTCTGAACCGCATGAAGATTGTTTTCCAACGGATTTCGGCCATCCTTTCCTTCGCCTGACATTTTATTACTGTACTTTCTTTAACACCAATGACGCGTTTGTTCCCCCAAATCCGAAAGAGTTAGAAAGTGCGACATCGACCTTGCGTTTCTTTGCCGCATTCGGTACTAAATCGAAATCGCCGACTTCATCTACTGGGTCGTGCAAATTCATTGTGGCCGGCACAATTCCATCGCGTATCGCCAATGTACAGAATATTGCTTCTACCGCACCGGCGGCACCAAGCAAATGCCCCGTCATAGATTTTGTTGATGACATACATGCACCTGTCCCACCAAACAAATTCTTAACAGCGATTAATTCCCCCATATCACCAAGTCCCGTCGATGTTCCGTGTGCATTAATATAATCAACATCAGATGGTTTAAGGTCCGCATCATTTAACGCCGCCATCATTGCACGTGCACCACCTTCGCCATTTTCGGCCGGCGCCGTAATATGATGTGCATCACCCGACAGGCCGTATCCAGCAACCTCAGCATAGATTTTTGCCCCACGTGCCACCGCATGTTCGTATTCTTCCAATACCAATACACCCGCACCTTCGGACATAACGAACCCATCGCGCCCTTTGTCCCATGGACGTGATGCTGTTTCAGGGTCATCGTTACGTGTACTTAATGCCTTCATTGCCGAAAATCCCGCAACACCGATTTTACCAACCGCACCTTCACACCCGCCACAAACCATAATATCGGCATCACCGTGTTGAATTAAACGAACACCTTCACCGATGCTATGTGCCCCAGTTGCGCACGCCGTAACCGTTGCGATATTTGGCCCCTTGAAACCATATTTAATGGATATATGACCCGCCGCCATATTGATAATGCATTTTGGGATAAAGAACGGGCTGATATGACGTGGACCATTTGTTGCAAGTTCAATGCAATTTTCATAAATAGTGTTAAGACCACCGATACCACTGCCAACAGAAACCCCTACTCTTTCCTTGTCACCAGTATAATTATCTAAACCTGCGTCGCGTACCGCTTCATCGGCGGCAACGACACCGTACAAAATGCACTTGTCCATTTTGCGTTGATCACGTGGTTCAACGACCGTATCAGGATTGAACATTCCCGGTTCCGTGCCACGAACCGGCACACCCGCTATTTGACAGACCATTTCAGCTTCTTCTAATTCCGGTACTTTGCGAATTCCGGATTTTCCGGCCAAAATATTTTTCCACGCATGTTCAATTCCGCACCCCACAGGCGATACAATTCCCATACCCGTGATAACGACTCTTCTCATTTTTTTCATCCTTTATAATGTTAAACTTACGCACCAATCATAATATTTTTTTACATAAAAATACAGTAAAAAAACCGCCACGCGTGATAACATTTGCGTGGCGGTAATAACCAAGTTTATAAATTATTTATCGGCCTTTTTTGCATGTGCATCAATATATTTTACTGCATCACCAACTGTTGCCAATTTTGCTGCTTCTTCGTCTGGAATTGTAATATCAAATTCTTGTTCAACGGCCATAACGAATTCGACAACATCCAAAGAATCCGCGCCCAAATCATTCACAAACGCGGCCTTTTCCGTAACCTTGGATTCATCAACACCCAATTTTTCTACGACCAATTTTTTTACTTTTTCAAAAGTTGACATTTTTCATCCTTTATTTAAGTTAACTTCTTGTCATACTCTAATGACGTTCATGGCAAAAAGGTACCATTTTATGACCCATATGTCAAGAAATTATAACAAATGATAACAAAAGCCCTATTGTTCAACCAAAAACAATTCTTCCAATAAATTATTCATATTGTTGCGCAAATCTTCTTTGTCACCGGCCCAAACCAAGTGCCTTGTCATAAATTTATAAACATCATCCATGGTCAGGTTCGGTATGCCAGCATCTTGGATAACATGCGACCATGCAAGGCGCGGATCTGTCAAATGACCATGACCACGACCAGGGAAAACCCAATAACCATCTTGGGGCATATCTTGCAGCAAAACAACCGCCATATCCGACAACGGGTTATCATTCCACATATCGCGATTAAAATCTAAATCCGACCATTGCATAGAAAAAATTTGGCTTTTAGTCGCGAATCCGTACACCAACATCAAAAATGCACCCCGCATAACCATATCAGGATAATTTTTTATCGCATTCACCAACCGACGCAGACCATGCTTGTTCAATGGTCGTATACGACGATTTTGCTGTGGTTTTTGTAACTGTAATACAGGATTAGTTTTAACAAAACCCGTATCCATCGCATACCGAAATATGCTTTGTAACAATTCGTGCATACGTTCCGCCATTGCGGCACCACCAATTGCACCAATAGTTTCACGAATATCATCAGGTGTAATGTCTGAAACATTTTTATCAAACAAACCCGTCAAATGCCTGTCAATAGAACGCACCAATTTATCGTATGAGCCAACCGAACGATGCACACAATTTTTAAGGTAGATTTTTATAAAATCACTGAACAAAACTTTTTTGCGTTTCATTTGGATTTTCTTTGATGCACTTTCTAATGCGGTAACAACCGCGCCACGCGCATCTTCGATATCCATATCAGGATAATTACCAATGATGATGCGCCGGTCACGACCATTTATACGTTTGCGAACAAAGAACGTTTTTACACCACGACTTGTTACATACATACGCAAACGCGGTTCTGACACATCCTGCACGACATCAAACCCACGTGCCGGCAACGCCAAATTATCTAAAATATACGGGTTAAAAAAGAATTGGTGTGCCATGACAATCCTCCCCTGTGGTTATGCAAAGTTTTTAGTCTTTGACCTTTACACAAAACATTGCTGTTTCGGCCTGATAGTGTG
Source organism: uncultured Pseudomonadota bacterium (assembly GCA_947306185.1). Taxonomy (GTDB): domain Bacteria; phylum Pseudomonadota; class Alphaproteobacteria; order Rs-D84; family Rs-D84; genus Enterousia. The sequence goes on along the minus strand of CAMZFU010000016.1, from coordinate 17,912 downwards.
CAACACGTGCGTCTTCAAATTTCTTCTTTGCGGCAAAATAATCTTTGTTAATTTCGTACATTGGGCATGTTTTGCCCTCACAAACACCCTCCTTGTTGAAACGCCCACAATTTTCATTTATTTCAGGATAATTACTGAAACACCCATCATCACCAAATTTCTGAATCTCATTAACCGCACCCAATAAATCTTTATAGGCCTTGGCTTTATATAATGCGGATATGTAATATTTCAGTATTATCACTGTATCATGCATTTTCTGTTTTAATTTTCCCATTGTCATCCCCTTACTTATTGCGTCCCCATGCTTTGCGACGTGCGACCTTACATGCCGATACTAAATCGTCATATTCTTTCAATGCACTGTCATACTTTTCTTGCGCCCGGACTGCATCCATACCTTCGGCGATAGTATATTTACAATACAAACTAAAAACTTCTTTGGCCTTGTCTTTTTTCTCTTTCTTCAATTTGCGGAATTCTTGAATATAGATTACGCGTGTCTTTAACCCAAACAAATTCCAAAAGGCCAAATTACGTTCATGCCGTGCATCTTGCAGTTCTGTAAAGGCACTGACCATTTTTGTGTTCCACGGTATATGTGGACAGTTCACATTTTCACATTTTTTATCTTTATGAAAAATAAAACAATGCAACGGTATTGCAACTTCTTGAACATTATGTGCACCACCATCGTTATCAATAACGACTTCGACTCTTTTGGTTGCTTTTTGGTCTTCTACACATTGAAAATTATTTTCTAACAAATGGTATGCTTTGCGTTTGGCTTTGACATTGGCCTGCGCCTTTTTCATTTCGCGCCATCTTTCACTAGATTCAGTATGTTCTGGTGCTACATATTTAGAAAACACTGGCATATTTATTCCTTTTTTTACATTACACTTTCAGTGCGTTAATAAACGCGGACTGCGGTATTTCTACATTACCAAATGTCCGCATGCGCTTTTTACCCTCTTTCTGCTTCTCCAAAAGTTTTCTTTTACGCGTGATATCGCCGCCATAGCATTTTGCTGTAACATCCTTGCGATATGCCGCGATTGTTTCACGCGCGATAATCTTTCCACCGATTGCCGCCTGTAGCGGTATTTTAAATTGATGTCGTGGAATTAAATCTTTTAATTTTTCGACGATTGTGCGACCACGTTTTTCGGCGCTTGAACGATGGCACATAAACGATAAAGGTTCGACATTTTCTTCATTCACCAAAATTGAAACCTTTACCAAATCAGACGGTTCGTACCCTTGGACCACATAGTCAAACGATGCATACCCCGATGAAATAGATTTCACACGGTCATAGAAATCAAACACAATTTCTGCCAATGGTAACCGATACGTCAAAACCGCCCTATTCCCGACATAGGAAATATTTTCCTGAATTCCACGCCGTTCCGAACAAAGCGACATAATTCCGCCCATAAATTTATCAGGCATCATAATCGTTGCGCGCACCCACGGTTCTTCGATAGATTCAATTTTTGTAACATCGGGCATATCCGCAGGATTTTCCAAATCAATCACTTCGCCATTACGCAGGTGTATCTTATACAGCACACTTGGCACCGTATTGATAAGGTTCAGATTAAATTCGCGAAACAAACGTTCGCTAATAATTTCCATATGCAACAGCCCCAAGAAACCACAGCGCAATCCAAAACCCAACGCCGAAGATTTTTCGGTTGTAAACACAAACGACGCATCATTCAACGCCAATTTTTCCGCGCTTTCGCGCAATGCCGGATAATCATCGGCGACCATCGGAAAGAACGAAGAAAACACAACCGGCACCGACGGTTTGAATCCCGGCAACGCGTCAACCGTTGCGCGCGCATCGGCGATAGTATCACCGACCTTGCAATCGTGAATTGTCTTCATACCCGTGATAATAAACCCTATTTCACCAGTATAAAGTTCATCGACATTGACCATTTTTGGCGTAAAGTATCCAATTTTTTCAACAGTGTATTCCGCCCCCGTTGCAACAAAGTGAATCTTTTGACCGCGACGCAGAACACCATCAACAACGCGCACCAACACCACGACCCCAAGGTAAGAATCATACCAAGAATCAACCAACAACGCACGCGTCGGTGCATTTTCATCGCCCGATGGTGCGGGCAATTTATGCACAATTTCTTCCAATAATTCGGGCACGCCGGCCCCCGTTTTACCAGACACCGCAATCGCATCCGCGGCATCAAGGCCGATAACATCAGAAATTTGTGCACGTGTACCTTCTACATCACTGGATGGCAAATCAATCTTGTTCAGCACCGGCAACATTTCCAAATCGTTGTCTAATGCCAGATATGCATTTGCCAATGTCTGCGCCTGGACCCCTTGGGTTGCATCAACCAAAACCAATGCGCCTTCGCATGCGGCGAGTGACCGTGATACCTCATAAGAAAAATCGACATGTCCCGGTGTATCCATTAAATTCAGTTGATAGACCTGTCCGTCTTTGGCGCGATAATTTAATCGCACCGTTTGCGCCTTAATCGTGATTCCGCGTTCGCGTTCAATATCCATAGAATCCAATACTTGGGCCTTCATTTCACGGGATTCAAGTCCCCCGGTATATTCAATCAAACGGTCCGACAATGTTGATTTACCGTGATCAATATGCGCGACAATTGAAAAGTTTCTAATATTCTTTTGATTCATATACTCTACCCACTTCCTTTTGCGGCAATGATACACTCGTATTAACCCAATCGCAAGGGAAAAATTACTTTAAATTCTTCAACAATTCGTCGATTTTTGCGGCGCGTTCCAACGTGTCATCATAAACGAATTGAATTTGTGGAACGTATTTTTGGTCAATTCTTTGACCCAAATGGAATCGAATCGTTTTGGATTCGTCATCCAACCTACGTTGTGCGGCATCGACATCATTTGTCCGACAATAAAAGAACAACCGCACGAATTGCAAACCGCCATGCGCCACCGACCCAACCAGGGATACCCCACCCAACACCGGGTCATCGGCATATTCATCGCGCAAAATTTCTGCAACAATAGTCTGCACCTTGGCGGCGATACGGTCATTACGATTGGAATCAGTTGTTTTTTTTCGCATTTGACTAATCCATTTATTTCATTGTAATGTAAAGGTATAAAATATTAAGATATAATCAAGATTTTTTTTAACGGCGGGGAATAAAAACCATGAAAATTTCGGAATACTTGCTATCGCGTGCGGAAACAAAAGCATACACATGGATAGTTTTTATAATGACGGTGTTCGAATCGATATTTTTATTTATTCCACCCGAAGTATTTATGACACCGCCGATTGTTGCAAATAAAAAGCGCGCAATTCCGGTATTTTTGGCGGCGACATTGGGTTCAATTGTCGGTGGTGCGATTGCGTATGCGATTGGATTGTGGGTGTTTGATTCCGTTGGTGTTTGGATAATTGAACATTTTGCCAGTATGGAAAAATTTGAATTGGCACAAAGTTTATTTATCAAACACGGCGTGTTTATAATCTTTTTGACGGCGGTGACACCGGTTCCGTATAAGTTAATGGCAATGTGCGCGGGATTTATGGGCTTTCCGGCGTTACTGTTTTTGGGTCTGTCGGCGGTATTCCGCACCGGACGATTTGCGATTGTGGCATACCTGCTGTGGCGATTCCAAGAACGCGCAAACGCGATGGTGAAACGGTTCTTTTGGCCGTTGACCATTGGCGCGATAATCATCGCCGCCACCGGCATATTACTTATGTTTTTAATGTAGGGTGCGTGAATAATCACCACCCCTGTCATTCCGAGCGTAGCATGGGAATCCACTTTCCTCTGTCATTCCGAGCGTAGCGTGGGAATCCATACAATTTGCATTCGGCACAGTGTGCCGAACATTATTCACTGGATTGCCACGGAGTCCTAACGGACATCCTCGCAATGACAATGTGGGGATTGCCACGGGGGCTTTGCACCCCCTCGCAATGACATTGAAAAAGTGGAAACGACAAAACCCACCCCGGAGATGGGGGTGGGTAAAGGGTCAAATTGTATAAACGTGTCTAGAATTATTTATACAAATTCGTATGTTAACCGATCATTAGTGTTATCCTTCTGTGTTCCAATGAGCAGGCCGTATAATACCATCAACACAATCAGGAAATTGTGATTTTGCAAGATGTGTTGTTTTAATTGTGTAATGCTTTACATTTTTTATTTTCTTTAACGAAAAAGCCACACTTTTATGGGGACATAAATTTATCACTGTTTTACCCAATACGTCTGCAACAATACGTATCGGTTCAGCCAAATCTGTATCATTGGTAATTACTATTGCAACGTCTATTTTATTCATACAGGCATCGTACACTAAATGCACCCCCAGGTTAACATCTGACCCTTTTTCTTCCGTATTTAAAACTTTCTGAATTTTGGGTTTACCATTTTTCTTTAACTCCAATGGTGCAATGGGCAACAGTTTTTCATGAACCTGGAAATTGCCAAGAATTATTTGTAAATGTTTTATTGTCCTTAACGCATTGAAGTATACCTGTTGATTTCTGGGTGCATCAACATTTCCCGACCGATTACTAACGCGGGCGGTGTAATATTTAATAAATTCAATATTCACATCATTATTAAGGAAATAATTTTCACAAACTGCGCGAACAAGCATTTCTGGATTTAACCAACGATATTTACGACGTTCATCCAGTTTTAATGCACCATAAAACAAATTATTACCATCTATGTAAATTCCTACGCGTTGCAGTTTTGCCATTTTTATTCCACCTTATAAAAATTGGGGCTTGTTTGGGTTTCCCCTCAGCCCCCATCCCTTGCACGCAAGGGAGTTATTACACTGTACATTTTGCACCATATTTCTTGACAAGTCAATAAAAAATACGATTTTTTTATTTAATGTCATATATGGTGGCATGACACAATGATAAAAAGACGGCAGAAACACGACAATAAACAACCGTCGCATAACTATCAAGAATAGCTTAACAGTTAAATTTTATGCAAAGAAAAAGGGATGATGACCATCCCTAAATCTGCGGTGTATTGTACCACAAAAACGATAAAAAGTCAAGATAAAACGGCACCAAAGTGCCGTCTTACCAAGGGTCAAATTGTATAAACGTGTCTAGAATTATTTATACAAATTCGTATGTTAACCAATCATTACTGTTGGATCGGTTGCCATGTTGGGGTACCACCAGCCAAGACCAAAGCACACGGTGCTGTCGCACCCTCGCAATGACAATGAAAGGCCGGATTGCCGCGTCTCGCACCCATTGTCATTCCGAACCGATTTCGTCATCCCGCACGAGTGCAACGAGTGTCCCCCACCCTTGTCATTCCGAGCGAACGCAGTGAGCGTGGGAATCCATACAATTTGCATTCGGCACAGTGTGCCGAACATTATTCACTGGATTGCCACGGAGTCCTAACGGACATCCTCGCAATGACAATGTGGGGATTGCCACGGGGGCTTTGCACCCCCTCGCAATGACATTGAAAAAGTGGAAACGACAAAACCCACCCCGGAGATGGGGGTGGGTAAAGGGTCAAATTGTATAAACGTGTCTAGAATTATTTATACAAATTCTTGTGTTAACCAACCATTATTGTTGGATCGGTTCCCATGTTGGTGCTGTACCACCAGCCCAAACCAAAGCACATGGTGCTGTAGCTGTGCAAGTGTTTGCGTCTGGAGTCGGAATATCCGGGGCTGTCGGAACCGTGATGTTGATGGTTGCCGCATTTGCGGAGTTAGCTGTAAATGTACCAACAGCTGTTCCATTCTTCTGGATGGTCAATGTTGCATCATTTATTGTTGGTTTATTTGACAAGTCATTATAGCTACCACTCGTTGCAACTGTCGCTAACTCTGGCTTATTCTTGATGTAATCAGCTGAAGTGGTAACTGTTTGAGACCAGTCTGATTGCACTTGAGCTGGAATATCCGCACTGGTAATAAATCCACTATCATTGTTGATATCTGATGTCTTTGTCGGAACCGTAACGTTTATCGTTTCATCAGTTGCGCTATTAGCTGTAAACGTACCAACAAGTGTTCCGTTCTTTTGGATAGTCAATGTTTTATCGTTTACTGTCGGAATTGTTGGCTTGTTCTTGATGTAATCTGCTGCAGTAGTTGTCTCCTGATTCCAGTCTGACTGTACCTGTGCTGCCGGAGTTGGAACGTAGATGATTTGGTCTGTCGCCTGGTTAGCAGTAAATGTACCTAACTGTGTTGATGAGTTTGCGTCCCCTTGTTTAATGGTCAAGGTTGCGTTCTTAACATAATTATGAACTGCATCACCAGATGGTGCATGTGTTGTATCACCATCGGTAACACTTGCCGCAATCTTGTTATCAACGTAAGTCTTAGAGGTAACAATCTTATCACCCGTGACCGGATCTGCCGCGAAGGCTGCCGCGTTTGCGAAAACCGCCGCCGCGAAGCCGACAAATACTAAGCCTTTTACATTTAATTTCATTTTGTTTCCTTTTAGTTTGTTTGTTGTTTGTTTGTGTAACACCGGTGACATCAGGGGTTTGCCATGAAATCATCAGTGCGGTATTTGTTTGTTTTTCTCTTCCTATTCTGCACTTATCAAATCTTTCGTTCTTCCATCCTTTTGTTTCGTTAAACCTTTTTTGAATCTTTGTATTTATTCGGCGATAAAGAACCACTGTTGATTACCGTCCGCATCAACCGACAACAATGCGTTTTCGCCCGGTGAATTCGTTTTCCACCATTCCGCCCATGATAACACACCGGCGATGTCGTCTGCGGCCTTGGCACGCGTAACCGAACCATCCGTTATATCGTCCGTACCAATTGCATCTTTGTATGCCAAATTACCCAATGTCTGCCCAGACAAATCAACATTACCCGACGCGTTCACAATCAATGCCTTGCCCGCGTTTTCGGAACCCTGGGCTTTATCAACCTTGCCCGATACGTCCGGCATTTCAACACTGCCCGTGGTAACATTCCCATCGTTGCCGACCAATAAAACCTTGCCCGCGTTTTCGGAACCCTGGGCTTTATCAACCTTGGTATCCAAATCATCACCAATGTTGCTAATGAATTGATTGACTTCCGTTTGTGAATACACAACATTACCTGGGGTCACATGACCGGTTGCATCAACCGTTAGAACCCTACCGGCGTATTCTTCACCTTGGGCTTTATCAACCTTGCCGGATAAATCTGCATTTATCTTGTTTATTTCTTGGGTGAAAAATTCATTCATTTCGGTTACACCGATTTGGCCTTTGACCTCGTCCCAGGTGACCAATGTTGTCCACGAATTTTCCGGTTCACCTTCGCGTGCAACATAACGCCATTTGATACCTTCGTTATTATCGGCATCCAATTCAATTTCGCGACCATCGGCACCATCATCGCCATTGCGAATTTGCAAATCGGTAATAAGCCGTTCCGTATTCAACAAAATTTCATCATTATTAACCGTGATATAATCAGAACTCCGCAATACCATCTGCTTTTCGGTTTCCAATTTTTCAATCTGGCGTTCAATTTCTGAAATTCTATCTTCGGTGATACTGCCGGAACCTTGTTGACTAATAGATTTTGGAACACCAACATATTTACCAATTGACAAACGTGGCATGGATGCCGCACGCGAAACATTCGTCGTTGTCGCCGGCATTGTTCCCGTCGCAGACTTGGTCGCATTGGATACCGGTGTCGTACGAACAGAACCACCCGTCGCACGCAACGAACCCGCACGCGCCGCCGTCGTCGTTGTCGCCGCAGATGCCGCCGAAGGATATGTCCCCGCACCACCAATACTGCGAACCGACGCCGCCGCGTATGCGCCCGTGGATACAGCCACAACGCACGCAATTGATAATAATGATGTTCTTAATCCCTCTCTCATCTCTTCGATTCCCTATGTACTAATTATACCACACTTTTTCCTATTCTAAAAATTTTTTTGCAACTTTTTTTTACAAATTTTTAGAATTCAAATCTTACCCCCACCGTAAATGCGTTATCAAGGATGAACCCAGTTTTCACGCCGATTTCACTAAGTTCACTGCCCGACACACTTTGGAATTCAGGTTGCATAACACCACGTGTCCATTTCGGGCCATTAAACCCAGACAGGCGATAACGCAAATCAAAAACTATGCGATCGTTCAAATAATGCGAATAACCCAACATAAACGCACCAACCAACGACGTGTTCAATTTCGTTCTGGAATTAGCAACAAAATAATCCCAGTCAAGTTCAGCCTTGGTAAATGCACCGCCAAGTCCCGCGCCAATATAAAATCCACTAAGGAAATCATAGTACGCATTTAATGTCACGTGTTGTGAAGATAATTTAAATGTGAAACCGTTATCCGAATCGCTAAACTTACCAAGATATGCAAGTTCTAAATCCGCACGCCACGCCGGATTGATATGCAAACCGGCAAATACACCGCCACCGAATACCGGTTCCATTGTATATTCATCGTGGTCGGCATCTAAATCCGCAATCGCTGATTCCGGTTTCGCAGAATATTTATTTTTCCAATGTAACAAATCTACGCCAATACGTGCACCAACATACGCACCATTGAATTTTGACGGACCGCGCGTTTCACGTTTTGGTGCTGGTTCCACAAATCTATCATCATATGGATCATTATCATTATTTTCATAGTATTTGTCGTCTTCTTCGTATGACGCGCGACGTTCACGCATCGCAGAACCCCGTTCCATCGGAACCATACGATAGTCTGGTCCAACCTCTTCGGTGTCAAACATACTGTTGTCATACATTGTGTCCGGATTGTGCGCGGTCACATATATAATGCGATACTTTTTCGGTTTGCATCCGCATTTTTTACCACCGCTGGTGCAATTGCCCGCCAACGCAACACCCGTCGCAACCAACAATGCCGTTATACCAACAAATACTTTTCTCATGTCTGCTCCCTATTTATTTTTGTCAACACATTATACCATATTTTGGGGGGCCTTGCAAATCGCATTGCAAAATAATTGACCCGTTTTGTTTTTTTTTCTAAACTAGCATTTATGGAAGATAATACTATCATCTCTTTCGCCAATGTGGGCGCGCGTTACGACAATAATCCGGACATTCTGACCGACGTGTCTTTTAATATCAGTGCTGGTTCGTTCTATTTTTTATCGGGTGCATCGGGCGCCGGAAAAACGACATTATTGCGCCTTATTTATATGCTGCACCGGCCGTGTCGCGGAACAATCAAGTTATTCGGCAAAATTACAAATAATATAACACGCGATGAGATCACGGCGATTCGCCATAAAATGGCAATTGTGTTCCAAGAATATTCGCTACTGTCGCATATGTCCGTCTTTGATAATGTCGCGTTGCCGTTGCGTGTGCGCGGTGTTGACGAATCGAAAATAAAAAAATTGGTTACAAAAACTTTGGAATGGGTTGGCCTTGGGAAATTTGCAAATGCAAATCCGAAAACGCTTTCCGGTGGCCAACAACAGCGCGTTTCGGTCGCACGTGCAATTATTCTGCAACCAGAAATAATGCTGGCCGATGAACCAACTGGAAATCTGGACGATGAAAATGCATCGCGTTTAATGGAACTCTTTATTCAGATGAACAAAATGTTCGGCACAACAATTATATTGGCGACACATAATTCTAAACTTATGGAAACGTACAAGTTCCCGGTGATGCACGTGGAAAATCATAAACTGAATTTCGTGGGGACTCGTGCCGCCGCACCAAAAAAAGAAAAAGCCAAGGCCGATGACGATTATTTTACGGAACTGGCCAAACAATTCAAGGATATTGGGAATAAATAGGTATGAAAAGACCAATCGTATTTTCTTTGTTTCGTGAACAATCCGTTTTTATGACGGCCGTGATGGCGATTATGACGTTCTTGGCCGTGATGGCATTGGGAATTTCTATTGCAATCGGAACCGGTGTCGCACGTTGGAATCGACAATGGAATCTGTATGCGACTGTTCAGGTGACGGGTACGGAAAACGCGGATGCGGTAAAGAAAGTCCTTAATGAAAACAAGGATAAATTGGCCGAAGTTCGCGAAATATCAAACGGCGAAATGTCAGACCTGATGCGACCATGGATTTCTGGCGGAAATAATGTGTTGGAAAAATACCTGCCCAAAATGTTCGAGGTTAAATTTAAATCTGAATCGGATATAAAAGCGATTCGCGAATCGGTCGGAACGCGTGGTCGGTTTATAACTCATACAGATGCACTGCGCCCGTCTATATCCGCCGGGTGGAAGATGGTTGCGATTTTATCTGTTGTATTGGCCATCATAATTGCAACAATTGGAATATGCATTTCGTTCATCGCACGCAATACCGCAATTCTGCATAAACGCGAATTAGAAATATTGAATCAGGTCGGGGCCAGCGATTCGTTCGTTACCCGTCAAATGCAAATCATCGTTGCCAAAATATGTATGACCGCGTGCAGTATCGGTTTCATTGCCGCCGTACCTATTTTATTTGCGATTATTGCCGTGGCACATTCTGCGCGCGTGGGGCTGATGGCAATAATTGGTATTTCTGGTGGTGGGTGGTTAACACTGGTAATGGTACCAATCGCAATTATAATATTTGCAATATTGATAACAAAAAGAACAACACTTAAAATATTGAACCAGGCACAATGAAATTTTTTCACCCATCTTTATTATTATTGGGGCTATTCGTGATTGGTGGTATCGCGTTTAAATTGACCACACCGAACGATTGCGATTTCATTTTGCCAAATGACAGCATTTTCGTTTTAACCGGTGATTTTCGCAGAATACCGTTTGCAATGCGCCAAATTGATAAATACCCGGACGCAGATTTATATATCATCGGCGCCGGTCCAGAATCTCAATACAAAGGTGCAGATCGCGCGACCATAGAATCCGATTCTAAATCAACGTATCAAAATGCGTTAGCAATTCGCAAGATTTCAGAAAAATCTGGACTGGACAGAATTGTTGTTATTACAACAGAAGATCACATTAGACGCGCAAAATATCTAATTCAATCTGAATTACCAAAATCGACGATTGTTGCATGCCCGGTCGCACTTTCCGAAATGCCGCCGGCACGCCGTTTGGAAAGATGGTTTATTGAATATGTAAAATATATCGCCACAATGGTTGGCATCAAAGAAAGCCCAAGTTTTTTATACTAAGATCCGCAAAAGGAAAATAATATGTTTCGCACAATACTGTTTAAAATTATTTTAGGTTTATATTTCGTTGCATGGTCACCATTGCTGTTGGTTGGTCTGGTATCCAAACAATTAACAAGTAGATTTATTATATGGGATGCCAAGGGTGTATTGGTATTGTTGCGGGTAATTTGTGGTGTAAATTATAAAATCTATTATCCACCCACCGAAGAAAATGGAATTCCTGCGACACCAAATGATAATGAACGTTGTGATGGCAAGGCAATTATTGCATCAAAACATATGTCGATAATGGAGGTCGCCATTCTTGTCACCAATGTTCACAATCCGTTTTTTATTCTGAAACGTGAATTGTTATGGATTCCGATTTACGGTTGGGCATTCTGGCGTATGGGATTACAACCAGTAAATCGCGCACGCGGTGCAACTAATATGAAAAAATTAACCCATGCCGTTGCCAATAAAATAATGAACGGATATACACTTATTATATTTCCCGAAGGTACACGCGTGACCCCGGGGCATCCAGTTGCATTAAAACGCGGTCTAATGTTTTTGGCCCAAACATTAAAATTACCAATTATTCCAGTTGGCACCGATACTGGTATTTACTGGCCGAAACATGGTCGCATACGCCCAGGCACGGCAACTATGCATTTTGAACCGGTAATTGCGTCAACATCATCATTGGAAGAAATCGGCGAAGCCATAAATCGCCACAGCGCATAATTTTTTAATTATTTGATATTGCACCATTTATCACGGCGACCGCCGTTGTATTTGCGCCCCAGTCCTTCTTTGACCAAGATTTTTCCAACATCACGACCACGTGCATCCGCAACATTGGCATCAATACGCCCAAGGTATTTATCATCTTTGATATTGGTTAATTCAACCATACTGCCAACCGGGATTATTTCCCCCAGACGGTTGCGCGCCTGTTGGGCTTTTTGCTTTTCATATTCACATTCGCCATTTATTTCAGGCGTATCAATATTGCGCAGACGAACACGCACAGATACTTCTACATCGGCATCTAATTTTACAACACCCGAAAAAGTATCACCATCAATAATATGTCCAACACGGGCAGACACCGCCATGGCACATGGCATCAACAAAAACATTCCAAAAATGGCATATACAACCTTCATTATGGCAATCTTGGCGACCATGTTGGTTCAACACCATTTACACCGTCGGGCAATTCAATGTCGTAAAGGTTCTGTCCAGTGATATCGACACTGCGAATATGGCTCATACGTTCTATATCATCACTGGCACGTTCTGTTTCATAATACACTAAACGGCGTGAACCTGGGGCCCATGATGGTGCCTCCATAAACCAACCACCGGCAAGAATCTTTTCATTTTTACCTTCGGGATCCATTACACCAACATAGAATGTATCATCTGCCATTTTTGTAAAGGCAATAAATTGTCCGTCTGGTGACCATGCCGGTGTGGCATAGCGCCCTGCCCCGTATGTAATACGGTTTATTTTACCGGTATCCAAATCCAAAATATGAATCTGCTGACTGCCACTGCGATCAGAATTAAATGCAATTTTGCGACCGTCCGGCGAATAAGACGGACTGGTATTAATGGAATCTCCCTTGGTCAGTTGGGTGAACGCATTTGTTTCTACATTATACTCATATATATGTGTGATACCATTTTTAACCAACGACAATGCCACACGGTTCCCATCAGGCGAAAACCGTGGTGCAAAATTCATTCCCCCAAATTTACCCAACCGACGTTGTTCACCCGTATCAAGGTTCAATACCCACACCATTGGGTCGTCATCATAATATGACAAAAACACAATGGATTGCATATTTGGCGAAAAATGCGGTGACATAACAAATGTCTTTTCATCCGATAGGTAACGCAAACCATGACCGTCTTGGTCCATAATTGCCATACGTTTAACCCGTTTATCAACCGGTCCTGTTTCCGCAATGAATACAATTTGCGTATCAAAATAACCGACTTCGCCCGTCAACCGTTCATAAATCGCATCCGATGTAATATGCCCCAACCGGCGCACAGATTTCTTTGACGCGACCAAACTTTGTGCTTCGATTTGTTCTTTACCCGGAATATCCCAAACATAAAAATCTAATTGGTACTTTTTGTCGGCCATCTTGGTCAATTTACCTTGGACAAGAACTTGCGTCTTGACCGCGGTCCATAATTTAAAATCCGGCATCTCATCAAATTTAACATATTCGGGGAACGCATTATGATTTACAATATGAAACAGCCCCGTACGTTTAAGGTTTTCTTCAATAACCGTCCGAATCGTCGCTGCATCAGATGCCGATGCCCCGGATGCAACCTCTATTTTCTGAACAGCAACCGAAATAGGTTCGGTTGTGCCAGCAATAATATCCACCTTTAATTCGGCATGTGCATTTAAGGTAAATAAACCAAGGGCAACAAATGCCAACAATAAAATCCGTTTAAACATCAAAATTCCTTTCCGTTAATCCTATACGATTTGCATTTTATATTATCGTCATAAAAAGTGCAAGCCGAGATAACAAAATAAAAACGCTCCAAACACATTACAAATAAATTTTGTCATTTTTTTTGGGGCAAAATTATACCACACAAATCACAACACAAACGTAAATACTACAGTAAACACAACAGAATAGACATTTGTATTGACAAATGTAAATACAATGGTATATTACATCGTAAAGACAGTTGTGTTGAATAATGTATAGGAATAAAAATGCCAAATGTTATGCAACAACTTTTTGTTATGAACATTGAATCCTTGTTGCGGGATTATGCAGCATATCGCGCGTTTCATAAATCAGACACTGTTATAAATATGCGAATTCCGCGTCCAATCCTTGAAAAATTAAAAGAATTGGCGGCGGCGCAACATGTTCCATATCAATCACTAATCTCTTCTGTTCTGTTTTCGATTGCGCATTCGGACGACCCACAATAAGAACAAAATCAATAAAGGGGGCATCAAATGAGTGAATTAAATCCAAAAGAAATATTTGATACCTTGAATGCTTCGCACCACCTTATATATGAATATGAGCTATTCACGACACCCATCGCAGAATCATGGAACCTTGGCGGTTTGTTTTCTACTTTCAGTGAGGCGATCCCAAAATCATATAAAGACGAAGATAAATTCAGAAAAATTCTAGCGTTAAGCACCCCAAAGAGCGTTTATTCGCGTAAACCGTCCAGATTGAAAGATATTGTTTCCACAAATATCCCAAGATTTACCAAAGGCGACGAACTCAATACCGAAATATCACGATACGCAGCATGGGCATTGATGAAATATCTTGGCGAAAACATGATAATTCAACAAGAATACTTTTTATTACCTGGACAGGATGGTAATTTTGATTCTTCGACAGAACATTTCCATGCCATTATGTCAAAAGCCGATCAAACAGTACGCATTCCATGGCGTGCCAACGTTACACGATGCGAAAAAGAAATAAACGGAATACTTGGGACATTTAATCGTGGAATGCCACTTAACGACCGTGAATCTTATTTTACCGGTCTGCGTCGTGACATAAATAAAATACTATACGATCAAAAACCAGTATCCGAAATACGCCAGGAATACAACATGTGCAAAAATAACGGATTGGCTGACTATATGGATCGCCATTTACTTTACGCATATTATAACATGTTACGCAGAACCATTCGTGATTGGCGCGACACCAAATTTAGACAGACGTATCCAAGATTTGTTAACATCGCCTTGGAAAACGCAGAAATTGCACGTACATCTTTTAGATACGGCGCCACAAACAAACATTTTACCAATCAAGCAATTTCAGAAATAAAAAGCGACCGTAACAAACGCGAAATTGCATTTGCCAAAAAATACGGATTGTCGCACTAAAAAATACAGGGTACCAAACGATACCCTGCATTCAATCTACCATTCATATTATTTAACAGCGAACACCTTTTCAACACACCCAAGGTATTCTTTTCCGCCCGTTGATCCAACTAATGCCAAAACTATACCAACACCAAAGAGCAAGAAGAATCCAACGAACATCGCAACACCTTTGTCTTTAAGGTCGTCTTTTTTAACGTCACCGGCCTTGATATAACCCCATGCCCATTCCATCAAAACAAATGCCGCACCCAAAAACGCGAGTGTACGCAACGTCTTAATAACTGGCGACAGTTTATCTATCAAATTACAAATTCCCTCTGTCGAGGCATCCTTGGCCGCGAACGCACTTTGCATAAACACCGATACCGAAATACCGGCCATCATTAAATAATTAGAAATCTTTTTCATAATATTTCTCCTTTTCTGTATGATTTTATCACAAAACAACCATATTTTCAAATAAAAAACACCGCCAAACATGGCGGCATTTTTATAACATCTAACAATTATTTTTCAGAAATTGTATAAAAACGACGCGTCACCGGAACCATTTCTACACCACAACCAGATGAGCATTTTGTGCAAGAAGATGTTGTTTCTTTTGCCGCCGGAACCAAAATCTTGCGATCATTGCGTTCCATACGACCAGCATTATCACGTGCAAACAAATCCGCACAACGTGTATTTCTATAAACAACACGGTTGCTGCCGTCTATGCCACGGATACCTTCGGAATAATGACGTGCATATTCGTCCATATAATATACACAATCTTCACCATCTTGTGTATAACGAATATCGCCCTTGTAATAATCATAATATGTGCAACCCGCAAGTGCAGCCACCGCCAAAACAGAAACCAAAACTTTTTTCATCAATTTGTCCTTTTATATGTTATCTCTGACCTGCCCCCGATTCGTTCCCTTGTATTTTCGCACAAATATTTGACATGTCAAATATTTTGTACCGTTTTATTTATAAACACAAAATCGTACATAATCATCAAAAATTATGTTATAATCACACAAATGGGTCAAGAGAGAATCTAAATATGCTTTATGAAAAGTACGGTCTTGTGAACACAACCAATATGTTTGGCGATGCATTGGCGCGCCATTATGCCGTTGGTGCATTTAATTTTTATAACCTGGAAACATTCGCGGCAATTTTGGGGGCCGCCCGCCAAACAAAAAGTCCGATTATATTGGCGGTATCAGAATCTGCCTTAAAGTATATCAGCGATGATATGTTAATGGCCATAGTCGGTGGCGCACACATAACCCCCGACGAAAATGTCGCATTGCACCTTGACCACGGACATTCATTTGAAGCATGCGCACAAGCCATAGATTTAGGTTTTTCAAGTGTTATGATAGATGCCAGCAATTTACCATTTGATGAAAACGTTGCACTTTCGGCACGTGTCGTTGAATATGCCCATGCCCACGGCGTATCGACCGAGGCCGAACTTGGCACATTACGTGGTCGCGAAGATGAAAACACTTTTTCAGATACCGAACTTTATACCAATCCGTCTGATGCGGCGGATTTTGTCGAAAAAACCGGTGTTGATTCATTGGCGGTTGCAATCGGCACAAGTCACGGCGCGTATAAAATGAAATCAGACAAACAAGAATTGCGTTTTGACATCCTTGCAAAAATTATGAATTATCTGCCCAATTTCCCGTTAGTTCTGCACGGTGCATCCAGCATTCCACAACAATTTATCCAAACAATAAATGAAAACGGCGGTGAAATTAAAAATGCGCTTGGCATACCAACCGACCAATTGCAACGTGCAGCATCAACGACCAATATATGCAAAATCAACGTAGATAGTGATTCACGTCTTGCCTTTACCGCGACAATTCGTAAGAAATTGGCAGAATCGCCATCAAATTTCAATCCACGCGACTATTTGGCCGCCGCTATGGAAACGGTTTACGCAAACACAATGTATGAAATTATCAACATTATGGGATCAGCGCATTAAAGACGAAAAAACGGCGCAACCGCACCGTTTTTCCTAATAACTAACACTTATCACTAACAACTATTTTGCGCGTTCAACATATTCCAACGTTTCAGTATTCACGACAATCTTTTCACCCTGTTCAATAAATACAGGAACCTGAACACGTACACCGTTATCCAAAATTGCAGGTTTGCCACCACTGCCTGTTGCGGTTTGACCTTTTAATGCCGGTTCTGTTTCTTCAACAGTTGCAACAACGGTCTTTGGTAATGTAACCGAAACTGGTTGACCTTCGACATAGTTCGTACGAACATTCATTTCTGGTGCCAAGAATTTAACCTGTTCGCCCAATGAATCCAACGGCATTGTGAATTGTTCATAATCATTAAGGTTCATGAAATACGCATCTGTACCATCAGAATACAAATATTGGCATTCCACATCTTCGACCATTAATTTTTCGACTTTATCTTCGGCACGCCAACGATCACCACCCTTGTTTCCCGAATCGATATCACGCAAATCTGCCTGAACAA
This sequence comes from uncultured Pseudomonadota bacterium, assembly GCA_947306185.1. Taxonomy (GTDB): domain Bacteria; phylum Pseudomonadota; class Alphaproteobacteria; order Rs-D84; family Rs-D84; genus Enterousia. Next base: position 297 of record CAMZFU010000016.1, on the reverse strand, counting down.
AGGCACCGCCCTTGCCTGGTTTTACCTTGGTAATAGAAGTAACGGTATAGCGACGACCATTATGGGAAATAACCCAACCGACACGCATATCATTTGCTGTAACTGATGCCATTTTTTATCCTTTTAATTATTTATACCACGCCAAGGGTATAAAAATATGTTACAAAACGCAAGTTTTTTTCGCATAAAAAATGCACCATTTGGTGCATTTTTCTAGAAGCGGTACATAAACCCGACTTTGACCATTGGATAGTATTTAATTTTTTTGATTTATTTTTGTGAATCATCAAATTCTTT
>CAMZFU010000015.1 GCA_947306185.1 uncultured Pseudomonadota bacterium | reverse complement strand
TATTAGGTTTCTTGATTGGTCTTGTCATAATGTTCGGTGTGTTTGCATCGCTGTATTTGTCTGCGGCCATATATGATACCGCGGACAAGGTTGTAATTGAACCAAACTTCTTTCGTGCAGGACTATTATCAACAGAACAGGTTGGAACAATAAAAAAACTATCTGATGTTCAGGCAAGGAAATTGCGTGATTGGTTAATTCAGAAGTTTGTTTATGAATATTTATATATCGAACCAGATGAAAATAATATTGTGGTGCGAACAGCAACAAATGGTATGTATTCGCCACTGTCTTATATGTCCACAAAATCTGTGTTCGAAAAATGGAAATATGGCGAAGCCGTAAGTATACGGGATGCCGCGGCAAAGGGGGTACGGCGAACAGTATCCGTGTTTGACGAAATAGTAAAACGTGAAGACAGCGATTATTTGCAGGTTGATTACGAAACAAAAACATGGTATAAACCAAATGATATGACCGAGGTCCCAACAGTAGATCGTGGCACAATGTATCTGAAAGTTGAGTATAAAGGCACGATTAAAGAACCTATTGATGATGTTCAAAAAGCCCTGTTGAAAGGGATTGATCCGGCGGTTGTATTTGAATTTTATGTGACAGATGTTATGGAATAAAGATGAAACGCATATTTGTTTTTTTGGCTGTGATATTTTCCGTGGTATGTGTGACACCATTGTGCGTGGCCGATGAATTTGATTACGAAGAATTTGAAGAAGGCGATGTTGAAGACGCGGATTTCGGTGATTATGCAATCGAAACAAATGATGACAGTAATACCGAATGTCGTATGACAACAATAAAAATGAATGATGGCGCATCCTCTGTTGCAGCGGGCAGTTTTGATATTGCCGGTATTATGCTTGGTATGACCTTTGACGAAGCCCAAATGGTTGCACGTGAAACGGGTCTTTATAAAAATCGTCCAAAAGACAGCGTTGTGTATTCTATTCATAAAGATTGGAAATATAACCTTGATTATGAATGCCGTCAACGCAAGATTTATGTCCCGGCACAATTGGATAAATGTATAAAATCATTGGCGCGACATCGTGGGGTGCTGTATGCATCTGAACTACATTTGGTTCGTGATATAACCGGTGAAACAATCGATGTTTATTTTACAAGTAACGCCACCGACAATGTCGTTTGGAAAATTGTTTATAAAAACGATGCCAACGAAGAAGAAGGTATGGACGAAAAATTCGAAAACCAAAAGAATAAAAAGATTATGGCATGGTGGCAAAACGTTCTGGCAAAATACGGTGAACCAAATTCCGGTAATGACAAATGGGCAAGTTCGGACAATGCATTTGACCCATTGATGACCGCATACTATGGCGAATTAGAATTAGTGGATTGCGGTCGCCAGGCTGATGATAGCGCCACCAATATACAACAGGCAATGGATAATTTTGCTGCAAAACCATACGCATTCTAACAAGATGGATTCATATAAAACGGGTTTGTTTTCTGAATTGGTTGCGTGCGTGTATTTAATATTGCACGGATTTAGAATTGTTCGTCGCCGTTACATAACGGGCCGACATACGGGGCGTGCCGAAATAGACATTATTGCAAAACGCGGCGCATTAATTACCTTTATCGAGGTTAAACATCGTAAGACCGTAAATGCCGCATGGGGCGCGATTACCCCAATACAACAACGGCGTTTACGTTTGGCGGCCGAAACATTTTTATTACAAAAGAAATGGACGGGTGATGCCAGATTTGATGTAATCATTATCCACGGTTTGCATATTGATTGGATAAAAAACGCATTCTAATAATTTTAAAATCTTTGCCGGAAAGAAAATTCAGTTATGAATTTATCGTATTCACGTGAATGAATATTTGATTCACGTGATGTATATGAAAATGTCAGTGTTGGAACAAAACCCATAAAATCTATTTTGCTGTTTGACAGTGATACTGTATACCGTTGTATAAAATCGCGTTCAACAACAGGTTGATATGTATGATTTTTTACTGTCCAACGTGGTCCATCATAATTTATCCATGAAAACGCAGGTTCCAAATACACATTAAATCCCCACGGCAATTCGGCGCCGAACCCGATGCTGGTACTGTATCGCCAATCTGCATATGCATCAACACCGGCGGTATCACGTTCAATTCCACCACGCAGCACAAAATATTTTGTAGAATCAAGCGAGTACGTTGCATATGGTGATACACTGTATGTTTGCCCATCCATAAAAACGCCATTTTCATCAAACGTATTTTGAACAACACGCAATGAAAGACCTGTTGAAAATTTTCGGGTCCAATCATAATGAGTATCTAATCTGCCACCACCAGACCAATTATACTTTTCACCACCATACCATCTTCTTGATGCGATTCCCGACAACCATACATCACCATTTTCCCAAATGTAACGCGGTCCAGACGCCAATGATAGATAGACATCATCGTATTTATGTTTATCATATGTATTTATATAAATATTTGTCTCGTTTTTCCATCGCCAGTGCTCTGATAAAACAAATTCATAATTGCCGCCCAGAGATAAATTATAACCAATCGCCTTTTCTGGTTTTGGTAAGTCGTGGCAAAATGGATATCCACCATACATAATACATTCATTTCCACCCGTTGCCTGGTTCACATTGTTATCGGGTGCGGCGCCAAAATTAAACCAAACATTCCATCGTTTATTCTGACGTGCGATATAGCGATAATATATCATTTGCTGTTTAATTTTTGGGGGTATATCATCACCCGCCATCGCAAGACGCAAATTATAATCCGCACGGTACCATTGCTTTTGTGCCATATAGCATAATGCCAATTCATATCTAACCTTGACCAGGTCTGGTCGTTCATCCAACATTTGACGATATATTTTTATTGCGCGTTCATAATCACCGGTGCGTTGAAAAATCTGGGCCAACAGATACCAGCGTTCTGTTTCAACTTCGATATTATCGGTTTCTGGCAACTTTGTTAAAATCTGCGAAGCGTGTTCATAATCCCCCCTGTCCACCAAGTTTCCCGCCAATTTTATGGCACCCATACTAGTCATAAGCAGTTCAGTAACCTTGCCAGAATTATCCTTGCGAACAATGGTTGGAGATTGTGTGGCATCAGAATTTATATCAGATTCAGCCAATGCGAACATGGGCTGAATCAATAACAACAAAATAAGAACTATACGTTTTAACATAAAAACAAACAGAATCTGTTGGGACAATCCCCAACAGATTTTTTATTCGTTCTTTTGACCACCGAACGCACCATATACGGACAGTTCATGTTGGATATTATTGTCGTCAGTCGCCCAACGTTCATCCATCCATACACCTGCGGTTGCTTCGGTAACATCGTCCTGTGTTGGGCCATAGTAACTCGCATCGGCTGTTCCATTCAGACGATGGTGCGATTCAACGGCCGATGTTGTACCATCGGTCATGTTAATTGCCTCGGCAGATGTTCCGTCTGTTCTGACAATTTGGTTAATAGCAGCGATACCATCGGCTTCGTTACGGGTGATATTGCCTTCGGAATCGGCTCTAAAGAACTGGAAGTTTTCGTCAATGTCTTTGCCGGTTGAATTATATGCAATGATCATATCCGAACCTTCGTTGGAACGTGTAACAGACACATTATACCAATCGGAACCCGCGGTGGCACCGTTACCTTCTATATTCATTGCGGTCAAATTGTTCATTACCAATGTATGTTCCGCATTTGTTGAATTAATAGGATAGTATGTTAATGTCGCGGATGTATCTTTATACAATGCCGTATTGGTTGTTTCCGAATGTGTATTCTTGTTTTTATGGTGATCTTCGACCGTTACAACGGCGGTTCCGGTAAATGTCGCATCACCGATACCATTCGCCATTGGTCTTTTATCGGCCTTGTACCCATTATAACCACCGACATATGTCAGGTATTGGGTTTCAGGATTATGTTCTGGTACCGTACGAACCATTTTGGCATATCCGAAATCAGAATACCTTAACCCAACATCTTTACCCATACCGTTCATTGTTGCACTTTGGGCAATATCCGTTACGAATGATTCCGATATAAGGGTTGCATTCACAATTTCATCTATGCGGTCAATGTACCAATTCGCAACGGCAACAAACTTTGCAACATCACCGTCATTTTCACCACCATTTTGGTTGTGCATTTTTTTATTTACTTTTGCGATGATGTAATCTTTCAATTTTTGCTTTGCCAATTCTGGTGTTAATGTTTCGGTAGTGTCTATTTCAACTTCTTCAAATTCGTCGGAATCAATAATCGCACCTGCTCCAAGGGTGTGTTCACCCAAATCAAAATTGTAGTGATGTATTGTATTTGTAAATCTGTTTCCATTTTGTTGTCGTTTTAAATATCCGGCATTGCTGTTCAAATAGTCGGCACCAAATGGATTCAACCCATCATCATATACCGCAACGGCGTCGCCCGAACCGTTGATAACAACCTTAACATCTTGACCATGTGCACCCGCCGCGGTCCAAGATGTGCCATATTCACTGGTCGGCGATTCCCACAACGATACCGTTTTAATTGCCCCCCCTTCGTCCAAATCAAATTTGAAATACGCATCTTGGCCAGTATCTTTCAATTGAACATCGTCTTCCATTCTGTATTTTGTAAAATCAAAATTATTCTGGTCAAACGTATCCATTTTTGCCACTATGTTTTCCGTGGTCCAACCTTCCGCAGCCTTTAATGCGTTGAATGCGGCCACCAAATCATCAATAGGTGTTTCGGATGTAACGGCCGCATCTTGCATTTTTAATGCATTAACCACGGCATATCTGTAACGTGCGACATATGTTTTCAATGTGGCATCATCTGGTTTGCCAACCATATCGTATAATACCTGTTTCATTTCGGCAATTGCCGCATCCGCACGCGCAAATTCCGTTGGATCAACCGTATCACGGTTCGCCTGATTTGATGCCGCACGATTCAATATACCACCACGTGATGCTGTTCCTAATTTTGAATTCACATATGCAACCATCAATCCTTTCGTAGTATCTTCATCTGTGCCAAAATCCATAACATACGATGACATATTTGTTAGGCTGGCATTATTTGAATTTACCTCTGTTCCACCGTTAAATCCCTGTATGTTTACCGTTGGATTTGTCGGTATTGTTGGGTGTGCCGCATGCCCCGAAGGTCCCCCAGACCCACCGCCACCACCACATGCGGTCAGTGCCAAAATAGATGTTAAAACAAGGTATTTTCTCATGGTGTCTCCTTTCCGTTGTCCGATATCATTTTAGAAAAATATTAATATCTGTGTCAACAGTATAAAACCAAAGAAAACGCAACAAAACAAGCAAAATAGCATATTATTTTATCACCGCGGTTTTAATAAGTGTTAGATCTTCTTTGATACCATCTATTTTCAACTGTAATTGCCCTATTCCGGTTTCTAATATGGTTGTGCGATTTTCCAACGTTGTCATACGAACCGTTAATCGGTCTAATTCCACCAACGCATTATCTTGACGCGCAACCCAATAAATTAACCCCGCAATAAAAGCAATTAAAAACCAACCATTGCGCAGTGTATCTATAAATCCTGCGATACCATTATGTTTTTGCATTTTGCCGCCCCCGTAATATCAATGATTCTATTTGATGCACCAAGGCGCGTGCGCCCTCTAATGACCGCAGTTCCGATTCCGTTGCGTTCGCACCCAACACGCGTTCAATTGTTATACGACGCAGGTGCGATATCACTATCGCACCCTCATCAGTTGAAAATGTTTTGGCATATGCCAATTCTATATCGCGCATTTTATGCCCTCTTTATATCAGCGTGTCATTTTCCGCAACCATTTGTGCGATTGGGGCAATGTATTTCAATTCTGCATCACTGTGCAGTGATATTTTATCAATCACACCGCGTCGCGATAATATCTGTAATCCCCTATCACACAATGGTCGTATGAATTCGTGTAACAACCGTCCATATGTCGCGCCAAGTATGCGTAACATATCCGCGTTGCGTGCCAATATTTCCGTTGCGGTCATTTCTTTATCGGATAACAATCCCAAACGATCTGCAAGTAACGTGTGGCGAATTCGGTCACGTAAATCCTTCAATATTATTTGCGATACATCAAAATTCGCACCGGTCGCAAGTGGTGTTAGTCCCGTACTGCCCACCGCCTTTGGAATAATCGCCCCAGGGGTCAGGTTGATATTATTAAGGTTGATTACACCGTCATCATCGGCCTGCCATATGCCACTAACTGCGATTGTCGCATTTTTCAGAACCAATTCAACAACCTTGTTCGCCGTTTTTATATCTGGTAATGCACGCAAAATCGGTCCAGTACCATATTGTTCGCCGGTTGTTACCGCCCAACGGAAAATCAAATATGGATTTGTTTCAAATGTGCCGGTTGAAACGATATTATTTTCTATATCGCCACCAACATCTAACCACGCGGTAAAATCTGTACCAACCAATGCCTGAATCAAACGGACAGGAAAATCAGAATCTTTTTTCAATTTATCTGCAATTTCACGTGTCGGCGTCCATTCTGGATAACGCGCCATTACATCAGAAATTGAAACTGATGCCGTATGAAAAATCGCGTTTGGCAAAATTGCGATATCCGTCATTGGAATCGCCGTAAAAGAAAACGCGCTGGATGCACCAATCGGGCTTTCCGCCATAAACAAACATGCCGTTCCCAGTGTTACCAAATCCATATAGCATTGATGTACCGTTGTATAAAAATTCGAATCATTAAGGTTCGCACGCAATGCTAATGTCGCCATTTCTGCATCTGGTGATTCGGGACTTTCGGGAACAAGGTTCAACCATAATGATTCTGGGGGGGTAAGTAATGAATACATACACGCGGCAAGATTATCCGCGGCATCGGCGGCCGTCGCATCAAACAACATTGCCGAATCTTCGTTCGTGGTCGGCATTGTATATTTACGTGCATCCGCCCAACGTGATACCCAAGGTTCACGCAACGCAATTGCGCGCGCATACATTTTCTTTAAATCGTATTTCATATTTTTTCCTTTGTTTTTTGTTAAACATTAAAGTTTGTATTTGCGGTATATAACCCACGGCCAATCGGATGTAATGCAATTGACTGTATAGCAATCGCACCGGCAATTGCATCCAAACCGTCATCGTGCTCCGCCCCACCATCTGGGTTCCAACCCAACATTTCTGAAATTATTGGTGTTTGGGTTATTCGGCGGTGTGCATACAGCCGCCCCGTACTAAGCAGTGGTTCAATCGCATCCAAAATACGGTCTTGTTTATGACGGCTGTTGTTAACGGGGCGAATCTGAATTCCGTTTTGTTCATGATTCAGACCGGCGCGCATTATTTCTGGCAATGCGCCACCTATGCCATTGGTTTCAACCGATATACTGCGACCGTGATGACGGCGAACAAAATCTAATGCCAAGTTGCATTGGTACGATAAAGGGTATTCTATTTCATCGGGGACAATCATATACAATATGTCGTGGATAAATACGCGCCGATTTTTATCATCACGATACGCCAAAACACATACACTGCTGTCGGCGTTTTTGCGACCGGTTGAAGGGTCCCAGTAAATCGCGATTCCAGTAATCAAATTCTCACCGATTTTGCACGAGCGTCTGTCGAAATCTGAATCATAAAATTTTATTCCCCCAGGATCTAATCTAACCTTGTCGGATGGGACGTATTCTAATAACATTTGCGCCGAAAAGTGCCTTTCGCCAACGGTTTCACGAATTTTTTGTACTTTTTCAATAGGGAACATTTCTGGCCATGCGGATGTTCCATTTTTATCAACTATTGGAATTTTCAACTCCTTATAACCACTTAAAAAAGGTGTTGAAAAAACATTTTTTTCATATACTATGTCAAACATGGACTTCACTCCCAAAACTTTACCAACAAACATAGAGGCCGAACAGGCGGTTTTGGCCGCGGTTTTGTTAAGCAATCGGGCATTAGAAAAAATTTCTGAATTCTTGCGTCCCGAAGATTTTTCACACCCCGCACACCAAGAAATATATAAATTGGCCATACGTTTATTCTCCATGGGGACCCAATTTGATATCATTACAATCAAGAATTATTTGGATCAACAGGGCGTATTGGAATCTGTTGGTGGGGTTGATTATTTGACGCAACTTGCCGGGGCCAGTGCAACAGTCGTGAATGTTGAACAATATGCACGAATTGTGCACGAAGACGCGTTGCGACGTGAACTGATTAACCTGGGACAATCCATTACGGATAATGCGTTTACAGAAGACCTTGATAACCCGGTATCGGCCCAAATAGAAAACGCAGAACAAAAACTGTTTAATTTGGCGACATCCGGTGATGTGGGTCGTGACGTGGTGCCAATTGCCAATGCATTAAAAGAAGCGTTACAAGAAACCGAAATTGCGTACAAGGCCGACGGCAACCTGTCGGGACTTACCACGGGTCTTACCGATTTGGACCGTGCAATAAGTGGTATGCATAAATCTAATTTGCTGATTATTGCGGGACGTCCGGGTATGGGAAAAACCGCGTTGGCCATGAATATCGCATTTAATGCCGCTAATGCAATCTATTCTGGTCGTGCAAATCCACAATACAAAGGTGCCGTTGCGTTCTTTAGTTTGGAAATGGGCGCATCAGAATTGGCGGCACGTGTATTATCATCTCAATCACGTATTTCTGCATCTGCAATGCGCGAAGGCAAATCGTTAACAGATGAAGATTTCCTTAAACTGACGCAATTTTCCGATGCAATTAGTCGGATTCCTTTGTTCATAGATGACACACCAGGAATGTCGGTTCCAATGATTCGCACACGCGCACGTCGCCTGGCACGTAAATATAATGGATTGGCCCTTATCGTAATTGACTATTTGCAACTTATTACTTCACCAGGTGGCAAAAATAAAGATAACCGTGTCCAAGAATTATCTGAAATCACACGTGGTCTGAAAATGCTGGCCAAGGAATTAAATGTTCCGGTAATCGCATTGTCACAGTTATCGCGTAGTGTTGAATCGCGTGATGATAAACGTCCGCAACTTGCCGACTTGCGTGATTCTGGGTCAATCGAACAGGACGCGGACATCGTTATGTTCACATATCGTGAAGAATATTATTTGCAAAACCGCGACCCATCAAATCGACTTTCTAATACCCCAAATGAAAAGTCAGTTAATTCATGGCAGGCCCGATATGAAAAGGCCAAGGGCAAGGCAGACCTTATCATTGGTAAAAACCGTCATGGTCGTACTGACACGATACACTTGGCGTTTTTGGCGGAATTTAGTTTGTTCGATAACCTTAATGAAATGGGAAATAATGTTCCGGAATTCACCGATATTACACCCCAGGTTACCAACGATACACCAACAGATTCCATCCCAATCGATATTAACGAAATACCTGATGATATCGATTTGTAATTTTGCGTAATTATTTTCTTGCCAAGTTTGTAAAATTTGACTATCATTTTGTCAAGATTTATACAAGGAGTTTTAAATGGCACTCGAAGAAATCATCTTTCCAAATAATATTCGTAACATACGTCTTGCCGCCGGCATGAAGATGACTGAACTTGCGCGTCGGTCTGGGTTATCATTGTCTGCGGTATCCAAGATTGAAAAAGGTGTACGACGCCTTAATCAGAAACAGTTATTGAATATATGCAATATACTTGGGTGCAAACTTTCTGATATATTCATCAAAGATACTGACGAAGTCGCATCGAAATGGCACGATGAAATCACACGCCGTATGAGCGACAATGAAGATAACGGGCTTAAGTTATTCGGCAGTGGTCTGCGCAAGATTCGTCAGCAATCTGGTAAAACCATCGCCCAGGCGGCAAAAGATGCTGGAATGACGTTGTCCGTATATCATAAAATTGAAGTTGGCCAACGCGAAGTTTATCAAAACGAAATCGAACCATTGGCACGTTCTTTTGCACATTCGGTGGAAAGTATGTTTGATAAAATTGCCGAACTATATAAATCTGGTGAACTTACCAAACAAATGAACAAAGTCAAAGAACGCGTCAAAGCCGTTTTAGTTCCCGGTGATTCTACGGCGGATTTCGGCGATTCACAAAGTCATTTGTACAGTGCCAAATTGTATGAAACCGCGCGTCGTAAATTGGTTCCGGTATTTGGTCGTGTTGATGGAAAATCCATCGCATTCAAAAAATCTGATAAAACGATGATTAATGCACCTGCAAACCTTGAAGGTCGCAAGGGCGTTTATGCAATTGTGCCAAATTCCAAACGTCTTGGTGGATTCATACCAGAAAAATCTTACGTATTTGCAGATGCAAAAATAAATGCAACTGTTGGTGATTTGGCAGTATTTATTGATGCAGATTTCAAGGCATTAAACCCAGAAGACACCATTCAAGCAAATATTGCGGTGGTACGCAAAGATTCCAAGGGCAAAATATACGGTCAAATGGTTTCACCAGAAGAAAAGATAACCGCTCAAACAATGCACAAGGTCATTATGGTTTTGGCCGAATAAACCTTTAATGATGGGGGACTAAGCGAGATGAAAGCCAAGGCAAGTGTTACCGCACAAAAATTGTTAAACTTGTACCGCCAGGCACATGTTATAGACGGTGGATGGTCGGTGTTAAACAAAATATTTGTTGAAGAATCTACTGACGAAGTTCTTAAAGAACTTGCCGCATTGCCCACTGGAAAATTCTTGGCTGAACACATAAACAATCTGCGCAGTGGCAAAACCCCAACCGATTCTATTGCACGCGAATTGTTGCCATATGGCGGTGCCTTTGCGGAAAAATCTTTACACACCCAGATTTCAGAATCCGACCTAAAAGAACTTGTATCTGCAATCAGCACATTTAATCCAACACAAGATGGGTTAGAAAAGTTTATGTCAACACCTGTTATTCATAATTTTGGTGCCGATTGGGTTGCATCAATCCAAACTATATTGGCGAACGATACAGACTTGTTTGATAAGTTCTCGCAAATTGCCCGTATGTGGAACGCATATAAAATCTGGATGGATGCCCAAGAAATTATTAAAAAGCCTATTACAGATCGTGTCCGTGCCCAACTTCAGGTTGATATGCCCGAATATGAAACTTACCTGCCGATGTTTGGCGAAGAAGGGACAAAACTGTTGCGGCAATTACATACACTTACAAGTTCCCTGCCCGCATCCGAATCTAATACTGAAAATGCTTAGACCGTACGATATATAGTATCCAACGTATGCGGTGTTCCGATATAAATCATTGATCCGTTCGGCGACACTATAAAATCTAATTCACGTAGTCTATCACGCAATGCTGATCTTTTGCGCGCCGTGTTGCATGTATTTGGAACCTCTACATCATCACATATGATTAAATCGGCGCGCATACCAGTTATGTTCCCATATATTCCCTGACATACCACCGATGGTTCACGAATACCCACGGGGCGGTTGATTGTAATTTTATTTTCTGCCCATTCACGTTTATTCTTTGGAATCATATCCACGCACCACGGATGATTTTCCAAAATGTTGCGAATATGCATTACCATACGCGTGGCAAGGTGTGTTTCCGCCGACAAAATCAAAATCCGCGTTTCCGGGCGCACGAACAATGTGCATGCGGCAAAAACACCCACTATCGTTGATTTTCCCGAATGTCTAAATGCCATTAGCAACCCATGATGCGAATCACCATTAACAATATCGCCGAGAAATTCTGTCATACGGTAATGATGTTCTGGGGCGGTAAAACCAATTACTGAATTCCACGAATCAAGGAACTGATTATACACACTCATATCATTATCCGACCAGTTTATCCAAATGCGATAATACAGTTAACAACAAATTCTTTTTCGTCGTTTTTGTATTCTTTAATTTTTTTATATTTGCATCTTTCTTGGAATCATATGGTTGTTCGCTTTCCTTTTTCATACGTGTTAATACCGCATCTTCGGTTAACCCCTTGGTGGACATACCAGATGCACCATACTTTGCGCGTTGCGTGCCAAGAACCTTTTTCACCAGGTTTTGTTTTTCTTGTTCGTCTTTGGCAATATCGGCCAAAATTTGTTTCTTGGTCGCCTTTGTTGCTTTTTTGTTGTCTTGGTAATTCAAGATATCTGAAACATCTGAAACAATTTGTCCCATTTTTTACTCCCTTTGTTATATTTGATATCTGCCATATATCGTTATGCCAAGTATTGTCATTGGCATGGCATCTGTTGTTGATATTTCCCATGGTGCATCAACCATTGGCCGGCATGTTCCCACGGTATTTAACGATACGTCGCCGGCAAAATCATCGGCGCCATCGGCATAGATTTCATTTGGCAATTCTGTGCGCCAATTATTTATAAACAGTGTTTTTGTATTGTGCACACGTGCAACGATTTTTCTTATTTGCACCTTATGTGTATTATGACCGGCTGACATAATTGGCATTCCGATTGCACGCACAGTATATGTGTTATTGGTCGCATCCACCATTTCGGACATAGAAAATTTTTCCAAATAGTAATTTTCTTCGCGTTTTGTAACAACAAAAGTTTCGCCGTCACACACCACAACCGAACAAAACTTTCCATTCGTCGTATAACGTCCCCATGCCGATATACCCAACGCAGTATCATAATTTAATACCGCCATTTTACCATCCCCCATAACAACAAATAACCGTTTGTCATTCTTGTTATAAGCCATATCAATTGGCGAACTTATAAGATGCGCGGACATTGAAATAAGATTGTTTGCGTTGTATTTTTGTCCCAAATCGTCCAATGTCAATTCACGAATATCCTTTTTATTTTTAGAAATGAATATCGTTTGCCCCTCTATTTCTTGGGGTGGCAAATATACGTCCGCGGGACTGCCCACGGATGTATGCATTTTTATATCTACTGATTCTGGGGTAAGTGGTTTATTGGAAACCGCCCATTCACCTTCGGATGTAAGGATTTGTAAATTATCACTGCTAATCAACGTACAAATATGTTGTCTGCGTCCGGAAAGCAATGTAAAAAATATCGCCTCGTCATCAAGGCCCGTTCCCGTGTCAAAGTTTCCGTGTTGGCCGACACACGACATCCATACCCCACCCGGCCAAGATTTTGCCCCACCGAATACTAATCGGTTTTGATGAAATGTTATACTCATTGGCCATCCACGACGATAACTGAATACCGCCTCTTTCCAATCAGAAACCGGCGCATTTGGGTATGTAAATGCACCATTACACGTTGCAATTACATTTTTTGCGTCTATGTAACTTATAATAGAAAAAGTTTTCCCAAGCATTGATATATGCCCATAGACATTATCCTGGGTCCAAAAATCATGATTTGTGGTAAGTTTCACTCCATCATTTGTATTTGTAAGTGATATCGTTATGTTTTCCGAATCTTCAAATCGCATAAATGGCATATTGATATTATCCAATGTGTCATTGTATGAAAATACAAATTCCCGAATCTTGAACACACCGTTTTCATAAAATAATACACGTGGTTTGTAATCGGGATGAACAAATATCATTGTTCCAAACCGTTGCGCATATTGCAGTAATGGCAAATCTGCGGTAGTCCATGGCGCAACAATATCTTGGACGAATTGGCCATTTGCAAAAAATCGAATCGAATTATTCGTAATTGCTAATACATAGTTATCATTTTCTGATACCGAAAAAGAAACTAACCGTGCCTTCGATGCCAATGTAGCCACAGATTTTAATCCGGCACGACGCGTAATGCCCCCACCCGGGATAACATCCATATTTTCCATATATGCAAGGCCATGTATATCACCGTTTGCAAAAAATTGTGGTGCCACTTCACCATTAGCAAACGATGTTTGTGTTTTAATAAAATTACCCATAATGCCCCCCCGTCTATTAAAATCTGATGTCTATCAAAGAAAAGTTTTCTATCTGTGGATTCACCGATGTCGTGCTGTCTATGAATTTCGCGTTTTGTAATTCTGTTTCATACAATGCGACCAATGTGCGAAACAACGTCTGGTCAGACGTAATCGGCATACATAATTCCATTGCCAATTTTGTCGCCACCACGTACACAAAATAACTTGGGAACATTTCAGGGGCAACACGCACAATGGCCACAATAGTTGTATTTTGATTCGGTGATACTATTTTATTAGACATAATACGACCATCTGTCTTTATTACGCGTAATACGTCGGTTGGTATATCAAACGTTCCATCATTATTGGCAATCAAATCATACGAACGTGATGCGAATCGCCATGGATGCATGGCAAGCAAGCCATCTATGACAACATCTATAAATGTTCGGCACAATTTCGCGGCCGCCGTATCTTCTGATAATGATTGTATTGGTTTTTCACCAAGTTTTAATAATGCCATGGAACATAAATCTATTTTCGTCAGCATTTTTTTATCCTATTTATAAAAATTGAAAGTTTGGGCCGGCAATAACCGGCCCGACTTTATACTTAATCCAATGCGGCTGTGGTCACTGCACTGTCACCAACTGCGATTTTCTTGATAGATGTTTTATCAGAACCATTGATGATAATAACATCCCCGGTGTTCATCAGTGTTTTGACAATGTTGAAATAACCACTTGTGGTTATTGTTGCCATCGTTTCATTGGCGGCATAATGCCACAATGTGAAACCGTTTGCATATGCAATTACCGATAAATTTTTGTTTTGAAAAGCCATTGATTACCCCCTTTGTTTTATTCGCCACATTTGACACGCACAATACCATCTCCATCAATCAGTACGGCACCTTGGGACATACTGTTGCTAATAAAGTGTGCTGCACGTTCACCATGCCATGTGATATCAGTTTTGACTTCCTGACCACATGCATGACCGACGCTTGATGCGTGATAAATAAAGCAATCACGATGCGTTGACGAGGAAAGTGGTAAATCGTTATACATTACCCAAGTAATACCTAACCAACGTCTTGTTTCCGCACCATTGATAAATGGCAGGTTTTCACCAACATAATCCGCCGACGAAAATTCAGTTATGCCAAGTAATTCATTCCATTGTTTTACACCAACAACACCGAATCTGCGGCCGTCATCTGGAACATCTTTTTCATTCAATTTTTCAATTGCACTCAAAATCAATGTCTTGGTAAGACCTGTTGAATAATCTCCAACATATGCGGTGGCGCTGTTCATCGCCGTTACAATCAATTCATCTGTTTTGCGACCCAACGCGTACGCCCCAGCTGATGCGACAACACGGCGTTCATCAATATTGATTTTCAATTCATCCAATGCATCAACCCAATCACCAGCATAGTAATCTTGCAAAGTGCATTCAACCGGCACATGATTAAGGTTCATAACCGGCACAATACCATGACGTGATTTGGTACTTGCTGTACCCTTGCCAATTTTTTGAAATGTTGTAGATGTACCCACAACCCCAGATTTACTGCGAATTGTAGAACGCAGTTTCGTCCCCATTTGTTGATATGCCAAATGGACATCTGCTTCAAATTGTTTTATAAAAACTTGATCTATGGAAACAGACATTATTTTTCCTTTTGTTAAAATGATTAAACCAAGGCAAAAAAATTGCCGACAAAATAATTTGATTTTGGTTGTGTCGAAGACGCCATAAACAAACTAAATTGGGTCCATCAATAAAATGGATTATCCGAATAAAAAAATTCAGTCAGACGTATTTATATCTGACTGAAAATTTTTACATAAAAAAATGCCCGTTTTTACGGGCATTTCATAATATTATTTAATATTATTTTTTCTTGCATGCTTTTTTAGCACAAGCTTTTTTCGCAACTGGTTTTTTTGCTGCAACTTTTTTTGCGACTGGTTTTTTTGCCGCAACTTTTTTCACTGCTGGTTTTTTAGCAGCTGGTTTCTTTGCAACAACTTTCTTTGCGACTGGTTTTTTTGCCGCAACTTTTTTCACTGCTGGTTTCTTTGCAGCTGGCTTTTTTGCAGCTGGTTTCTTTGCGACTGGCTTTTTAGCAGCCGGTTTTTTTGCAGCTGGTTTCTTTGCAGCTGGTTTCAAGAATGTAAATGCCATTCTTCTCTCCTTTCGTATTGTTTTGGATAGAACAAATTCTTTTGTTCTTGATTTTATTTTATACGAAAGAAAAAAATTAGTAAAGAAGAAAAGTGAATTTTTTATAAAAAAATCACTACGAATATAATTTTTTAAATCCGTTTTCAATTTTGCGTATGTATTCTTCATCATGATCACGCCAATATTTTGGATCACGCATCATGTTACGCAGATCTATATCAGTTAATTTTTTTGTATCACTCACACCTGTCTCAACATTTGGTTCCATTGATTGCATCATCTTGTATATGCCTTGTATTCCCTGGGGTGTGGCACATAGTTCATTGAATGCATCAGCTGGCAAAAATCTTTCACCAAATGATTTAATTGCAATAAATGCATCGTGCATTTTTTCATCGGAACCAAAAAACTTTTTCAATTCTGATATCGCATTTGATTCCTGTTGCGTAGAAATTATTTCTGAAACAATCGGTGATAAAAATTCTTCCGCGATGCCATAAATTTTTTCAACCTGTGCATTTGTTAAACCAATTTTATAAAATTCTTGTCGCACATTTTCATTATCAAATAATTCATTATGTGGATAATCATCGGCGCTTTCTGGAACACCAATCGCACGACGAAAGCGGGTTTGCGTTGTTTCGTCAGATTTTTCATCTGGCACTGAAATCATGTTTCCCATTTTCTTTTCAAGTTCATTATAAGATTTTATCAATGCATCACTGTTCAATGTTCCATCTTTGTTTAAGAATTTTTCTGGTATGTTTTCCATTTCATTTTCCTTTGTTATTGTTTGATTTGTGTAACAAGTAAACACCGCACACCGCAATGATTGCCTGTAATGTGGCATATATATCCGAATCGCCGACCAGGTATGCACACAATGCAGATATAATTCCAACACCCGTCATAATTTGCGTTTTACGCTTCGCCAAAAAACCACCATGAATAAAACTGCTCATATACAAACCTTAAATTATGCATAAAACAAAATACCATCTATATCGGCAACATAGCCGCACGCATTTGCCCATTGTGGCATTAATTCCGCACGATGAAACCTTGTTGCACGATTACACGTGTCGACAAGATTACCGTGCAACATACGCATCGCAACGCGCAGACACATTTGGAAATCACGTCGTGATGTATCCACATATAAATATTTATGTCGTTGCGATTCGATATTTATCGATTCAAATATGTTTTTATCCTGTATCATTTTTGCAATATCATGGTAATTATTTTTGGTGGCATTTGAAATCATAGATGTTAATGCCTCAACAACACGTAATGATGTCGCAAGTGTTTCCGCATAAACGATACGTGCAACATCATATGCCAAACAAATTGTTTCGGTTTGCATTTCTGGTATTTCTAGTTGCATGACTTTTTCCTTTTTGGGCAAAGAAAAAACCGCACATACGTGCGGCATAAAAAAATCACACTTTCGTGTGAATACTATCTCTCCTCTTGATGCCGTATATTATATCAAAAAATGACTAAAAAGTCAAGAGTTTTATAAAAAACGCAAGTTTTCTGTGATGTTCATCACATCGAAATTTCATCACCATGAACCAATAAATATTCAGAACCACGACGAACAACCAGCGCACCATTATCGTTAACGCCAATAAGTTCAACCATTTCGCCACGATATTTTACAAGTTTATTTAACCCCGCGGCTAATTCCATCCATCTTTTGCGCACCGAATCAAAATCTGCATTGATAACCTTGTCCAATTTTTTAACCAATCGTGACATTATATCTGTCACTTCTACATCCGTGTATTCATCCATACGCGTAGTTTTGTATTCTGGGACAGTTGGATTCGTATGAACATTTATTCCGATACCAACAATAACGAATCGGCCCGCGTATTCAATCAGCACACCTGATATCTTGGCATTATTAACCAATATATCATTCGGCCATTTTATCAATGGTGACAAACCATACGATATTAATGTTTCTGCAATTGCGACCGCAACCGCATATGATAGACGTGGATCACGTTCCGCCGAATTGAAAATGAAACTGGCATATAAATTACCATGATGCGATATCCATTTCCGTCTGTATCGGCCACGGCCGGCATATTGTGCCGCCGCAACAATTACCATATGATCAGACGCCTTGCCCTGGGCAATCATATCATGCGCGTATGATTGCGTACTGGATATTTTATCAAAAGATAATACCTTATATCCTGCCAATTCTAAACAACCCATTTTCGTTAATTATAAAATCATGCCCAAATAACTTTCTCAAACTATATATGGCTGTTTCCACCGTATGCGTTGCCGCATTCTTGGCATAACCAATAGACATTTTAAGTTCTTCGGCTGTCATCCCACCACTTTGATAAAGTTTTATCACGATTTGTGTTTGCAACGGGGATAAATCCACGCGTTTACCAAAAATTTGTTTTATTATCGCATCACCATCAGATGCCGCAATTATCGCGGTTTTAAGTTCAATCAGTGAAACAGGCAATTGTAACTTAAGCGAATCAAGATTCACATCCGCAATTTTTGCATCCGCAACCATCGTCGCATTAAGATCTGTTGCGATTCGTTGCCAATATTCATCAGACGTAAAAATACGAATTCCAGATAGCATATTTCTAGAATAATCTATAAGTTAGCCACTGTCCAACAAAAAAATGCAGGTGATACATAACCGGCATCATATATTATGTTTATTTTACCTGTTCATTGTTCGTATTATCGACAAATTTGGTAAAATCTTCAATAGAAGCACCCGTTGAAGACAGAATTTTGGAAATACTGTTTGTCGAAGGCCATCTTGGTTGCCCTTCTTTGGTCCAACGCTTACTTTTATTGAAAGTGGTGGGGTCTAAACCACTGCATCGGGCCAATCCAGAACAGGACATTCCGTGTTCCATTGCGAATCGCTCTATTGCGCGCCAAACATCATCATGTGTCATAAAAATCCCCCCATTTATGTATTACAACCTATATTTTATGACACCTCCGCAAAAACGGCAACAAGCAGGTTTTCCTAGGAATTTTAGGCGTTTTAGTTTGACTAAAAAAATATTTTGACAAAAACACTTGACAAACGTATTTTGTAGTATTATATTTTCGTTTGTCAAAGAGGCAACAATCTTTGATCGAACATTTAAATGTTCGTGGGGCCCAGAGATTCCAGACTCCCTCCTACATTCTCTCTCCTCTGGACTCTGGACCCCGAACCAAGTTTAGAATGCCCATTTCTTTTTCTCCTTTCCTTCCTTTCAGGGCATTCGGAAATACCGCCGGAAACGGCGGTGTTTTTTATTTTTCAAATACAACCGCCAATTCCCAATGGGGCGAACCAACAAATTGATCAAATGCCGCGGTATCAGTAACTTTGTACCCTGCCCGTTTCAATATTTCGGCATCGCGTTCCAATGTTGCCGGATTGCACGAAACATATATTATCTTTTTTACATCCGATTCGACTAATTCACGCGTTTGTTCCAATGCACCAGCGCGTGGCGGATCCATTACCACCACATCGTAATTGTTCAGCATTTTTACTGTAAGTGGCTTTTTAAATAAATCGCGCTTTACCCCGGTTCCGAAAATATCAAACCCGTCGGCATGTAATGCAAATGTAAAATTACCAATACCACAGAATAAATCTGCAACACGATTTGCCCCAGATACGTGTTTAACAACGAAGTCACGCATCGCTGTTTCGCTTTCTGTTGTTGGTTGCAGAAACGCGCCACACGGATAATCAACCGTAATATCACCAAACTTAATGCGTGGCATCGCTGTCCGCATAACAACCTGGTCGTTCCAAGTGACACGAATTAGACCCAATTTTTGGACCGCTTCTTTGAATTCGCGCGTAAAATACGGCACATTTGATGTTATACACAAATCTATGCCATTTGCACACAATGTTACCAATGCCGAACCGGCACCAACCCACGGCAATTTGGCCAATTTTGGAATCATATTATTTATATCATCAGCAAGAATCGGGCAAGTTTTAACGGGCACAATGTTTTTTGTGTGGCGTTCAAAAAATCCAAAAGCACCATCCGCGAAACAAAAATCCGCACGACGACGGCACCCAATCGGTGTCCAAAACGGGTCGTGCGACACATTCCAATTTGATAACAGTTTCTTTTTTTCAGCGCAATAATTCGGGTCTGTAAAATCGTATTTACAACCGCCACAAATCGAAAACCACGGACATGTCTGCATTTAGGGTCCTAGAAATTTATGCGTGCGCCAAAACGAATCTGATGGGCCGATGGAACTAAATCTGGCATCACTTCTACTTTTGGACTAAACATATAGACATAACGATATCCAAAATCTAGTGCAAAATATTCACCGAATTCCATACCCAAACCAGCCATGGCCGCCAATGATAAATTGGCTTCGTTTTTAAATTCTGTATCATTGGCATTATACCATGTCAAACCGGCACCCGCACCAACATACGGTACTAATTTCTGTTTATAGAATAAACGATAAAGGCTATCTATGCGCGCATCAACAATAGCATTCATAAACACGGTATTTGTATTCAATGATACTATATCCCATTTTGCACGACTGTACATATAGTTTCCTTCAATACGGAACGTGTCATTTACACGCACACCCAACATCGCATCAAACCCGGATGTACCCCTGCCCCGTGCAAGGTTTGTATCATCTGCATAATTCTGCCACATAGAATAGTTATACATTGCACCGAAATAAAACATATGTTCGTTCGCAAACGTATTTCTATCTTCGACCATTCCCGGCACAGAGCCCGTCTTTTGCGTGCGATAAATAATTTCTGCATTGGCCGAAAGCGGCAGTATGCATAACAAACAAATCAAAATTCTTCTCATAATACGTTCCTTATCAGAAATTTACTCTTATTGTTGCCATAATATTGCTGATGTTATCAACACTGGTATTTTTTGTATCCCATCCAAAACCTTTTTCAATGAACATCTGGTATTGATACGCAATATCAAGCCCGATTAAATCATTCAGCATAAAATTCATACCCAATTCTGCACGCGGTGCCGCCACAACAAGACCATTTGCACCATCAGTGCCAATAAAGTTATATGTACCAACACCAACACCCAAACCCATAAACGGCACAAATATACGACGGTATGTAATATCACCACTATGCACATAACGGCGTAAGAAATCGAAATACAACATCCCATTAAATGTATGATAACTTGCGTGCAAGTTTGATACACCCTTGAATTTAAATGTAGATTCTTGGAACGCCAATTCTGTACGCACATACGAAGACATGTTCCACCCCAACCCAATGGTTGCATTCCAAGACCCTTGGGATGGCTGTTTATGTCCAAACGCATCAGAATCAGTTGTTGCAAACGGAATGTTCAGCCCACCACCCAAACGCAGATACATCGTTGTCGGAATAAACATTTCATAATCTGTTTTCGTTGCGCTTGGCACATCATAGAAAACTTCCTGACCTAATTCACCGTATCCACCGTCATATGTTGTCGTATCAACCACTGATACCGTACTGTATTGTGGTCCTGGGACAACCGTATATTGTGACGCAACGGCGTTCATCAAACCCTCTTTGATTTCCGCTGTGAACCTTTTGTCTTTTGCCGAACTTGTACCGACAATTCCAGCACACATGGCAAACAATATTGCAACATTATGTATTTTTTTCATTTGTATCTCACTTAAGATTATACTCATGTAAATTGTATCATAAAAACTAACTTGATTCCAGCGTGATTTATGCTTAAAATTAAACTAAGATGAAAAAAGATAACGACAAAAAAATTGCCCTTGTTGCGGGCGCCTTGAAATTACCATTTTTTGCGCGTGATGCGTTGCGCCGAAATGGGTGGGATGTTTTTGTTGTTGGGTTAAAGAATTTCTACGATGAACGCCTTAAACCCGATATGGTGGTTAGATTGGGCGGTGGCGGACGGGCGCTGCGCGAATTTAAACGGCGCGGAATAGGCAAAATGACATTTGTTGGGGCATTGGGGCACCCAAATCTTTCAGATTTACGTCCCGATTTATGGACATTTTTTGCACTTTTTAGAATATTAAAAGACTACAAGAATAAAGTTTTAGAAATAAGA
>CAMZFU010000014.1 GCA_947306185.1 uncultured Pseudomonadota bacterium | reverse complement strand
GCCCGCAAGACCGAGGCCGCATTCTGGGCAGGACGTGCCGCAGATATGCGTGATGAGCGGTCCAAGGCGCGTGATTATTGGAAAATTGCCGCTGCCCATCCAATGGCTTTCTATGGCGCGTTGGCGGCGACGATGATGGGTAATGTGCCGGAATATGAATTCTTTGAGCAAGAATTTACCGATGAAGATGTTGAAGAAATTCGTCGCGATAAATACGGCAAAATTGCCCTTGCATTGTTACAGATTAATCGCAAAGACAGGGCCGAAGAATACTTAAAATACACTATGTCACCGAATGTTTCGGACCGTACATTGCATGCGATAAATTCGGTTGCAACGGCGTATGGGTTGTCCCGCGTTGCAATTTTATCTTCGGGTGTGATTCGCGATAGGGGAATTTTGGAAATTGATGAGGATGTTATTTATACTACTCAATATCCGTTACCAGATTGGGAACCAATGGGGGGCTGGTCAATAGATAGGGCATTGTTACTTGCCATCATTAAACAAGAGAGTGGATTTCGGGCCGGGGTTAAATCGGGCGCAGGTGCCAAGGGGGTAATGCAACTTATGCCGGGAACGGCGAAGTTGGTTGCGCGTGCTAACAAGGTTAAAATGTCTGATATTGATATGTCTAAGCCTGAACATAATATGTTTTTGGGGCAGCAATATATTGTTGATTTGCTGACGCATCCAAATATCAACAATAATATTATTAAAATGCTGATTGCGTATAATGCAGGTATGGGCTCGTTGGTAAAGTTCGAGAAATCTTTTGATACATCAGATCCGTTGCTTTATATTGAAAGTTTTCCGGCGTATGAAACGCGTGGATATATCAAACGTGTGATGGCGAATTTGTGGCTGTATCGTGCACGTCTTGGGCAACCACTTACCACGTTGAAAGTATTGGCGGATTCTGAATGGCCACTGTATAATAGCCAAGACGAATATGTGCGTATCGAAGATATACCTTATTCTATTTAATGGTGTGTTATGGTAACGGTTGCAGATTTTTCAATTGAACACGAAACAGGTGCAAAATATATCGCTGGCGTAGATGAAGCGGGCAGGGGGCCGCTTTGTGGACCGGTTGTTGCAGCCGCGGTGATTTTCCCAAATCGTGATATTGAAATACCAGTTGCTATACGTGATTCTAAAAAAATGTCCGCACATCAACGCGCAATTGCGTACGATTGGATTACAAAAAATACAATCTGGGCGACTGGCGAATGTAGCCCATCGGAAATAGACGAATTAAATATCCTGTGGGCATCTATGTGTGCGATGGAACGTGCCGTGGCTGGTTTGGCAAAACGCCCAGATACATGTTTAATTGACGGCAACCGTGTGCCAAAAAATCTTACAGGAACTGCGGTGATTAAGGGTGATGCGAAATCATTGTCTATTGCGGCGGCATCCATTATTGCCAAGGAAACGCGTGACAAAATTATGCACGAATTGTCGGCGCAATTTCCGGAATATGGTTGGGATAAAAATGCGGGGTATCCGACCGCAGAACATTTGCGTGCAATTGAAAAATATGGCGTAACACCGCACCATCGGAAAACATTTGGCCCGGTTAGGAATGCACGGAAAACCAGCAACGAGTCTTGACATTTTATTGCTTTTTTTATACAATTTTTGCGTTTGAAAAAGGAAGTTAAAATGACGGAAAATCTGGTTTCAGAGCACATAAAAGTAAAACCGATTGTTTTTGTTAATCATTCACTAGAAATTAGTGCAAATGCGTTTTTTGCGTTGTGTCGTGCATTAAATCAGCCACGGCCGTGCTGCTCAAAGGATTATGTCTCACAATATTTTATTATGCCAAAACCAAATCGTGAATACGGTGCATAAAAGTCGTTAAAAATACTGAAAGGAGAAAAAATGAAACTGCGTGATTTAAGTGGATTGTCTTTACGTGGAAAATATGTATTACTGCGTGATGATTTTAATGTTCAGATTTTAGATGGAAAAATTACCGAGGGGTTCCGTATTGAACGCAGTATGCCAACAATAGAATTCTTGCGTGACGCGGGTGCGCGTGTTGCGATTGTTTCGCACCTGGGGCGGCCAAAGGGAATACGTGATATGAAATATTCACTGCGTGGGGTTGCGGAATATATGAAATTGCCGTTAATAGAAGATTGTTTGAATAAAGATTTTTTGGGCAACATGAAAGATGGGGATGTGGTGCTGTTGGAAAATGTGCGTTTCTATCCAGGCGAAGAAGCAAACGATGCCGAATTTGCAAAACAATTGGCCAATGGTTTTGATTTATTTGTAAATGACGCATTCGCTGTTTCACATCGTGCGCATGCAAGCACTGTTGGTGTTACGGAATATTTGCCATCGTATGCAGGAATGTTGTTGACAAGTGAAATTGAAAATATTACACGTGTCATGGAAAATCCAAAACACCCTGTTTTGTCCATCGTTGCGGGGTCCAAGGTTTCAACCAAAATTGGTGTGTTGCGTGCATTGATAAAACTTTCGGATACGGTAATTGTTGGTGGTGCACTTGGGACAACATTTAATTATGCATTGGGTGAAAAGGTTGGTAATTCACTATATGAACCGGACCAAAAAGATAATGCATTGGAAATTATGAAATATGCCGCGGATAATAATTGCCGTTTGTTGGTGCCGTTGGACAAGGGCGTGGGTCCCGTATTTGAACCCAATGCGCCACGCACCGATAAAGATATGAATGATATTGCCGATACCGATGTTATTATTGACGGTGGTCCAAAAACGGCGGAACGTGATGTGATTGAGATAGGGCAGGCCGCAACCGTTATTTGGAACGGTACCGTTGGTATGGCGGAATGGATGCCGACATGGTCGCATGGGTCATTTGCAATTGCGCGTGCGATTGCGGAGAATACCCGTAATGGCCGGTTACACAGTATCGTTGGTGGGGGTGATACGGTGGCGGCATTGGATGCGTGCGGTGTGATGGATGATATAACATATGTTTCAACCGGTGGTGGCGCATTTTTAGAGTTTATTGAAGGTCGTGAATTGCCGGGGATTAAGGTTTTGGAACAGTAGTTTTTATCCTTGCATTTGACATTTATACAAATTATAATTTTGTGAACATAACAAAAAGGAAGTATAAATGTCAGGTGTAAAAAAAGCAAAAAATCCATCCCCGATTACGGTAAAGAAAATCGCATCAACAGATAAAGATCCAATTACATTGGCTTCTCATGCGGCACGTACGTGTTATTCCGCAACGGTGCCCCCGCTTGGTGAAATCATAGATGTCGAAGGTCGTTTGGTTAAAACGGGACATCATTCAACATTGGAACATAACTATTATACATTTAATATTGATGGTATTCCGGTGTCCAGTGTGGTGTTTGGGTTGCACCTAACTGCACCGTTTTATAATACTGACCAACGGTCGGGTCGCTTTTCCAAGATGTATGATAATCCAGACATGGGCGAAATTGAAAATATTGTTTATGCATACTATCCAGAATTGTGGGCATCAGATGTTAACCGTATCACAGATTTCATCAAATTCGGTTTGGATGTTTATCATGACAGTAAACCATATATAGATAAACTTGCACGTGATGCGATAAAAGCGGAACGTCCGCATGCATCTGATAAATATATTAAAGACCAAGCACCAAAATTTGCCCAAGAACAATTGCGTATGTTTATATCTATGATTGCGCCAACGGCACTGGATTATACGATTGATTTGTCGGCCATTGGTTCATTTTATCGGGGTGCGTGTACGCGGCCAATGCGCGATGCTATGGGTCAAATTGTTGAATTGGTCAAGAAAGACCAAAAAAATAGAAGAAACCGTGATCCAAAAAATTCTGATAAAAATACCAGTGATATCTCATATATGTTCAAAGATTCCTCACTTAGAACAGAAGATTGGTCGCCAGATTTTCCGGGGTACAAGGGTGTTAAGACACATCCAGAATGTAAGTTAATTGATTATGATTATGATGATGCTGCATTCAAAGAAATTAATCTGCATGATATGTACGATATTTGGCAATATACGCCAGAGACCATGGATAATTCAATGATGTATGTTCGCAGTCGTGTTCATGTTGATGTGGGTGCAACATATGGTCAGGATCAACGTCACCGCAGTATTAAACGTTCAGAACCAAAATTCACAGGATACTTTTATTTGCCACCGTTGTTGGATGCCGCGAATCTAAAACCGGCGGCGGATGAATTTATGCAACGGTACGAAGCGTTATACAACGATCCGAAATTTGCAAAAAGTTTGATGACCATGATTGCGCCGTACGGTTTGATGGTGCAATATGACAAACGGGCTGATTTGAATGCACTTATTCACGAACAAGGCAAACGCACATGTTGGTGTGCGCAAGAGGCGATATATCATCTCTCTTGTGATTTGCGTGAACAACTTGCAGATGCAATAGGGCATGATGCAAAATTGCTGAAATACATAACACCGCCATGTTTGTCTATGGGCAAATGTCCCGAAGGTGCACGTTGCTGTGGGCGTGATATTGTCACCGCTTTGCAATCCGGGTATTTCGAAAAACGACGGGTTTAATGAAAGTAAAATCAGCATATTCTTTTCATACCGTTCGCCGGGCATTCATAATGATGCCCGGCGGGGCTTTATTGATTGCACCCGAAAATACTGATATATCACATCGACAGATGTTCCAAAACCAAGGTATCGCATCAAACGATATTCCAAAATTTTTGATGACCATTCCGCGTGGGTATTTTATGGATGGTGAACTATGTATCTATCAGGGGGCCGATATGACCCCAGGGGCGATTTGGCGATTGGAGGCGAAAAATTACGATACCGTGCGCGCTTTTATGCCGCAACTGAAAGGTAATTTTGGAATTGATGATAATGCCAATTTATATTTGGGTGTCCGTGTTGGTGAAATTGGAACCGTTTGGGAAAAACTTTATAAAACAACGGTCGGTGCGTTTATGCGTTAAAAATAACATTGTATATAATAATTGTTAAAACACAAACAGGTGTGTTTTTGTGCTATTTTCAAAAAGTTGTCAAAGTTAGAAATATATCAGGAATGCATACTGGTAACACAAATTGCTTGACAAAATAAAAAATGGGCTATATTCTAGTATAGAATAATCTAAAGAGGCAGAAAATGAGCAATGATAATTATATGGCAGAAGAATACAAAAACAGAGCCCAAACAAATGCGACGCTTAGTAGTGTACTTGCAGTCGTCCTTGCTGCGACATGGGTGGTTCCTGGTCTTGTAGATAAAACACCTTCACAAGCATTTGTAAAAGGGTGGAGACCTTTATTTGCTGCGATGACTATACCGTGTGCTATCGGTATTGGGGTTGGTGCAAAAAATACTATATATTACTGGCACAAATACGAAGAAGAACAGAAAAAAATACAGGAAAGAAATGGAAAAACGTATGAGGGCCGCTAAATACAAGAAAACGCCATTGTAATAACACATAAGTGGATTTAGTAAAAAAACGGGGTATTTGGCCCCGTTTATTAATTATCAATAATCATTTATCTTACGAAACGATTATATGTTTTTTCATTTATCTTTATTGGATATTCGCGTTCAAGGTACGCATCATAATCCGCACGGATTTGTTCCGCAGACATTTTTGCCACTTCGTCTTTTAATGCGTCCACCTTTTTATCGTCAACGGTCGGAATCTTTTCGTTGGCAATATGTATAACATAAAACGCATCTGCTTCTTCAATAATTGAATTATCACCAATGTTGTTATGGAACGCCGCGGTCAATACGTTTGGTGTTGCACCATCAGTCCGCGACACGGTTATATTTTTACCTTTGTCCAATTTACCGTTTTTGTTCAAATCAACCAACAATTCATTTGCGCGAACATACGCAGATTTGCGTTGTTCGGCGCGTGTCCATTCGGTTGCCAAATCTTTTTTGACCGAATCGAATTCAGCATCATGTTCGGCGGTGATTTTATCAATACGGACGATAATGAATCCTTCTTTGGTTTCAATAAGTTCACTTTCTGCACCTTCATCCATACTGAATACGCGTTTAATCATCGCATCATCAATATTTTTATCATCTGGCAATTTTGCCGAAGATATATTATTGTGTTGTTTGTATTTTGCATCGTGCTTTTTTGCGGCCTCGGCCAAAGTGTCACCAGCAATAATATCATCTTCTAATTTTTGGGCAGATTTCAATCCCTTTTCATATTCATCGGGTTTATCCATTTCTGCACTAATCATAACGTATGAAACATCACGTGTTTCTGGAATACGGTGTGGGTTCTTTTTATAGAATTCACGCAATTCTTCTTCGGTTGGGGTTGCCGTTTTGAAATCAGCAAATTTTACCGTTGCTAAATCAATATTGCGTGATGCGTTACGGGCATTGTATGTTGCCAATGTGACAAAACGTGGTGTCTTTAATTCAGTATCAATTGGTGTTTGCACCATTTTATTTAATGTCTTCATACGAAAATCGCCGATAACGTCCGATTCGGTTAGACCAGAATTTTGTAAAACGATGTCGTATGCCGCCGAAGAAAACTTTCCGTTTTCCTGGAATTGCGGAACGGCGCGAATATCATCCGCAATTTTATGATCAGATACAACATAACCCAAATCTTCGGCATGACGTTCCATACGTTTAATCTTTGCGATTTCTTTGACAACTTTATCTTGGAACGTAGCCATTGCGGTCGGATCAGTATAAAGTGTCCGTTGTTCTTCACGTGGCAATTTGGCCAGTTCGTTGGATTTCATAGAGTTATATTGATTAATTGATATCTTTTCACCACCAACGCGCATAATCGTCGTGTCCGAAGATGTAAGACCAAATACCCATTCGGCAACACCCCATCCGACAAATGAAAAGATAAGAATTCCCATCAAAATCTTTGCGACAGGTTTATCTGCCGCGTTACGTAAATATTCTAGCATTTTATCCCCTTTTGCGATAACATAGCAAAATATCGTGTGAAAATGCAACGGAAAAAAGGAAAAAAAATGAAAATAATTGCAGGAAATTGGAAAATGAACGGGTCGCATGCGACATTAAATGAAATAATGAGCGAATTATCGACCGTTGAAACAGAAAATAAAGTCATTTTGTGTGTACCTTATACTATGTTGGATGTGAAATCTAATGATGTTGTACAAATTGGTGCCCAAGATGTAAGTACCCACGAACGTGGCGCATACACCGGCGAAGTTTCGGCCGCAATGCTGGCCGAGGTCGGCGTAAAATATGTTATTGTTGGTCACAGTGAACGTCGTATGTATCATGATGAAACAAACGATATTGTCCGTGCCAAGGCGCAAATGGCATTGGAAAACGGTATAACACCAATCATATGTGTTGGCGAAACAATGGAAGAAAAACGGTCCGGCAAAACCTTTGATATTATTACTTCGGGGGTACGCGAATCTGTGCCAGAAGATGTGCATGGTGATATCATTATTGCATACGAACCACGCTGGGCGATTGGTGCAGGTATTACACCGGATTCCGAAGAAATTGCCGAAGCCCATGGGGCTATTGCGGATACATTATCGTATATGGGCCTTGGGGGAACACCGATTTTGTACGGTGCAAGTGTAAATGCGGGAAATGTTGCCGGTATTGTGGCGATTAAGAATGTTTCTGGGGTATTAGTTGGGGGCGCGTCCTTGAAACCTGGCGAATTTGTACCTATAATAGAAACTGTAAAATAACAAAATAAAGATGACGTTATGGAAGATAAAGAAGTAAAAGTTGAATCTGTGTCCGTAAAAGACGCAGAAAAGGCAATGGCACCGAACGATAGTGTGGATGCCATTACCGAATCGCCAGAAGAGGTTAAAATCAAAGAATTGACCGTGGCATTGGCTGAAACCCAAGATAAATATCTGCGTACCGCGGCGGAATTAGAGAATACTCGTCGCCGTGCCGTGTTGGATGCGGAATCGCGTGCGCGAATCCGTGTAATATCAGTTCTTGAAAAGATTTTGCCGGTGATGGATGCAGTGGATGCAGCATTAAAGCATACGCCAAATGATGAAGGGATAAAATCGTTGGATTTGGCGTTAAAATCTTCGTTTGCCGAATTGGGAATTACCAAAATAAAATCTGTGGGGCAGCCGTTGAATCCAATGTTGCATAATGCGATTCAGGTCGTGGATGCCCCAGAAGGTACAGTATCAAATACCATTGTTGAAGAAATGCAAACCGGGTATATGATTGGGGATACTGTACTGCGTACAGCCATGGTCGTCGTTGCAAAATAAAATTCGATGTATGTTTGCGAACCCACGTTTTGTGTGGTATAATTAAGAGCAATTGAAATATAGACGAAGGGATAAAATTATGTCATTGATACCTGTTGTAATCGAAGAATCTCCACGTGGTGAACGTTCTTTTGATATATATTCACGTTTGTTGCGTGATCGTATTGTTATGATAAATGGCGATATTGAACCACAAATGGCAACCGCCGTTGTGGCACAGTTGTTGTTTTTGGAATCAGAAAATCCGAATGCTGATATATCGCTGTATATCAACAGCCCTGGTGGTGATATTGCCGCGGGTTGGGCGATTATGGATACTATGCATTATATCAAATCGCCGGTTTCAACAATTGGTATGGGAATGGTTGCATCTATGGCATCTGTTTTGTTGGCGGCTGGTGAAAAGGGTAAACGTTTTGCATTACCAAATGCAGAAATTATGATTCATCAACCACTTGGGGGGCTGCAAGGTCAGGCAACTGATATGGAAATTGGTATGCGTAAAATGCAGATGGTTAAAGAAACACTTACAAAACAAATGGCTGATTTTACCGGTAAAAAAGTTAAAGAAGTTCATGATGCGATGGAACGCGATAATTGGATGACCGCACCCCAGGCCAAGGATTTCGGAATTATTGACGAGGTTTTAACAAGAAAATAAACTATCAGGTTGTGCAAGATGAGTGATAATAAAAAAACACCAGAATCAAAAGAGCAATACCAGTTTTGCAGTTTCTGTGGCAAGGCGGTTTACGAAGTAAAAAAATTGGTTAGTGGTCGTAATGTTTGCATTTGTGATGAATGTATCGCACTTTGCAATGATATTATGGCCGATGATATGCGGACCGAGGTTACACGTGATGCCGAAAAATTGCCAACCCCGTCCCAGATATACGATTTCCTTAATGAATATATAATCGGTCAGGAATCTGCTAAACGTACATTGGCGGTTGCAGTTTATAATCACTATAAACGTCACAGTGTCGCAATTTCTTCTAATGTTGAAATCCAAAAATCAAATGTGTTGTTGATTGGGCCGACGGGTACAGGGAAAACACTTTTTGCACAAACACTTGCACGTATGTTGGATGTACCGTTTGCAATTGCAGACGCAACGACTTTGACCGAAGCGGGTTATGTTGGTGATGACGTTGAAAGTGTTCTGACACAATTATTGCACAATGCAAACTTTGATGTTGAAAAGGCACAACGTGGAATTGTCTATATTGATGAAATAGATAAAATTGCGCGCAAATCAGAAAATCCTTCGTTAACACGTGATGTTTCGGGTGAAGGGGTGCAACAGGCATTATTGAAATTGGTTGAAGGAACGGTTGCAAATGTGTCGGCCAGTGGCGCGGGGCGTAAGCACCCAGGTGAGGCCACCGTGCGTTTAGATACATCAAAAATCTTGTTCATTTGCGGTGGGGCCTTTGATGGTTTGAATCGCATTATTGCAAATCGCAAATGTGAACGTGCAGGTATCGGTTTTGGTGCAACGGTTGCATCCAAAAAGGATCGTGAATCTAAAAATTATATTGCCGATGTTCAACCCGAAGACCTTGTGAAATTTGGAATTATTCCTGAATTGGTTGGTCGTTTGCCGGTTATTGCAACATTAACTGATTTGGATGAAGACGCATTGGTTCGTATTTTGACAGAACCGAAAAATGCAATTGTTAGACAGTATGTCGCTATGTTGGAAATGGACAATGTGAAATTAAATATCACATCTGATGGTTTGCGTGAAATTGCAAAATTGGCGTTGGCACGCAAGACAGGGGCACGTGGGTTGCGCAGTATTTTGGAAAAGATACTTTTGGAGCCAATGTTCACCGCGCCGGATAAAGCAGATTTGGCGGAAATCGTGATAGACAAGAATGTTGTCTTGGGTAAAAAGGCACCAGTTGAAATATTGCGCGGTGCCAAAAAAGCGGCATAATTTTATCGCGACATATTGCCCCATATTATTTATCAAAATTTACGAAAATGTCCTTGCGGCACGTTTTCGTTTTTTGCTAGCATATATTATCGGAGATGAAAAAAGCAGTAGTTTCTATTGTTATGTGTGCAATTTGCACGTGTTCTGCGTTGGCCGCTGGGCGCGGTTCTGACGCTGTTTTGCGTGGCACAACAAATACCGTAAATAACAGGACATCGGGTAACGTTTCTTCACGTGCGGCAACAACGACAACGGCACCACGTGCGGTTTTATCGCGGTCTGTGGGTGCGGTTCGGACGCGTGAAGTTGTTGATCGTACACGCAGCGCCGCAACACAAACAAGAAAGATCGCGCGTGTTGCGACGAATAGTAATTCGCGTGGTGCAATAATTTCTGCAGGAAAATCGGCCAGACCTGTG
The DNA here is from genome assembly GCA_947306185.1 of uncultured Pseudomonadota bacterium. Lineage (GTDB taxonomy): Bacteria > Pseudomonadota > Alphaproteobacteria > Rs-D84 > Rs-D84 > Enterousia. The sequence continues at coordinate 12,696 of CAMZFU010000014.1, read as the reverse complement.
CGCAGCGTGATGAAAAAATCAACTGCGCGTGCATCATCTTTAACTTCGGCCATATCGTCATTATTTGATACAAATACATCCAAACCACGTGTGTTTGATGAAGAGTATGAAAAATGTCAAACTGCTTATTTCACCTGTATGGATCAATTTTGTGCGATGCAAAATGAAAGTTATCGTCGTTGCATTTGTTCATCAAAATTGGAAACCGTAAAGGCGCGTGAACGTGCGCTGTCCCAAACGTCAACGCAATTACAAGATTTTAAGGATTTGAATATTGACGCAATTCTTAAGACCCCAGCTGAGGTTAAGGCGATGTTATCTGCAACCGAAGGCGAATTGAAATATTCACAAAGTCGTGATAAATCGCAGTCACAGAAACAACTTAATGCCATTAGCGATGTTTTAGAAAAAACGCGGAAAAATGCGATGTCTACATCGGGACAATTGGATGTTGGCGGTGATATAAAGCAGGTGTGGAATACTACGGATTTAATATCGGGTGCAAATATTGCGAACCTGACCGGTGAATCACTTTATAATGCGGTGCATTCGCAATGTGGCGAATTGGTTCGTGAACAGTGTTCTTCGGATACGGCATTGAAGATGGTGATGTCGGCATATGGGATGTATATTGAAAATGATTGTGCAACGTTGTTGGCGGCATTGGATAAACAGTCGACAAATGCAAATACCGCAATACGTCAAACGAATCGTGAAATGATGACTGCACGTTTAGAAAACTATGATTCACATAATTCGGCGGCGATAAATGAATGTATTGCGGGGGTTCGTGAAAATATAACTGCGGATACGGCCTGTGGTGCAAACTATGTGCACTGTTTGGATTTGACAGGGCGGTATCTTAATAAAAATACTGGTGAACCAATTTATACGGCGAACTTTTACGAATTAAATGACCAAGTGTCGCTTTTGGGGGATGTTTTAACAAATGCAACAAATACCAAGTTGGTGAATGAATTAAATCGAAAAAAAGAGTTTGCAAAAAAAACACTTGAAACCTGTCGTGATATCGCGGACGAGGTATGGGATGAATTTATGCGTCAGGCAATCACTGAAATATACCAAGGGCAACAGGCCAGAATTCGCCAGGTTAAAAATGAATGTATGGATGTGGTGAATACTTGCTATGATGAAACCACTGCCCAATTGCGCGATTATAGTAATATTGAAGAACAGATGTTATTGGGCGATCGGTTGGAATTGTCCGAAGAAATGTGTGCAGAAAAATTGTCAACGTGTAGCAATTTGTACGGTGGGGGTGCAACGGGATTACAGTTGTTAATTGAGGAAATGCGCAAAATTACCGATCAAAAAATAGCCCAAAATTGTTTGGACACATTGAAAGAGTACGCAGGCAAGTTGTGTCGTGTATCTGGGGCGGATACATTGCGTTCTTATCCGTATGGTTGTCGTGTTTATGCACCGGGTGATATATTGTATGCGACCAGTACCGAATGCACATACATAAACAATCCAACATACAATGCTTTGGATATGATGGGGTTGCGGCCGTCAACTGCGGATACAGGTGAAGACGATTTGTCCAGTATCGGTATCCCAAGTGAATTAATGGGGCGGGCATGTTGGGAAAATAGAACTTATATTTCTTGTAATGATGGGTTCTTTTTGCATACGAATAAATGTTACACGTGTCCGGATGGTTGGTCTTGCATCGATGGGAATATGCGACCAACCGGTTCAGCGGAAAATTGTGGTAACTATATTGGCAGTTTGTATCAAAAAATGGTCGTTTATGCTTTGCAGTATTGTGTGCGTCCGTCTGAAGCCAGTAATTCAATTCCAAATGAAGTTTTGGGAAATGTGAATATGGTAATGGATTCTATACGTGCAGATATGGCGTCAGTGTTGGCCACCGAATGTGAAAAACTTGATGGAATATGGGTCAAAGATTTCGCAAAAGAGGATGAAGATACGTGTGAACCTACATCGGCGTATGAAAAAAATACTAAATTCTACGATGCAACAAATGCGAACCTGTGTTGGGGGTTATGTATCGAAAAAGCAGATGATTATGGTGATGGCGACAATGGCAATGGTGGTTAATTGTGCCTTGCACTGAGAATAGAAAAATGCTAAAATGCAAGATAGAGGACGGAAGAGATGAAATTGCAATTTGTTTCTTTGGTATTATTCGGCGCATTGTCAAATGTCGCGTTTGGTGCGGTTCAATGGTGGAATATGGATACGATATGTCAAATTGATAATACTCCCTGTTATACCGGGCTTAGTGCTGGTATAGATGCATCATTGGAAACCGGGTGGGACGAAACAAGTGCGTGTCGCGGTAAGAAGTATATATGTGCAGATGCCTTGGTGAACAGTAATGAAAATGTTACAATGGAACGGGCCGAGATTGCAAGAGGTACAGGAATAGATACAGATTTTGATACGACTGTTTATGTCGCTGAAGAAAATTGCTATGGGGCACGTAAAACACGTGATGCCGGAACTTCTGCGATGGTTAATGGGCGGTATGCACGTGTATGGTGTAATGGTGTGTTGCCCAATCCAACTGGACAATTACCGAATGGTGAAATTACCACAGGGGCAGAACCCACATGCGAGGCACTTGCCAATGATGGTTATGCCGCGGTGTTGAATGGAAAGTGTTATGGAAAATATTACGTGCCGGAAAAGTATGCTATTGAATGCAACGGTGAAACACCAAGTTTGGTTTTATTAAATGGCGCCGATTATAATCCACGGGGGCGTTCATCGATTACAGTTTCGTCGGTGAATGCGTTGTTTGGAACAATGATGACATCGGCCGCATCACAACGTGCTAAGTATTTTAGAAATTAGCGATTAGTTTTCAATATAAAAAGGTTGCGTTCTGCAACCTTTTTATATGTTAAATTTTTATTGTTCGGCTGATTCGCCGGGGGCACGTTTGCGTTCAACGAATGTTATACGACCTTTGGCTAAATCATATGGGGTCATTTCAACGCGTACGCGTTCACCAACGTTTACCCAAATACGATTCTTGCGCATTTTACCACAAACAGTTGCCAAAATCTCATGCCCGTTATCCAATTTTACACGGAACATTGTGTTTGGTAATTTGTCTTCAATTGTGCCACTAAAAGTAACAACATCATCTTTTGCCATGTTTGTCCTTTGGGTTATTTGGAATAGATAATAGGTTGAATAGTCAAAAAAATCAAGAATTTTTTGTTGCCCAAACAGCAATGTTCTGATAAAATTATATGAAAGATGTAGGATGGAAAATATGAAGATAAAATATTTTGTCGGCCTGTTGGTCATTATTCCTTGTATCGCGTTGGCGGCCCAACGTGAAGGTGGGCGGACTGGTATTCGTGGTGCATCCATGGCGTCTGCGCCCAAGGTGCAAAGTATGGCCAAGAAAAATACAAAGACCAAGGTAAAGGCCGTTGAGGTTGAAGTTATTGAAGAAGAACCCGAGGAAGAGGAAGTAGAACAGGTTGTAGAGGTTAAAGAAGAACCAGTAGCGGAAGAAAAAGTCGCCGATAAAAAGATGGACGGCGAAGAATGTCGTGATGCATATCGTGAATGTATGGACGAATTCTGTATGTTGGATGAATCCGAAGGGGGGCGTTGTTCCTGTTCTGATAGAATAAAACAATCAAAAAGTTTAATTCAAGAAATCCAAAAGATTCAACAAGAAGCTGAAACATTGTACACCGAAGGTGTTGAAAAAGAACGTCTTGGTGCCAAGGCAAAGTTTGTTAAATTTGGTGAAAGTGAAAAGGCAAAGAAATCTTCGCGTGCGTCTGGTATAGATTTGGCGGCCTGGATAAATGGTTCCAACAGCCAAAGTTTGTCGGCCGATGACGATATCGGGGATAATTTGTATTCATTGGCCGCGGATAGTTGTGAATATGTGTTGGCAAATTGCGATAAAAAACGTGCCGATATGGAAGAAAAATTATATCAGCGTGAAATTAGTAAAGATTGTACCGCATTTGGTGGGTATTTAGCGGAACAGAAAACAGGGGCCGAATCTAATAAACGTACGGCCCAGGCAGCCGTGCGTTCGGCAAAATTAGATATGTTGGGAACCACAGAAAAATATAATCGTGGTGAATGTTTGTTGGCATATCGTGCGTGTATCGCGGATAAAGGTGGTTGCGGTGTGAATTTCGAGAACTGTTTGGATGCAGATTTGTTGGCGCGTCGTTCGCATGCGTGTGAAAATGTACTTGATCAGTGTATGTCTGTGAAAACCTATGTTTTGGCAGATTGGGAAGCAGAATCAAAAATGGTTCTTGCCGATGCGGCCGTTTATAGTGACAAAAATATGCGTCTTACGTGTTTAGCGCAAATACAATCTTGTTTGGAAGATGGATGCAGCACTTCTACAAATGCCGCGTGTTTAACAAATGTTAAGGTTGCTGCTGGTGTTTGCCCGATTATTACCGATTGCGAAAAAAAGATTCCGGGTATCCAAGGCGCAATAAACGATAAATTGGCCGAATTGCGGACACGTTTTTGTCAGAATGATGTTGATAAATGTTTACAACAAAAATGCGGTGTGAATTATAATGCACCAGAATGTGTTGGTAAAAAGACATCAGAAATTGTTGCAATGTGTCCCCAGGGTATGTTCGCATCATGCAAGGGTGAAAAGTATTTCAATGTGATTGTTCAATCTACGTTATTGCAGATGGACTATCAGATGTTAGAAGGTTGTAAAAATTATTATGCCGATGCATTGGGCAAGGTTTGTGGTTTAGATATGAATTGCTTACCCGGCAGTACGATAGTTGAGGCATTGAAGGAAAGTCCAGATAAAATAGCGGAAATTGAAGACGAGGTTCGTGCCGAAAGTAAGGATGCGGTTGATTCTTTCTTTAAACGGTTTGAAACCGAACAGACCGTTGCTGCATGTAAGAGTTCGCAACAGCCCGCTGGTTCAAGTCGTAAAAGTTTGAAAGATGCGATGTTTATGTTCACCAAACAGGCGGCAGAAATTGCGGCGCAAAATCGTTATCTGACAGATTTGCGGACGAAACTTGCGGAACTTTCACGTAAAGACGACGTCGCTAAGGCAGAGAAAAATTGTTATGAACAATACAAGGTTGAAAAGAAACCAAAAGCAGAAGACGGTGAAGAGCTTGGGGCATACTCATATATCCGCAGTGTTTCGTTTGAACCATCTTTACGTAACTGTCATGTATGTCGTATGCAACGTGTATGCGAAGTTGGCGGTGAATCCAAGGCGACTTCGGCGTTAAAGGCCGGTGCGGGTGGATTGGCCGCGGGGGCATCCGCTGGAACAATGATAAATGCCGGGTGGGGAACCGCGATTGGTGCCGTTGTTGGTGGTGTTGGTGCCGGTGTGTTGGGTGCGGTGTCTGGTGGTGAAAAAGAATTCTGCCAAGAAATCGAATCTTGTGAAGATATCAATATGTAAGGCTTAGGAATGAAAATACTAAAATATGGTGTGTTTGCCGTTATTGTTGGGGTGCCGTGTTTGTTGGTTGCAGCGCCGGCGGCAAAAAAACAATCCGCAATTCAAGAGGGGACGACCGTCCGTACTAAGACGGCCGCCAAGGGTATTTATTCCCAAGAATGCTATGATGAATATTATGGGTGTATGGATCAGTTCTGTATTTCTGAAAATGAAAATGGTGGCAGTTGTACATGCAGTAACAAGTACGCAAATTATGAAAAACAGTTGGCGGAAATAAATGATACTTTGGCCGAAGCCGAAAGAATAAAAACAGTAGAAGTTGAAAAAGTAAAACTTGGCGCGAATGCAGATATTGTTTTTAATGGTGAACGCAAATATGATGAAAAAGGTAATGTTGTGCGCACCAATACTGGTCGGGACGCAAAAGCATCCAAGACCGCGAAAAAGCAAGAACTGTTGAAAATGTTCGAAACGAAATTTGAAGATGACAGTGATGACGAAGACGATGATGATATTATGAGCAAGAAAGGCGCGGCATTATTCAATGCGGCCAATTCTACGTGTACCGAACAAATAGAAGATACATGTGCCAAGGACTTAAAGATTTTGCGTCAAATGTATCAACGTCAGATTGAATCTGATTGCCAAGGTTTTGCGAACAGTATTAAAAAACAAAAAAGTGCGGCGCAATCGGCGATGCATAGTGCCGAAACTGATGTTCGTACGGCATTAAAAGAGAGTTTTGATTCTGCAAATAAATACAACCAAGGCGAATGCATGGTCGAATTCAAGAAATGTATGCAGACCGACGATGCGTGTGGCAAAGATTGGATAAATTGTGTTTCAACAATTGCATCTGAAAATATGCAGAACAAGACCACAAAAAGTACCGCTGGGACCAAGGTTAAAACAACTGTGGCATATAGCATAACACCGTCTGTTATGGAACGGTTAGAAGCCAAACGCACAATATGTGAACGTGTGTTGGATCAATGTATGGCGGTGCGTGATACGGTGTGGACGGCATTTTTACGCGAGGCGGCCCCGACACTTAAACTTGCCGAACAGCGCGCAGAATCCAATTTTCGTCAATCTTGTTTAACAGAAATTGCAGATTGTATCCAAACCGCGTGTAAAGACGATATCGCGGGCAAGGGCATTGCGACAATGGATTCTTGTTTATCAAGACCTGATATGGCGCGTTCTTTCTGCAAGGTTCAGATTGATCCGTGTGAACGTATGGAACCTTTGATTTGGGGTTATGTAACGGATAAACTTGCGGCAATGCGTGTTGATGCCTGTACCCAAGAAGTCAAAGATTGTTTTATGGATGACAATCGTTGTGGTAAAGATTTTATGAATTGTATTGGTATGGATTATGAATTTATACGTAACATTTGTCCGTTGGATAAATTGGTTGTGTGCAAAAAGAATAAAAAGAATTTCAGTATGGCCGATATAGACAGTATGATTTCTGGTCTGTATATGAACATAGATAACAAGGCATTGGACAATTGTGAAAAGATTGTTGAAGACAAAATGACCGAAATTTGTGGTTCAACATCAGATTGTAACAAGTTTGCGGCGGATGATATACTTGGTACCGGCAGTTTGCGTGTACAAAAAGATAACAACATTTATCGTATTACTGGTATGATTTCATTTGGCGTTTTACCAATTTCTTCATCAGGTGAAGACGTTGGTAAAATAGATGTAACCGAATATATGAATAAAGTTCGTAATAGTGCAGACAATCAAAATGTTCCGCAAAAGGATCAAATAATCGACAATATTGAAAGTGAATTAAAGAGTGTTGCGAATAACATAAATAATGTAATAGATTTGATATCTTCTGATACCAAGATTCAATATTGTGTGACGGGTCGTAATTTGGCGCAGAGTGTTGGTAAAAAAGATGCACGTGTGACCAAGGCGCGTTTCCCGAACCTGTTGAACCAGGTTAAGATGAAAATCGCCATGGCCGCATTACGTAAAGCACAAGAAAATTATCAAAATAAATATAATGAATACGTGACAAAGGCAACCAAAGATGCATCTGATGATATTGCACAATATATGTGTCAAATGTTACCGGTTACTGGTGGTGCACAGGTTGGTGCAACATCAAATGAACAAGTATCATTGGCGCCACCGTATGCGATTAGTTACGAGGTTGGTTCTGGGTTGAATACAAGTTTGCTGTCACAGGGTGGACACGGTTCTTCGGCAACGGGTACAAACGCATTTGTTGATACAACAGCGGGGGCATCCAAATTTGCAAGTGCTGTTGATGCATTTACCGGTCTTGCCGGTCAGAAAGTAAGATCAGAAGCCGGCAGTGGCACACGTGAGGCGTGGGCGATATTCAATCGTGATACACGTATTTGCCACTTCTGTACATCAACGGTAACCAAGAGTTGTTCAACCGTTTCCAGTAAGGGATTTTTGGGCATCGGTTCCAAGGCAAATACTTCGTGTACGGAATCAGAGCCGGTTGAAAAGTGCGAAGATATCGAAATGTAGTTATAAAAGGAAAAATCAATGGAAGTTGTGGAAAATACAGTAGCGGCCGTTCAGGCCGTGCCGGAAAAAGTGCAGGCCAGTGCCGCCGCATTAAAGGATATGATAGGGTCATTGACGGGTATGGCGGTTGATTTCGGATTAAAACTATTGGCGGCAATTGTTGTATTGGCCGGCGGTATGTGGGTTGCCAAACGGATTGCGCGTTCGTTCAAACGTATGTTGGAACGTCGTAAGGCCGATGCATCCTTGGTGTCGTTCCTGGGGTCGTTTATAAATATTCTGTTGCGTATATTTGTGATAATAATTTCGTTGGCGACGGTTGGCGTGCAAATGACATCAATTGTGGCGGTACTTGGTGCGGCATCATTGGCGATTGGTATGGCGCTGTCTGGGACAATGCAAAATTTCGCCGGCGGGATAATTATCATGTTTTTAAAACCGTTCAAGGTCGATGATATTATCGTTACATCCGATGGCAAAACAGGCGTTGTTAAAAAAATTATGATTTTTACAACAGAATTGCACACATTTGATAACCAGGTTATTTTACTGCCAAATGGAAACCTTGCCAATAGTCAGATTACAAACCTTTCTGTAAATGATACACGGCGTATGGATTTTACGGTGGCAATTTCGTATGGCGATAATATTGATACGGCGCGCAAAGAAATACTTGCAATATTAAAAGCGGATAAAAAGGTATTAAAAAAACCAGAACCGTTGGTGTTCGTATCTGATTTGGCAGACAGTGCGGTTGTGTTGGGTGTGCGGTATTGGATATCGGCGGCGGATTTCTTGCCAAGTCGTGGTGACATGTTAGAACAGATTTACAACAAATTGCCGAAAAAGAAAATACACTTTCCATTTCCGCAAATGGATGTACATGTTAAAAAATAGTGGGCAGTGTAAGTGGTTAGTGATTAGTGAAAATTTATAGGGCGCGAAACTGCGCCCTTGTTTTTTTGGAAAAATGGGTTATAATAGTTGTACGTGCGCCCGTAGCACAATGGATAATGCAACAGATTTCTAATCTGTGGATTGCAGGTTCGAGTCCTGCCGGGCGTGCCAAAAATTCAAACCGGCGCATGCCGGTTTTTTTATTGCCGAATCAGAAAAAAACAGCAAATTTTCAATTTTGCGGAAATAAAAATTTTTTATAACACGCGTAAGTCATTGATACTTCGTTTTTTTTTTTTTTTTGCACTTGATTCCGCGGGTTAGTTTCTTGTATGATTTATTAAGGTAATAAAAGTGGAATGCAGGGGAAATTAATATGAAAAAATTGATTTTCGTATTTATGATTGCGGGCATTATTGTTTGCCCCAATGCATTTGCCGCGGGTGATAAAACCATAACATCACAAAAATATGTTGAAAATCAGGTTGCCACGAAACAAGATAAAATCCCGGCGGTTGATGCAAACACGGTAATAACACATACGGGTACGGCCGGCGAAATTGGTGAAAAGGGCATATACGATTCCAATGAGAGTTATGCAGGTCAGCAATCGGCATTAATGACGGCCGGTGACGCAAACACCGGAATTAACAATGCATTGGAAAATGAGTTTATTTGCGTTGAAGAAGACACGGACGGTACGTGTTTAATATGGAAAATTAAAAATACTCTTAATGTATTACCAAGTGATTATACACAATTGGCATATTTAGAAAGTACCGGGACACAATACATTAATACAGGAATTACACCGACAAATTCTACTGGAGTAAAAGTAAAGTTTAATCGCCATATTGTTAGTGATCAGGTTGTTGTTGGGGTTTTGGTTAGTGGAAATGGGGGAACACTCGCTGCAAATGCTGGTAATAATGGTTTGTATCTTATGTTTGGTGAAAGTTGGGATGCTGCTATTTGTGGGGCGGCCCCAACTAATAACGTTGACTATGATATATCAATAAATTACATGAATTATAGAAGAAGATATGTTGATGGTGTGGATACAAGAAATATAACTAACACATTAGGGACTTCAAATGTAATGTATGCATTTGCTGGCAACAGCAGGCGTGATAATTCATCGGTACCTAATTGGTTTTTCAAAGGTCATATATATTATTTAAAAATAACAGAAGGTTCATCGATTGTTCGTGATTTTGTCCCCGCTCAACGTAATAGTGACGGGGTATTGGGTATGTATGATTTAGCTTCAAACACATTCTTTACCAACCAAGGGTCTGGGACATTTGTTGCTGGTCCCGTTTTAGATGTATATATCCCCAGTGGTAATTAATCTATCACATTAACAAAAAAGCAATCGTCATCCCGACGGAAGTCGGAATCTCTTCGCACTCGTCGTGTCTGACGAGGTGCCGTGTCAAGCACGGTATGACGGCAAAAAAGAATTGTCATTGCGAGGGGTCAACGGCCCCGTGGCAATCCAGTGTATGGATTCCCACGCTTCGCTCGGAATGACATGGGTATCAGAATGCGAGACGAGATACCGGCTTTCGCCGGTATGACGAAAGAAAGGAATTGTCATTGCGAGGATGTCCGCCAGGACTCCGTGGCAATCCAGTGTATTATGGATTCCCACGCTTCGCTCGGAATGACATGGGTATATCAGGATGCGAGACGAGATACCGGCTTTCGCCGGTATGACGCTACCATTTTAACTAACACTAACCACCCGTCGTGGCACCGTGGCATGTGGAACATGACGGGTGACGGACTAATAACTTCCCAATGTATCCGATTTTGTTCCTGTGTTATATGGGGTGGGGGTGTGGTATAATTTTCCCATATAACCAAGGGAGAATGTAAATGATAAAAAAATGGATGTGGTTTGTTATTGCCATGGTAATTTCTTTTTTACCGGGAATATTTGGGGTGTTCTTTACACCGCATGGCGATTCAAATCTTTGGTATAATGGTCTGGTCAAATCGGGGCTGACACCGCCGGGGTGGGTGTTTAGTGTTGCATGGACAATACTTTATATATTGTTGGGTGTTGCGTTGTATCTGATTATTCGCGCCGCGCGCAAGAATATTGATAAAATGCGGGCGTATATTTTCTTTGGTGCGCAGTTGGTGTTAAACGGACTTTGGTCTTATATGTTTTTTGGTGCGCATTTGCCGGGTTTCGCGTTGGTAACATTATTGGTGTTGTTCACGGTGTCGGTGTGGATGGCGCGTGTGTTTGACGGCATAGATAAATGGGCGGGGTATTTGGTTATTCCGTATATCTTGTGGATGATGTTTGCGTTCTATTTAAATGCGTACATTGCTTTAATGAATTAAATCTTTAAGACCTTGAACGCCGGATCGCCGATGTTAAGGTATTTCAGCCCCAGTTCTTCAACGTAATCGGGGCTGTAATTTTGTAACAGGTGTATATGATGATTCATCGTTTCAAGTTTTGATTGTTCAATCGCCAATTCTTGTTGTTCTGCGTTTAGATGCCAAATGTTCGCGACAAAGCGCGCAATATTTACTTCACCGAACATTATATGAAAAAACATCAGACATGCAAAAACTGCAAAAAATACACCGGCTTTGCCACGGATGCCTCCGCGCCACGCACGACCGATAAATCCAAATAAATTTTTGATTTTGTCCTTCATGCGTGTCATTATATCATAAATGATACACAAGAATCAAATTTTTGCGGCACCCATGGCGGGAATTTCTGATCGACCATTTCGGATGATTGTGCGGTCGTTCGTGCCTGATTTGCCGATTGTTACCGAAATGATATCTTGCCATTCATTGGTTGGACGACACAAAAATTGTTTGCGTAATTTTGATAACTATGCCGACGAAGGCAATGTTGGTGCGCAAATATTCGGGGCGGTGCCACACCTGATGGCGGATGCCGCCAAGATTTTACAAGATGCCGGTGCCACGTGGATAGACATAAATATGGGCTGTCCCGTACCAAAGGTTGCAACGCGTTCGGGGGCGGGGGCGTTTCTGATGCGTGACCATAAATTGGCCGGTAAAATCATAGATGCGGTTGTGCGTGCGGTACAAATTCCAGTGTCGATAAAAACCCGTTTGGGATGGGATGAATCGCATATGGATTGGGCGGATTTAATTCATATTGCCGCCGATAGTGGGGCACAGTTCGCGGCCCTGCATGGGCGGACACGTGCCGCAGGGTACACTGGCGATGCGGTGCATCCGGAAATATCTGATATGCCAATTCAGATTATTGCAAATGGCGATTTGGCAACGGTCGCAGACGTGGAAGATATGATATCGCGTGGATATGCCGGCGCAATGATAGGACGCGCGATGCTTGGGCGTCCGTGGATTTTTGGAGAAATATTGGGTACCGTAAAATCACCAATAAATATCGGGGATGTCGCATTACGGCACCTTGATTTAATGGTAGAATATTATGGTGAAAGAAACGCTGTTCCAATGTTTCGCAAACACTTGGCCTGGTATTCCGCTGGAATACCAAATTCGTCAGAATTTCGTACAAAAATCAATCAAATAACCGATGTGAACGCAATTAGACAAGAAATTTTGCAATTTTGGGGTTGCGTTGCGAATTTATAGGTCTATTATTATACAGAATAAACCATGAGGGCCTGGGATGACAGAAGAATTCCAAGAAACACAATTGAATAATGAAATGACCGCGGGTGAAATGTTGCGCGCTGCGCGAACCACAGGTCGTCGTAAGCGCGAGATTTCGACAATTTCCAAACAACTTTGCATTCGTGAAGAATTTTTACAGGCATTAGAAGATGGCAATTATACTCTTTTGCCAG
>CAMZFU010000013.1 GCA_947306185.1 uncultured Pseudomonadota bacterium | reverse complement strand
AAAAATATATTCAGAATTATATGATAAACTTGGGCATAAACCCACGTCTGAAGAGGTTGCTAATAAAATACTAGAAACCAAGAAGTTTCATGGTTCGGTTGGTGACATATGGGTCGATGCGGATGGTGTGTTTCAATCTGGGGCAGTTGTAATGGAAATTAAAGATGGTAAACCAGTGGTTTTTGAAAAATAGGGTAATAAAAATGAGAAAATTGTTATGTGTTTTGTGTATGGCTTTGGCTTTGGTGGCATGCAATCGTGAAAAGTCGGATAAACCGGTGGTAAGAATTGGTGCGGTATTGCCGTTGTCCGGCGATAGTTCCAATATGGGCGAATCCGCCAAGAACGGTATGATTATGGCGCTGAACGAAATCAACGCCGACCCAAACAATAAATTCAAATACGAAATTGTCATGGAGGATGGGTTTGACCCGAAAAAGACCGTTAGTTTATACGATAAATTAAAAAACTATGATAAAATCGATGTGTTGATTTCAGAAAATGCGGCCATGGGGCATGCGATAAAAGAAAAGGTAAAAAACGATCAAATTTTGCATATTTCTTTTTCCGCAGATGGCAGTGTTGCCGATAATGAATATACATTTAACAATTCTTCGGATTTAAATGCTTTGGCGGTCCAATTGGCAGATTATCTGAAACAGCAAGGAATTAAAACAATCGCTATTGTTACAATGAATCATATGGCGGGCGAGGCTATTTTGGCGGCAACCGAACCGGAATTAAAAAATAACAATATAAAAATACTGGCGACAGAAAAAATACTGCCCGATGCAAAAAATGTAAAGACCGATGTCATGCAGGTAAAAAAGAAAAATCCAGATATTGTTTTGCTGTATGCCTATGAACCATTGATGAGTATTTTTGCACGGGAACTTAAAATTGCAGGGTATTCTGGGAAACTGACCACATATTATTTGTTTGCGTTTAGTGCAGAACCCAATTTGTTTGAAGGGAACTTTTTCATAAATGCGCCGTCTGGAACATCTGATTTTAAGCAGAGATACGCAAATGAATTTTCAGGCATGGTTTCTGATATTTCTGTGCCGGCGCATTATGACGCGGTGAAAATAATTCACGATGTGTTCGAAAAATACGGCAAAGATAATGCGGATTATGGCAAAAAACTACGCGATGTGATATCTGATTACGATGGCGCAAATGGCAAATTGCATATGAATCAAAAGGGTATTATTTATTCTGATGGAATCATAGAAAAAATAGAAAATGGCAAACCGGTACAAGTGATGGAATAAAAAATGGAATATCTAATCAATCTTGGCATATTATTTTGTATTTATGGTGTGTTGGCATTGTCGCTAAATATGGTGGTTGGAATGACCGGGTTATTATCCCTGGCGCCGGCTGCATTTTATGGAATTGGCGCATATGCCACCGCAATCACTATGACAAGTTTTGGCTTTAATTTCTTTACTTCATTGTTGGTTGGTGCGGTTATAAATATTTTTGTTGCGATATTCGTCGGGCAAATATTATCTAAATTCAAAACGGGCTATTATGCTATTGTATCCGCGGGGCTGGCGATAATTGCTTATTCATTATTCTTGAACGCCAAAGGCATCACAAATGGACCACTTGGTATTTTTGGTATTCCAAAACCGGTTCTATTTGGGTATGCAATTGAATCAAATGCCGCATTTTTGATGTTGTCGCTTGTGATTCTTGCGATAATTTTTGCACTGTATTGGTATATCGATAAATCTTCGTTTGGACGCGGGTTAAAGGCAATTCGTGAAGACGAAGAATTAGCAACGGTTATGGGGTATTCGGTTGGTCGTATGAAAAGTATAATCTTTTCGGCATCGGCGGTAATTGCCGGTATTGCGGGTGGACTGTTCGCGTCATATATAGCATTTATTGACCCCAGTACTTTCCAGGTCAAAGAAAGCATATTTCTGTTTACAATTATAATCATTGGCGGACTTGCGTCCGGTGTGGGCAGTATCGTTGGCGCACTTGTTTTGCTTAGTTTGCCAGAGGTTTTGCGTTTCGTTGGGTTGCCATATGAAACTGCGGCACAATTACAACAGATTATTTACGGGCTTAGCCTGATTTTAATGATGGTATATCGCCCACGTGGATTCTTTGGAAAATACAGGATGTAAAATTGACAGACATAAAAATAAATCATTTAACAAAAGTTTTCGGTGGTGTGCGTGCAGTTGATGATTTGACAATTTATATTGTCGACGGAATCGCAACGGGTTTAATCGGACCAAATGGTTCGGGTAAAACGACACTGATGAATTTAATTACGGGGCTTCTTAGACCCGATTGTGGAACAATCGAAATAGGTTCAAAAACATTTGATAATATAAATCCACGTGATTTACGTGAATTGCATATTGCGCGTACTTTTCAAGATGGACGTTTGGTTGACCAATTGTCGGTTGAAGATAATTTGCTGTTGGCAATTGCCGAAAATGATACGGGCAAATCTTTGTTGCAAATCAATATCGGACCAATGAGACAGCGTTTGGAACAAACGTTAAAGCAAATCGGTTTAACCGCGCATCGAAAAAAAACGGCCGAAGAATTATCATATGGGCAACGCAAATTGTTGGAATTAGGACGCGCACTGATTCAGGATGCAGATATTTATCTGTTGGATGAACCTTTTTCTGGGCTGCAAGAGCAAATGGTTGAACATGTATTGGGACTAATTAGTGAATTAAAAAAACAAAAGAAAACAGTTGTAATCATTGAGCACAATATGGGGTTAATAAAACAAATTGCCGATAAGTTAATTGTTCTGGATCATGGACAATTGTTGACATCGGGAACGCCAAATGCTGTATTGAAAAACAAGGCGGTTCAACAGGCATATTTGGGGGTATAAAAATGAAGAAAGTATTATGCGTATTATGTATGGCATTATCACTGGTCGCATGTGACAAGGCCAACGATAATCCACAAAATAAACCGGTGGTGAAAATTGGTATGATGCTGCCATTGTCGGGTGATTTTGCCGCGTATGGTGATGCCACAAAACGCGCGATACAGATGGTCAAAGAAGATACTGTCGATTCCAAAAATTATTATGATTTCGTATTAGAAGATTCCGGAACAGATTCATCCAAGGCATCAAGTATCATTCGTAAAATGGTATTCACAGATAAAATAAATGCGGTTATGGGGTACATTTCATCGACCGCAATGGTTGTGGCCCCAATTGCAAATGAAAACAAAATACCTTCGTTATTCTTTGTCGCCGCGCCTGAGGCCAGTTTGGGTGAATATAATTTACGCCTGTATCCAGAGATTACAATCGGCACAAAGATGTTAGCCGATAAAATAAAATCAGAAAACAAAAAGAATGTTGCGGTTGTGTATCAAAATGTCCCGGCGATGAATTATTTGGTTATTGAAATGTTGCCTGTATTAAAACAGAACTTAAGGGTTGTATTAAATGAAAACTTTTTACCGGACGAGAAAAATTTCTTTGCATTGTTACAGAAAATCAAAAAGGCAAAACCAGATTATATAATTTTAGAAGGTATGCCACCGTCACTTGACATATTTATGAAACAATTGCATGACAATAATATAAATATTCCGGTAACTGGGTATCAGACCATCGGTATGATGAATACTCTGGACGGTAATGACGGTATGTGGGATGTTGATTCGGCCCGTGCGACCCAAGAATTTTTTGATAGATATCAAAAAATGGGTGGCACCGATAATTTGTATTACGCCGATTATGTTTATACTATGTTAATGGCATTGGTGAACGGTTTCGAAAATGCGAGCCCGGATAATATGGCGGAATTTATCGCCGCAGCGTCACAGGCAAAATCGCCAATTGGTGATTTAACGGTAACCGCCAATAAAGATTTGGGTATAACAAAACATATCTATCAACGGGTCGTTAACGGCAAAAAAGAAGTAATGGAATAATAAATGAAGAAGATACTTTTGTCTTTGGCTGTAGCATTATCGCTTGTCGCGTGTGACGGTGGTAAAAACGATAAAAATATCGTAAAAATCGGTGGTATTTTGCCATTAACTGGTGGCGCGGCCCAATTGGGTGAAAGTGCGCGTAATGGTGCAGTTTTGGCCATAGAAAAAATAAATGGTGATAAAAATCACAAATATAAATATGAATTTGTTTCCGAAGATATCGGATTGGATCCGAATAAAACGATACCTATTTATACAAAATTGATTGAATCAGATAAGGTGGCCGGAATGGTTTCCTTTAATACGGCCGTTGGAAAAATAATCAAACCATTGATTGCGCGTGACAAGGTTATACATATTTCTTCGGCGGCGGACAATTCGATTGCCGATGGTAATTTTAACTATGTGAACAGTTATTCTATTTCCGAAGTATCAAATCGATTGGTTGATTATATGAAATTAAATAAGATGAAGACCATATCATTGGCTACTTTCAATCATGTTTCAACCGAGGCATTGTTACAAGAACTAACACCGATTTTGCAAAGTAACGGTGTCAAAATTTTGTACACACAACGTTTCAACCCTGATCAGCGTGATTTCAAGGCCGAGGCGTTAAAAATAAAAAATGCAAATCCAGATATGGTATTTATGCACTTGGTTGAACCGGGGTTAACTTTATTTTCCAAACAATTATTGCAAAGTGGTTATAAAGGGGTGCTGTCTTCGTTCTTGATGTTTGCCTATGCCGAAAATCCATCGTTGTTCGAAGGTCAACCATTTGTGGATTTGAAAAATGGCACAGATGATTTCAATGCGGAATATACGCAACGTTTCAATTCGGAACCATCATCGGCCAGTATCAACACATATGATAGTGTTATGTTAATTACAAATTTTATTGAAAAAAATGGCATGCCGCGTGATTTAGATAATATTAGTGATAAAATGCGCGAAATTGTTTTAGATTATAATGGCCCACGTGGTAAAACATTAATGGATGACCATGGTTTGATATATTCTGATACAGTTATCAAAAAGATAAAAAATGCTAAACCAGTTGTTACAGAATAATAAAAGGCATGACAAATGTTAGAATTGAAAAATATTACAGCGGGTTATGGAAAAAAGTCGGTATTGGAAAACGTGTCTGTGAAATTGCGTGATAATTGCATAACCGTGATTATGGGGGCAAATGGGGCGGGTAAGTCCACATTGTTGAAAACTGCATTTGGTATTATAAAACCAATGGCCGGAAAAATATATATGAATGGTGCGGAAATCCGTCCAACACCGCAAATGTTAGTGAAAAATGGAATATATTTTGTGCCCCAGAAAAATCGTGTCTTCCCCGATATGACCGTGCGTGAAAATGTAGAATTGGCGATGCATTCTTGGCCAGACAAAAGTATTTTTGATTCGCGTTTGGATGAGGTATTAAAATATTTTCCAGACCTGAAAACACGTCTTGATACACGGGCGGATACACTTTCTGGTGGGCAACAGCAAATGGTTGCACTAGCGCGTGGATTGGTGGGCAAACCAAAAATGATATTTATGGATGAACCATCAATTGGGTTGGCACCAAAACTAATAAATGATGTTTTTCATAAAATTAAAGATTTAAAGGAAAAAACGGGTACCGCGTTCGTTATTGTTGAACATAACCTGAAAACTTTATTGCCACTTACTGATTGGGCATATATTTTACAGGATGGTGGGGTTGTTTATGATGGTTCGTCAAATGGCAAGACATTAGATAAAATGACCGCATCGGTATTCAAATAAAAAAATCGCCACAAAGGCGATTTTTTAATTTTCGGCCGTCACCGCGATTCTTTTGCGACCCGTCGCGCGACGACGATTTAATACATCGCGTCCGCTTTTTGTGGCCATGCGTGCACGGAAACCATGCGTACGAATACGGCGTGTCTTTGACGGTTGATAAGTTCTTTTTGTTGCCATGTCAAATCCTTTTGTGCGTATATTTAACCATAAGTTTTATCAAAACGCAACTATTTTATTTACTTTTTATTAAACCCAATTGTTGCAGGGCAAGTAAAATCAAATGATAAGCCAATAGGTACGAAAATATAGTCCAAAAAAATCCCGAGAACATTTGTGGCCCCTTTTGTTAATTTCTTTGAGAGATAATATTACAAATAAATCGTTTTGTCAACGATAAATTTAACGCAAGAAAAATGCTTTATTTCTTGACCCGGACAGTAAAAATTTGCTATCTTTTTATATGTTAAAATACCAAGGAAAGAGCAAGATTATGTCAGAAATAGATACAACAAATGAAATAAACGAAATCAAGATTCCGCAATCTTCCATAGAACACGAAATGCGGACGTCTTTTTTGGACTATGCAATGTCTGTTATTGTGGACCGTGCATTGCCCGATGTGCGTGACGGTTGTAAACCGGTGCACCGCCGTATTTTGTACGTTATGAATGATGTCGCCCCAGCAACCAAGGCGACGGTTAAATCGGCCCGTATTGTTGGTGACGTTATGGGTAAATATCATCCGCACGGCGATAGTTCTATTTATGAAGCAATGGTACGTATGGGCCAAGATTTTTCGATGGGTGAAATGCTGGTCCAAGGGCAGGGTAACTTTGGTTCGCGTGACGGTGACAAGGCCGCGGCTATGCGTTATACCGAAGCACGCCTTTCCAAACTTGGCGCCACATTGATGGAAGATATGGACAAAGATACGGTTGATTGGCAACCGAACTTTGATGGAACATTGCAAGAACCTGTCGTTTTGCCGACTAAATTCCCAAATTTCCTTGTGAACGGTGGTTCTGGTATCGCGGTTGGTATGGCAACGAATGTCCCAACATATAATTTAGGTGAGGTTTGCAACGGTATCCTTGCGATTTTGGATAATCGTGATATTTCTGATGATGAATTATTCCAAATAATCCCGGGGCCAGATTTCCCAACAGGTGCAATCATTATGGGGCGTTCGGGTGCGTACAAGGCGCATACCACCGGGCGTGGTTCCATTATTGTTCGTGCAAAAACGCATAATGAAACATTCCATGACCATCAAGCAATTGTTGTGGACGAGATTCCATACCAGGTTAACAAAGCCCAGATGATTATCAAAATTGCGGAACTGGCCAAAGATAAAAAAATTGAAGGTATCGCCGAAATCCGTGATGAATCATCCAAAGAAGGTTTGCGCATCGTTATTGAATTGAAACGCGATGCAATCCCAGAGGTTGTATTAAATCACTTGTTCCAATACACGGAAATGCAAACGAATTTCCCGGTGAACATGATGGCACTTAATCGTGGCCGTCCAATGTTATTCAATGTTCGTGGCGTGTTGGATGCGTTTATCGAATTTCGTGAAGAAGTTATTCGTCGCCGAACAATATTTGATTTGAACAAGGCGCGTAATCGTGCACACACTTTACTTGGTTTGTCTGTTGCGGTTGGTAATTTGGATGAAGTAATTGAGCTTATTAAATCTTCGGCCAGCCCAGAAGATGCAAGGATTGCACTTGTTTCACGCGGGTGGAAGGCATCAGATATTGAAAATTATATTCAATTGATTGATGACCCGAATACCGAATACAAAGACGGTATGTTCTATATGTCCGAAGACCAGGCCAAGGCGATTTTGGAATTACAACTGCATCGTTTGACCGGATTGGAACGCGACAAATTGCACGCCGATTTGGTTGACTTGGGCGCGCAGATACGCGATTTGTTGGATATACTTGCATCGCATGAACGCATTATCCAAATTATTCGCGAAGAAACAACCGCGGTTCGTGACAATTGGGCATCACCGCGCAGAACAGAAATTTCTGATGCGGAAATTGACATTGATATAGAAGATTTAATTGCACATGAAGATATGGTTGTAACGGTTTCTAATACCGGCTATATCAAACGTGTGTCATTGGATACATACCGTGCACAAAAACGTGGTGGCAAGGGCCGTAATGCAATGACGACCAAGGATGATGACTATGTGGTTCAGGTATTCGTTGCAAATACGCACACACCATTGTTATTCTTCTCGTCACGCGGTTTGTGTTATAAATTGAAAACATATAAATTGCCCGAAGCGGCGGCCGCGGCCAAGGGACGTCCGTTGGTCAACCTGTTGCCGTTGGCAGAAAACGAAACAATCACCGCAATTTTGCCGGTACCCGAAGAAGATGTTGCCGCAATCAAAGAATCTGGTAAAGAACATTTCTTGATGTTTGTGACCGCATCCGGTACGGTGCGCCGTAACCGTATGTCTGATTTTGATTCAATTCGCAGCAACGGAAAGATTGCGATGAAATTAGATGATGGCGACAGTTTAGTTTCTGTATTGCCGTGTACCGAAGACCAAGATGTATTCTTGGCAACATATCGCGGACGCGCAATCAGATTCCCTGTTCCGGAAATCCGTATATTCGCCGGTCGTAATTCAACGGGTGTTCGTGGTATATCGCTTGGCAAAGATGATAGAATCATCAGTATGTCAATGTTGAACCGTGGTGAATCTGATTCTGCGGTTCGTGCGGCATATGTGAAACAATCACGTGCGGCACGTCGTGCGGCCACTGGTATAGAAGAAGAGGCCGACACTGAAGAAGAAGTTACAACACTTGTTTTGGATGATGCGAAAATGGCAGAATTGGCGGCGCGTGAAGAATTCATACTTACCATTTCTGAAAATGGATTTGGTAAACGCACCAGTTCGTATGAATATCGTTTAACACATCGTGGCGGTGGCGGATTCACAAATATCAAATTGGGTGGCAAGAATACCGCCGTTGCCGGTTCGTTCCCAGTATCTGATGATAACGATATTATAATGGTAACTGATGGTGGAAAAATCATTCGTACGCCGGCATCTGATATTCGTATCGCCGGACGCAGTACCGCGGGTGTTACATTATTCCGCACGGCGGAAAACGAAAAGGTTATGTCGGCAATATCAATTGAATCAGATGGGACCGATGAAACATCAGAACCAACAACAGACCAAATAGAAAATGGATAGTGAATACTTTGTATCAATAAACAATGTGTCGCGGGAACTTGGTATTCCGGCGTACACATTGCGCTATTGGGAAAAACAGTTCCCATCAATTGTGCATCCAACAACTGGCGCAGGTGGACGGCGTTATTATAGAACCGAAATGGTTGAACGTCTGCGCGCAATTCAAGATTTGTTATACAACCGTGGTATGACAATCGCTGGTGTGAAAAAATTGATACGCAGCGGCGAATTCAGTGCCCAGACCCTAGAATCTGTGGCAAAGCCACGCGCCACAAAGCCGGCAAACATAAAACAAAGTTATGAGCCCGCAACAAATGATACGGTTGATGTTGAAAGTATGTTTGGGGCCATACCACGTTCTATACCAAAGAATTCTTTTGATGGGGCAAAATTAGATTTGGCTATTGGTTTATTGGGGCAGGCAAAAGATTTATTGCAGTAGACAAAGAATTGTTGTGTTGATGAAAAAGTTTTTAACTGTTTGTTTGATATGTTTAACACCATTGTATGCGGTTGCATCGGTGGATGATAAATCAGCGGATGTGGCGGATTCTGCTATACAGCAAGAATCAACCATTAAATGGCAACCATACCTTGGGGTAAATATGGGAATAAATGCATCAGAAGTTTCGGTGCATGGGGAAGATTTTTTTGATTTTGGTGGCGTGTTTAATTTCGAAGCGGGCGCGCGTTATAACAAACGTTATCGCCTTGCGCTGAATTATCAATCGCGTGCCGAAGTGTCCGAATTATTCCAGATTTTATTTGGGCATGTAATTGCGATATCAAATGATGCGGTTCGTATAAATGGGTATTATGATTATGTATCGCTGAAACATTTTGCAATGTATATTGGCGCGGGTCTTGGTGGCGATTGGTATGATTATAAAATAAC
This sequence comes from uncultured Pseudomonadota bacterium, assembly GCA_947306185.1. GTDB lineage: Bacteria > Pseudomonadota > Alphaproteobacteria > Rs-D84 > Rs-D84 > Enterousia. The sequence continues at coordinate 13,528 of CAMZFU010000013.1, read as the reverse complement.
CAACCGGGCGGATAATTCTGAAAAATCAGAACACGGATTTACATTTACGGCGGGTGCGACAACTGGCCTTAGTTTTAGTTTTTGGCATTTGGCCATTGATTTAGGTTTCTCATGTGATTACATCGCATATCCCCAAATATTAAGTTACGGGCCGAATATAGGATTGCGAATTAATTTCTAAAGATATACCGCCCGTTTGGGCGGTTTTATTTTTTTTGTGTATATGGTATAATCTTGGTAAATAAAAGGGGGGAAATAAAATGCAAAAATGGGAAAAGGCATTAAATAAATTTATGGAACGTTATATCAACAAACCTTGGTTTGAAGGCGCTGTTCTGTGTGGCAGTTATTCAACCGGCAATCAGAATAAATTTTCTGATATAGATGTTAGTATCGTTGGTTCAAACGATATGGGGTGGCAAGAAAAATCAAATTGCTATGTTGATGGATTTTTAATGGAATATACGATTAATCCAATTTATAAAATCCAAGAATATATGAAATCTGGGATGGAACGCCACGGTTTAATTGACCAAAATATGTTCGCATACGGGGTTGTACTTTATGATAAAAACGGTGCAATCAAGAAATTGCGCCAACAATCGGTGCGCGATCTAAAGAAAAAATTGAAACCGTTTTCCAAATATTCTAATGATTTTAGAAAATATCATTTATGGGACAGATACGATGAATTGCAATCACTGAAAAATGACGGTTTTCATACGGATTTAATGTATTGGACATTGGTTGAAAGGTTGATCGAGGCATATTATGATTTCAAATGTTTGCCACATGTATCGTGGTCAAAACTGGAAAAGATTTTAACCAATAAAGAATTTGCAAAGCGGTATCATGCATACCAATTACCAGACAAGAAATTTACAAAATTATTGTTGGATTGCTTTAATGCGAAAACAAAGGAAAAAATGCCGGCTATCGATAAGTTGTATAACTATGTTATGAAATGCGGTGGTGGATTTGACATTGGCGAGTTTCGTGGATATCATAGAATTGATAAAAAATAATGAAAAAATTACTTATATGGGATTTTGATGGTGTTATCGCGGACAGTGAAAATCTGTGGGTGCGTGCATGGGATGAAATATTACAATCTGAAAAACAAATAAAGTTAAACAGCCGGGAAAAACACGATTTGTTATACGGAATTGCCGATAGAGATCGTAAAGAAAGGCTGGTAAAACATATCCCGGGAATAACATTTGATGCCGATTTTATGCATAAAATACATGAACGGGAATTTTATTTGGGAACCAATTTTATGACCGCGATTACGGGTGTGGAAACGGTTATGCGTAATGATAATTTCGTCCATTGTATTGCAACGGGGGCAACCAAGGAACAGCATAAATGCAAAATGATTCCGCGGCTTCAATGGATAAAAAACTATATTCCCGATTCAAATGTTTTTACTGTTGATATGGTGGCGCACGGCAAACCAGCACCCGATTTATTTTTGCTTGCCGCCGCGACAAAAAATTACGCACCAAAAGAATGCATAGTTGTTGGTGACAGTGTTAATGATTTTATGGCCGCCAAGGCGGCGGGAATGGCGTGTATAGCATTTATTGGTGCGACCGGAAATAATACAAAAAAATATGAAGACGAATGTAAGAAATACGGTGTTTTTGGTATCTGCAACGATATGAATAAATTGAACGCCTTGTTAAACCAATGGTACAAATGCCGATAAAATAACGGAGATATAAAATGAATTTTGTCTTTTGCCATGGTTGTATGGGTGCAAAATACGATTGGAATAAAAGAACGTATGATGCGAATGGTTGGTGGGCGGATTGGTTGCAGTTTACGGTTGAGCTTGAACATGATGTCATTATGCAAAGACCGTACTTTCCACATGCTCATGTACTGTTGATGAAATATGACGATAATGGACAGGCAAGATATCAATGAAGACACTGTTCTTATCGGGCATTCGGCTGGCGGTGGTTTTGTGCTGAAATATTTATCAAAACATCCTGAATTAAAAGTTCGTCAGGTTGTTTTGGTTGCCCCATACATAGATACCGAAAATGTTTGTCCATTTGGTTTTTATCAAAATATAAATTTGAGTGATGATTTAATTTCACAAACAAAGTATGGAATCGATTTGATGATTTCCACTGATGATGCACCGGGAATAATAAGCAGTTTTGATAAAATAATCAAAGATATTCCAGATATACGCGTTCATAAATTTACCGGACGTGGACATTTAAATGGTGACGAATTACCAGAAATTATGCCAATAATAAAATGGTAATACCAACAATAAATTTAAATTCACCTACCTATTGAATTTCCGATAAAAATGTCACGTTTGAGGTGTGTTTGATGGCTGGTGGGGTGCCCAGCACAATTCATAAACCGATGATATTTGCGATTTGGAAAGAATATTAACGTGTTTTTGAATAAAGACTAATATAACGATACAGTTATCTTTGCGTGCCAATATCAAAATCCAATACAAGTGGCAAATGGTCAGAAACACATGTATCAACAACCATAAAATTTTTAACTTTTATATCATCTGTGACAAAAATATAATCTACAATCATATTTTTTGCTGGTCTGGTTGTTTTTAATTTATATTTTCTGGACAAATTTGTTAAATAGGGTTCCAACATCTTGATGCTTGGGCTTTCTGGCAACAGGTTAAAATCACCGGCGACAATAGTTGGTATTTTATCTTTCGATAATTCTGCCAGGATAAATTCTGATTGAGCAACAGTTCTGTCATCGCCCATACGGGTTAAGTTCCATATTCCATGAACATCTATAATTTTAATTTTCTTATTATTCGGTAAACTTATAATTGCAGACAATATACTACGCGCCCAATCTTTTTCTTTGAAATGCGTGGCGTTATATTCTGTTTTGTAATTATCGTAGTAAAATTTGTTTTCCGCTGAACAAATCTTATGTTTAGATAAAACCTGCGTTCCTTGTTCTACTTTGCCGCCAAAATTCTCTACAATAATACCGTTATTTGTCACACAATTGGCGATATATAACGGCGCAAAAAATGAAAATGGCATTTGGCTGGAAAAATAACCTGATATATCTTCGCCACTTCTAAATTGCGTAAAAACATTTTTCTCGTGTGGCATCATACTTTCTTGCAACGCAATGAAATCAGGGTTCAAATTACTTAATAAACCTATTACTTCTGATGTGTTATCTGTTTTTATTGATATATTAAAACTTACTAATCTCATTTTTTATTCTTTCTGTTCCTTGTTGCAAATTTAGCATATTATTACCATAACGCAACTTTTAATAACAAAATAGTTCGTAAATGTATAAAACGGTGGATGTTTTTGACATCCAACTTACGAACTTGTGAAAGTATTAGAAAAGCAACAAAAAACACCGCTTCATGCGGTTTTGTTATATTTGGCATCCGCCTTCGCAGGTGCTTAATTTCGGTGAATAAAAATCAGGAATTGATAAACTTTTTTGTTTCAAACGCGCTGGCTACGGTGCGATGCTCAAATTTCTTAATTGTGCGCCTTGCGCGCAATAACGAAATTTGGCAGGACATACTGTGCAATTCACGAACTAATGAAATCAAAGATTTATTGCAGTTTGGGAAAGAATTAAAAGAATTTTTGCATATTTTGTGATATAATTTCCCAGAGAAAGGATACGAAAATGGCTACAGAAATAAACACAGAAGAAACATATAAAAAAATAAAAAAACAAAATGGTGAGGCGGTTGCTAAGGTTTTGCGTAGTGAAATACTGTTAGATATTCCAAATCTTGTGCATATTTTGGAATTTGCTGGGAAAGATCCAGATAAAATAAAAGCTTTGGCACCTGTTATTCGGGAAATTTATAAAAACAAAAACACACCGGAATATCAAACAGACAAAACCCCTTTGGAATTGTTGAATGAAGCCGGGTATGATGCCTTTGTTGTAACAACCGAAAAAGAAAAAAATTCGATAAAAAAATATTATCGTTTTGGCGAAGAACTATGTACTTTTCGTGATCCGGAACGCCATATAAATTATTATATGATTCATGCTGTAAAACGTGGGGCGGATAAAATCAAACCATCAGATCACCCGGAACGTGAAGACGAATATGGTACATCGGTCATATCGATTCAAATTGCCAAGGGCGGTGGATTTATATCAATAAAAAACCGCTATAATCATACGGTAAACAATCCAGATGCGACTTTCAATAATAACCCAGACAATATCATTCCTGGTCTATCAACATCATTGAAGAAATATTTTGATGTGGATTTCAGTGTTTCTGAATCTATGATGCCAGATAATTTCCGAATGGTTCACGACCAATTCGTATATTTTAATCACGAAGTTAATAATACTTATTTTGGTCCGGATTATTATTTTTCCGGCAGCACAATTACAAAATTGAACACCGATTACGAGGTTATGTTGGATTATTACATCTTAAATATAAAAACCGGCGAAGTAAAAGATGTCTCTGAATCGAAATATTCTACGCATAAAGTGCTGCAGGATATGTTTCAAAATAAAAAAATCACAATCCGAACAAATCCGAATAATAAACACGAACGTATGATTTACGCGAATGGTGTACATGTTTTGAGTGTGGGAAATGGCACAATAACAGAATTAAATTTACCGGCAACAAAACACATTGATGACAGTTTTCTGCTATTTAATCAAAATCTTAGAAAACTTTATGCGCCTAAATTGGAAAGTGTTGGCAATGAGTTTTTGGCATCAAACAGACAATTAACAGAACTGGATTTACCGTCTTTGAAAGTGGTTGGTCATAACTTTGTATCGCATAATGCGTTTATAGCAAAATTCAATGCACCACTTTTGGAAAAAACAGGATCTTGTTTTTTGATGGAAAACCAAGGTCTAACCAAATTGGAATTACCATCATTGAAAGAACTTGCTGATTACTGTTTGAAAAACAATGTTTCATTATCAAAACTTTATGTGCCAAATTTGGAAATTATAGGTCCTATTTCTTTGCTAGAAAACGTGATGTTAACTGAATTGGATTTGCCAAAAGTACGTGAAATTGGTGGTGGTGTTTTGAGAGCAAATAAAAACTTGGCACATTTTAATGCGCCAAGATTAGAAAAGATTGGCGATCATGTTTTTCTTGAAAATCTAGGTTTAATAGAATTGAATCTGCCTGCTTTACAGGAAGTCGGGGATAATTTTTTATCTGAAAATAGAAAATTAAAAAACTTTTATGCCCCGAAATTGAAAATAACAAAATGGCGATTTCTTGCGAAAAATACAGAATTGACCGATTTTGTTGTGGCAAATGATGATATTCTTCACAAATATAACAAACGATTGGTTATGATTCTTGCAAAAAATAAAATCAAAAAGAAACTGAAAAATGGTGTAAAAGGTTTAATCAACATGGTTACAACAGCACATAATACAAAAAGTTAAATTCTCATAACTTTGTATATAAAAAGTTCGAGAATCTACAAAATGGGTACGGTTTTGAATATCATATTTACGAACTGCTGAAAGTATTGGAAAACAAATAAAAAATCACCCGTTTGGGTGATTTTGTTATTTTGGCAGTCCCAACGGGAATTGAACCCGTGTTACCGGAATGAGAATCCGATGTCCTAACCTCTAGACGATGGGACCAGATGACCATAGCCAATTTTATAGGTTTCAATTTTATTTTTCAACATTTTTATCGTTTAATGTTTTTAACCAAATCTGTTGATATGTCGCGCCATTGTAATTTTTCTGGGCCGAAAACATACGATATTTGTTTGCGGTCAATACGCGGTATATTCTATCGTTTCGGGGCGATATTTTTGCCGCTATTTGATAAACAGATTTTGATTTTGCGAATTCTTCTGCCTTTTTAACCGCGGTTGATGCGATATGTTGCCCAGTATATTCGTAATCAAGATATAACCACATTTCCGCGCGCGGTGCATCTTGGAATACATTGTCCAATCCAATAACACCGGCAAATTCGTTGTCATGACGAATTATGAATTTCTTGTTATATGGTAATTGGTGTCCCTTGGTTGCAATTTGTTCCGCCACCAGGGCATTAAATATGAATCTGAATCGTGCCAAATCACCACGACGCGCCCACCAAAACCATGGAATCAGGCGATTTTTGTTGCCGGCGACATTTTCGTTAAATTCGCGCATCTGTGTGGCAAGGTGTTGTAACGAAAAATCTTCAAGTTTAACACGATTATTCATAATGTGCGGTATTATAAAAAACTTTCTTGCAATTGCAAGAAATATCGGTAATGATAGTATGCCAATATTTTATGGGAAAATTATCATGAAAAAAACAGATAAAACTATTACAAGTATGCCGAAAACGGTTATTGGATTTTATGCGCGCCACATCTTTAAGGGGTTGTGGTGGCTGTTGATTATTGTATGGTTTGTGCGGCTTTTAATTGGTTTTGATTCTGTTTTGTGGCCAACGTACCAACGTTGGATTGTGGCCATGTTGGAAAATGCACCAAAAGATGTGGACCTTATTAAACATTGCCTGCCAACGGTTTTATTAATTACCATATTGAATATTGCAACAAGTTCGTTGGTTCTGTTACGCAGGTGGGGTGAATCCTTTTTGGGCCCCAAGGTTACACGTAAAATATCGGAAACTTTGACCGATTATGTTCATTCCCAATCTATGGCGTTTTGGGTAAACCGTATGGCTGGTCAGGTTTATTCCCGTATAAGCGATATTACGCGCGGTATCGGTACGATTATATTTGAATGTTGGGGTACGGTGGTTATGTTGATAATGGCCATTGTTAATTCATTTGCATTGTTCACGGTCAACAAATATGTCGCATTTTCGTTTATCTTTATTTTCACGGTCCGTGCATTTTTCATGTGGCGCCTGCGCAAGCCAATTAAACGCAGTGCCCAAGATGTGTCTGATTCTAATGCAAAACTGACCGGGAAATTAGTGGACAGTTTTTCCAATGCGACCAATGTCAAATTATTTGCGGGTGTTGCACGTGAACATAACTATATGGATCCAATCAGAACAGAAAATGTTAAATTACGTCGTCGTTCGGCATTTTGGCAACGTATTTCTATGACGGTACCAGCATATCTGTGGGATACAATGTTCGGAATGACTGTTATGCTGTGCGTATATTTGTTCGCAAAACAAGAAATGGAAATATCAGATATCGTTTATTCCATATCGGTTTACAATATGGTCGTAATGCAGATAAGTGTAGTTATTGATGCAATACCGACCATTATTGAAAATATGTCTGCGGCGACCAAGGCATATAATGAATTGGTTGTGCCGATTGAAGTTATGGACAAACCCGATGCCGGCGAATTGGTCGTAAAACACGGTAAAATAGAATTTAAAAACGTTTCGTTCAAATATAAAAATCGTTATGTTTTGCGCGATTTGTCTTTGACAATAAAGCCAGGTGAACGTGTCGGTATTGTTGGCCCGTCGGGTGCCGGAAAAACAACATTGGTTAATTTGCTGATGCGTTTTTATGATGTCAAAGGTGGCGCGATTTTGGTCGATGGGCACGATATTCGTGATATAACGCAATTGTCGTTGCGTGAAAATATCGCGTTTATTCCGCAAGACCCCGCAATGTTTAATCGGACAATACGCGATAATATTGCATATGGTCGTCCGGGTGCCACAGATGCGGAAATTCACGCGGCGGCAAAAAGTGCGTCTGCACACGCGTTTATTTTATCAACCGAAAAGAAATATGAAACATTGGTTGGTGACCGTGGGATAAAAATGTCCGGTGGTCAACGTCAACGTATCGCGATTGCGCGTGCATTTTTGAAAGATGCACCAATTTTGATATTGGACGAGGCGACATCTGCACTGGATAGTGAGACCGAGGTATCAATTCAGAAATCATTTGAAAAATTATCCAAGAATCGTACAACAATTGCGATTGCACACCGTTTATCCACGTTGCGTAATATGGACAGGATAGTTGTCTTGGAAAAAGGTAAAATAATAGAATCTGGTACGCATAACCAATTACTGCGACGTGGTGGCGAATACGCAAAATTGTGGAAAATGCAATCGGGTGGTTTCTTGCAAGATGATGCAAAAAAATAATTGACCGCGAAAGCAATTTTTTACTAACATTAGTTTCATGGAAACGAGAAAACTTTTATTTGCTTTGCCGTTAATGCTTGCGTGCAGTTTTGCACATGCGGCAAATTATCGTGCGGCATTGGTTGCCGACATGGATACCGGGCGCGTACTTATTGCAGAGAACGCAAATCAAACAAATTACCCGGCAAGTTTAACCAAGATAATGACGCTTTACCTGACGTTTGATGCATTGGAACACGGACGGTTGCATTTGGATGATTACCTGATTGTATCAAGCAGTGCCGCCGCGGCCGCACCGGTAAAATTGGGTTTAAGTGCGGGGACAAAAATCCGTGTCGAAGATGCAATTATCGCACTTGCGGTGTACAGCGCGAATGATGTTGCACGTGTGTTGGCAGAAAACTTAAAAGGTGGCAAAGAGGGGACATTTGCATCGTTGATGACACGTGTTGCGCGTGAAATTGGATTATCACATACAAATTTTGAAAATTCTTCTGGGTTGCCGGATGACGATCATTTATCAACGGCGCGTGATATCGCATTATTGTCTATGGCGGTGTATAAACATTTTCCGCAATATTGGAAATATTTTGGTATAAAAAATTGGACATATAACGGCAAAACTTACAGCAACGGTAACCGTTTGTTAGAAACATATCCGGGTTGCGATGGTATGAAAACAGGTTACACAAATAAATCAAAATATTCGTTGGTTGCAACCGCGTCACGTGGTGGCCACCGTTTGATTTCTGTGGTGTTAGGTGCGGAAACCAAGGATGTGCGTTCAACCGTATCAACGAATATGTTGAATCGCGGTTTTGCGTTATTGGATAAAAATATGCCGGCGGTTGCAAGCAATACGCCCAGCACGACACCTTATGTTCATTCGGAACCGGCGCCGGTTACATCGCCAATCGTCCAAAAATATGCATCTGATGCGCCCAAGATTCAATATGCAACTGGTGGCGTCGGTGTACAATTTGGTGCGTTTTCTTCAATGGATTCTGCTAATTCTATGGTTGCACGGGTTAGAAACACGTTGGGGGCAAGTGCACATATTGAACCAACGGGAACGGGGTTATATCGTGTGCGCGTAACCGGACTTTCGGAATCCACTGCCCAGGGGTTGAAAAATCGTGCGATTTCCGCTGGAATTGATTGCTATGTATTTCATTAATTGCTATGGTATCAGTATATGAACCCAAAGATAGAAAAACTTATTAAACAATTTGCAAAGTTGCCGCGCGTTGGAAATCGCGCAGCGCGGCGCATTGTATTGGGGCTGTTACAGGATAAAACTGGGCGTATTGAAAAATTAGTTGATGCATTGGTTGATGCAAATGAAAATATATATCCTTGCCCGATTTGTGGGGTGTTGACGGATAAAAATACAGATTGTTGTGAATATTGTCGTGATATGGCGCGTGCAAATGGAATGCTGTGTTTGGTGCGTGATTTATCGGATGTTTGGGTGTTGGAAAAATCAGGCGTATTTAATGGTCGATATCATATATTGGGCGGTTTGTTGTCTGGGGTTGCCGGTATTACACCAGATGATTTGAATATGGGGAATTTGCAATCGCGTATCGCAAATGAAAAAATCACAGAAATTATTTTCGCATTACCCAATACGGTTGAAGGTAAAACGACACAACAGTATATAATATCAACACTTGGTGATACTAATGTTACATTTAGTGAACTTGCGTCAGGTGTTCCATTAGGTGGTGATTTAGATTATATTGATGATGGGACATTGTCATTGGCGTTCGGGGGGCGACGCACATTATGATGGATAAATTATCATCTTTGCCACCCGTTTCCGAAATGATGCGTGCATCAGGTTTGGAACCTAAGAAGCAATTCGGTCAAAATTTCTTGTTTGATTTGAATTTAACCGGTCGCATTGCGCGCGCGGTTCCAGATATAGAATCAACCACGGTAATAGAGGTTGGACCGGGACCAGGTGGCCTGTCGCGTGCGTTATTAATGGCCGGTGCAAAAAATGTTATCGCCATTGAAAAAGATAAAACAACAGAACCGATTTTGTCGCAAATCGTTGCCGCATCTGATAACAGATTTAATGTGATTTATGATGATGCATTGCGTGTTGATATGACAAAAATTGCCGGCGGTGATTTCGCAATATGTTCTAATTTACCGTATAATGTTGGCACAGAATTATTGGTGCGATGGTTGCATGATGTTGCATGCGGTGTGCCAATTAAATCTATGACATTGATGTTTCAACGCGAAGTGGCGGAAAGAATTGTTGCGCATACTGGGGACGAACAATATGGTCGTTTGGCGGTGTTGGTATCATTGGTTGCGGATGCAAAAATATTATTTAATGTTCCGTCAACTGCTTTCGTTCCGCGCCCACGTGTTGAAAGCGCCGTTGTTCAGATAATTCCAAACGCAGAGAAAATAAAAAATATTGGTGATATAAAAAATATTGAAAACCTTACTGCACGTTTATTTGGAATGCGGCGCAAAATGATACGCGGAATAATGCGTGATGTGAATTGGGCGGATTTTGGCCTGAATGGAACAGAGCGCGCCGAAGAAATAGACCCAAAAAAATTTTTAGAAATATCAAAAAAATTGGTTGCATAGGTACAATACATTTTTGCTATAATAACTTTGAGTTTATAGGGGAGAGAGAATAATGTCTGTATCAGTATTGCTGTTTTTTGCAATAGTTTTTCTTTTGGTATTCACGTTACGTATTGCGCGTGTTGGTGCGTTGGTCGCATTCTTGGTCGCGGGCATACTGTCGGGACCATATGTTTTGGATTTGTTTCAGGTAAATGAAACGTGGACGTTCCTTGGCGATTTGGGCATATTATTTTTGTGGTTTAATATCGGATTGGAAATCAATATGAAACGTCTGTGGCAAATGCGTAGAACTATTTTTGGGTTCGGCGCGGCCCAGGTTTTGATGGTTGCAGTTATGTTGTTCCCGATTTTGGTTGGTGTAACACCGTGGTCAATTATGGGTGTTATAACGGTATCGTTGTTGATGGCAATGTCCAGTACATCCGAAGATATGCAATTACTGACCGACAGAAATCAGTTGAATACAAATATGGGGCATCAAACATTTTCAATTCTGTTGTTCCAAGATTTGTTATCAATACCGTTGCTTGCCATGTTGCCTGTTTTGGCGGGGCGTTCATTTAATTTGGGTGCGGCGGTAATTGACGTTTTTGTGACGACCGTAACATTAATATTTGGTGTTGTGGTTGTTGGGCGTTTTATATTAAATCCTCTTATCAAACGTGTATCAAAATTAAGATCGCATGAGGCATTTTTATTGGTTATTATGTTGAATATTGCTTTATGGGCGGTAGTAATGGATTTATTGGGCCTGCCGGCGGGGCTGGGCGCGTTCTTGGCCGGTATGTTAATGTCTGAAACAATTTACAGCCACCAAATACGTGCAGAAATAGGGCCATATGCATTATTGTTCCTTTCTTTATTCTTTATATCGTTGGGCATGGGGTTGAATATAAACGTATTGGGGAATAATTGGTACATTGTATTACTGGGTATGGTCGGTTTGGTATGTGTGAAGTTCGTCGCATTGTTTATGGTGGCACGTGTACGTAATGTTGCATTACACGATGCACGCCTTATCGCATTGATGTTGAGCCAGGGCGGTGAATTCGCATTATTGATGTTCCAAACCATGAAGACCAGTGGTATATCTGCGGTTCCACCGGCACACCAAGAAATTTTGACGGCGATAATTATCTTGTCGATTATTTCAACACCGTTCTTGTTGGCGATTCACGACCGTATAAGTCGTTCAACAAAATGGTTTGCAAAATCACGCCAGAAACAACTTAATGCGGGTGCAAGTGCCCAACAACCAGTTGTCGTAATATGTGGTTTTGGACGTGTGGGGCAAATAATTGCATACGTGTTGGGGGTACGCAAAATACCTTATGTTGCAATAGATTTAAATGTAAATGCGGTTATGTTGGGCCGTGAAAGTGGATACAATGTATTTTATGGGGATAGCACGAATTCATCTGTGTTACGAGAATTCGGCCTTGCCAATCGTCGTGTGCGGGCGGTTGTAATTGCGTTGGATAACAGTGGCACCGCCCGTAACGCGGTATTGACAGTAAAAAGTATTGCGCCAAAAGTCAAAATATTTGCACGTGCACGTAATTTGACAGAATCGCGTGTTCTTATCAAAGAAGGTGTCCAAGAAGTATGGCCCGAAACAATAGAATCTTCATTGATGCTGGCACGTGGGGTGTTGGGGCAATTGGGCATCGCCGATGATGTTGTATCAAAATTATTAAACGAAATGCGTTTGGAAAATTATTCCGAATTAGATAACGCATTAACCGATCAACATAATTAAGAAAAACCGACCATTTGGTCGGTTTTTTATTTGTTTTTTTGCCCTTTGGGTCCTTTTGCCATAATAAGTGCACCCATAATTTCCGATATCGGTTTTTTTACACTTAATATATCCATGACTTTTTTATATAAATCAAGGACGGGTGTTTTATAAACATAGTCAAATGTGAGACGTATACCGAATTCTTTATTAATATCTTTTTGCAGACTTTCAACATCATCACCGTACCAACATAATAAACTTGCAGAATCTACATTTGGAGTAGGTATGCCTGTTGGTGAGTATACCAAATAAATGGCGTTTATTGCCTGTGACACTTTTTCTTTTGTAAAACCATTAGGCAGGTTTGTGTATGGTTCATTTACAAGAGCAGCCAAGTTTGGAATAACAGGAACAAATTCTTGGTCACGGTCATTTAAAGGTCTTGGAATAGTAGTATTTGGCATATAAAATCCTTTTTGTTTCTTGAATATATAATCATAGCAGTATCGGATAAAGTCAAGGAAAATTTGACATCCATTTTTTTTGTGCGAATATGTAGAAAACAAAGGACTCACTATGCAAACAGATACCCAAAATATTGGCTCGTCATCGGCACGTCAACAGATGGCGCAACAGCAAGATGAACGTAATCGTAAAAAATATCGAGAACTTACACGCAGAATGGTTGAGCATGGGTTTAATCTGCGTGATTATATGTCGATATATGGCCAAAACCTGGACGCAGAAAGTTATACGCAAATCTGTGAAGATTTTATAGATTCAGACAACAACAATGTCGCATTTGTTGAACCAGTTAAATACAAAATCAACGAAGAGCAATATTATCGTATTTACAAAACACCATTATCAAATTACGGTGTGTTGTTGGGGTTGGTAAATCCAAAAGAACATCATATTTCCAAACGACTGTATTACAAATTATGCCTTATTGCGGTGGCGGCGCGTGGTCCATATGCTGGCGGTCCATGGAACGGTGATCGTGGTGATGCGTGGGGGCATGAAATTGCGTGCGTGCGTCCAGAATATTTGGAGGCGGGTAAATATCA
>CAMZFU010000012.1 GCA_947306185.1 uncultured Pseudomonadota bacterium | reverse complement strand
ACCGTTTTTTTCACAGATTTTATAATTCGTATTACATTCTTTCTTGCCAATAACACCACATTCCGGATTTGCACTGCCACTTTGCCCACTTGGCTGTGATGCGACGCAGGTCAATTCCACCGTTGCATTTTGTAATGTATCCGCCTTTCTGCCAACAATGGCGCATCCGTCATGCGATATACTTACATTCTTGGTTTTATCAACATCGTTTAATTTAAACTTACCATTAGAATCAGTTTTTACCTTTTGTGTATTGCTAACTTCGACCAGCGCGCCAGAAAGTACCTCTCCGTTACGATTTTTCACGACCTCATTGATTGTGATTTTATTACTTGTATTTTGTGGTTGGGGTTGGGTGGATACAGGTTCCGTAGAACATGTCACATACCAAGATTTGGACTTATCCCGGTTATTGTTATGCAGAAAGAAATTTGCATTGGTTTTATTTTTATCACAACGTGCGAAATCTGACAAGGGACTTACTGTTCTTTCTTTATACACCCTGCGATATACATATAGTTCATCGTCAACCCACATATATAGCAAATTGTCCAAGTTTTTACATAATGTCACACATTCTAAAACCGGTGCATCTGAATAGCCCTCCACCCAACGACCATCAAATTCACATCTTTCAATCCCTGTCGTAAATGCCGCGTAATCGCCGATATTACATGAATCCGGATTGCCCGGTTGGTTACAATACAGCGTATTAGTGGAGTCTGCTTGACATGACCCACAATGTGCCATTAACGGAGCGGTGCACAGTACAAAAACAAAAATCCACCGTAAAAAATGCAAAATTTCTCCCCTGAATATCATCATGTTAATTGTAGAAAAATACTTCCCGCCAGGTCAATATAAAAATATTCAAAACCAAACGGATTTTATTTCAATTCGCTTATTTCGTCTGCGATTTTATACGACAGTTTTGCAATCAACTTACTTTGTGCTGAAACAATCGCATCATAATCTGGGCTTCCAGATTTTTCGTCGGGTGTGTCCGCGGTTTGTGTTGTCTTTTTCTGAACCAAGACATTGCCTTGATTGTTGGCAACGGTCCACCATGCAGACAGGGTAATTTTACCATCTTGTTCGGTATCGAAACGGACAAAATCAACTACAACGATATATTTTGTGTTTCCTGAAAGTGTGGCAAACTGTTTCGGCCTTGCGTTGATATTCTTGGCATACATATTAATGTTTTCTGATATCACAACGGGCAGGGCACTTGACAGTTCTTCTATCCATCTATCAAATTCTGATACGATCAGCATATTGGAATCAGATTGTTTTACAACAATTTGTGGGCGGTCAACCGATTGCGGAACGGATACATTTTCAATCACAATGTTTACCGATTTTTCCGGTCCGCGTACTTGTTGAACATCGGGCGTGTATAGAGCATAGAAACGTGATGGTTCGCTGGTTCGACCAAATCCGCATGCGGCAAGACATAATGTTGCCAGTATCAAAATAGTGTTATGTATTCTCATTTTAATATCCTCCTTTCCCTTTTAATAATGCTTCTGGATGGCGTTCCAAATAATCACTAAGTCGTGATACAGATTTTGCCGCATCACTAACATCGCGTATCATTTTATTGAAGGCGGATACCGTATCTGTACCAGGTCCCGAAATGGAATTCGCCAAACGATTTATGCTTGTAACAGCGGCGGTCGATTGTTGTAATAATGTGGGAACTTTTTCATTAAGATTGCGTAATAACATATTCATATTACTTGATATATCTGAAAGTGGTATTTTTTCAAGGTTTTGTGAAATTTCGTCCAACATGGATGGTACGGTCGGTATTTCGATATCGTGAATATCATATTTTTGTGCCTGAAAATGTGCCGGATAGTTCGGATAAAAATCTAATTCTATTATCATCTGTCCGGTCAAAACACTTTGGGTTTGTAACTTGCCTTTTAATCCATGTTTAACCAAATCTGCAATCCAGTTTTCCAACTTTGCGCGCGAAACACGTCGCCGTGCGGTTATCTTTGGATCGATTTTAACATAAACCGGAATAATTATTTGATTTTCGTTATTTGGAATAAGTTGAATCTTGTCAACACGCCCAATTGGCACACCACGGAAATACACATTTGAGCCAACTGTTAATCCTTTAACTGAACCTTCGAAAAACAATACTGGATTTACATAATTTCGCTCAAGGCGATGGCCAAAAAAGAACAATATCGCGCCCAAGACTAAAATTATACCACAAATTAAAAATATACCGATAGTTCGTTTGTTTGGTTGTGTCATTTTATTCTCCTTTGCCCCCGGGTTAAGAAATCTATAATTTCTGGATTTTTCGTATTTTTCAATATTGTTTGTGGTGCGCCCGTTTCACCAACGGTTTTATTAAAAATATATACCGAATTATTGGCGATGTTCATAATAGTTTGTAATTCGTGTGTAACCATTACAACGGTTGTTCCGGTTTTTTGATTTATTTGTTTTATTAAATTGTCTAATTCTGCCGAACGTATCGGATCCAACCCCGCCGACGGTTCATCAAAGAATAGAATATGTGGGTTTAATGCCATTGCGCGCGCCAATGCCACCCGCTTTATCATACCGCCACTAACTTCGGATGGATACAGGTTTCCGTACCCACCAAGACCGACAATTTCTAATTTCTCTTGTGTTCTACGTTTGATTTCTTTATGGGATATATTCTTTTCCATTTCCATTGGTAATGCAATATTTTCACCGATTGTCATTGAAGAAAATAGTGCACCACTTTGGTACGATATACCAAAAGTTTTGATGATTTTTGCCCGTTCTTCATTGGACAGCGACCATATATCCGTTCCTTCTACTAAAACACGGCCAGATTTTGGGCGAACCAGGCCAATAACTGAACGCAAGATTGTACTTTTACCACAACCAGACATTCCCATAATAACAAATATGTCCCCATGATTTATTGTAAAATTGATATTTTGGACAACAACGTCATCCCCGTATCCAACGGTCATATCTTCTATGCGAATAAAAGGTTCTGTGTGTTTTATCATTAAATATCAATCCAATTAAATACAAGTGTTAATATCGCCGTTGTAATAATGCAACCAACAATTCCAAATACCACGGCACGTGTTGTTGCACGGCCGATTCCATCGGCATTACGCGTTGTACGCATACCACACCAACAACCAACAATCGCGATTACCCATCCAAACAACCATCCATGTAATACCCCGATTGCAAAGTTATTGAATGTAATCCAATCAATGGTCATTTGCCAATATTCCGCAATAGATACATTCATAATGGTAACCGCGACACACATACCACCTAAAATTGCGACTATATCGGCAATAATGGTCAATATCGGCATGGTAATAGTTAATGCAACAACACGTGGCAATACCAAAAAATCGATGGGTGATATTCCCATTGTTTGTAATGCATCTATTTCCTCGTTTGCTTGCATAGAACCAATTTCTGCGGCATATGATGCACCAGTGCGACCAGCCATTATAATTCCGGTCATAACCGCGCCTAATATTCGGGTCATAGAAATAGCAACCAATGCTGCAACATATATTTCTGCACCAAAAAGTTTTAATTGCATATTTCCAACAAATGCAATGATAAGTCCAATCATAAAACTAATTAAACACACAATCCCCAACGCACGTGGACCGGCATTATCTATTTCACACCACAAATTTATGCTGCGTGTACTGGCACGACCGCACATCATACGCCATATTGCCACAAAAACACGTTTAATGAATTGCAAATGTGCCCGTACATTCTGAACAAAACATATCGCCACGTGACCGAGATAATCAACAAAACTTTCGGACCTGTCTTTGACACGTTTTTTTATGTCAAAATGTATCTGTGGCGTGTGCATCATCATTACCACATTTTGTATCCTTGGTTGCATGTTCGGGCACATTTCTGACGGCTTTCATTCCATGCCATGGACCCCGTCTCATCAGATCTGGTTTCGCAAATCAGTTCACATTCATTGTTGTTCAGTATATATTTCTGACCATGATACATACATGATGCAATTTCACATCCATTGGCATACGAACTAACCACTATTTCCCCATTTTGTCTGCGATTGCCGCATTCTGTGCAAGAATCACCAACAATTTCGAATCCAGGTTCGCAAACTTCTGCAACGCATTTGCCCCATTGTGTTCCGTTCCAATCTTGGGTCCCGTAACCATTTGCCACCGTGCATTCACGTGTGTCTTTGACGCAAGTATTAGATATCAAATGATAATCTGGGGCACATGTCACAACCGTGCAAGGTCCATAAGCATTGCGGGTCTGATTCCATGTGCGGATTGCATAGTTTGTATCGGGCAACTCACATTCAATGACATTGTCGACACATTCACCATTTTCGGCATGTTGTTCGGTTGGACATGAATCGCACGCAGTATTATCAGCATTTGCAATAAAACCATTTTCACATACCCATTTAACATAGAATGTTTTGGTGCCGGTTGCGCTTCGGGCGATACTTTGTATTGGGGCACAATTTTGCAATTGTGCATCTGTGCACCATCCTTTAAATGCACTATTGACGCGTGTCGGTGTGCCGTCTATACGTGCACCAACACCAAAGGTATATGTTTGAGGCGCACCAGTATAATTGGAACCACCATTCAATTCGTATATTATGTTATACGCCTCGGTATCCCACTGTGCGGTAAATATCTTGTTGTCTGTGTAATGCCACTTAAATGCGACACCAGATTCGCGTACATCTGCTGTGCCACTGACAAGCCAACCCGTAAAGATGTGCCCAGTATATTGGCATGTGTTCGTCGCTGGTGTAAAGTTCGCATCATATATTGCTTCATCTTGTGTTGGGGCATTATTACTATTACCCGTGCCACAATTGTATGTAACGGTATATGTTTTTGGCTGCCATTGTGCGGTAACCGTCACAGATCCACTTGATACACCAAGGTTTGCCTCGTTGCAAATAATGGGCGCAGACGCATTAAATGTGCGATTGGCGACCGCCCAATTCTGGAAAGTGAATCCTTCGGCCATAATCGCGGTTGGTAGGGATACTGTTTCGCCATACATACACGTCCTGGCATTAGGCGCAACACCATGACCACCGTTTGCAAAGTTCAACGTGATAGTATTTGCATACCATCCGGCATATAGCGTTGTATTCGTTGTCTTGTCATATGTACGGGCACTGATACCACTTGCAGTATAGTACAGAACACCACTTTGATAATTAGCATCATCATACCACCCCATAAATGTATAACCAGTTTTTTGTGGGGGAACGGTGCTTATATTTGGCATCGCCTGGTTATATGTAGCATTCACAGGTGCCGTTTGACCACCAGTTCCACCGTTGGCGTCAAACGATACAATATAAGTATCCGGAACCCATGTTGCTACAACGATTGCTGTGCCGTTATATACCCCAAGATTTGCATAATTACATACTACAGATGCATTGGCATCAAATTCATTATTATTTACCCCCCATTTGCTGAAAGTGTGTCCATCAGTCGGATTTGGTACAATCGCCCCTGGCAAAGCAAATGTACGGTTGTACAGGCATGTACTCTGTGCAGGTGCAGTTCCATGCCCACCATTTGCATACACAAGCGTAATAGTATTAGGTTCACACGCTGTATGATCCGCATTTGACGAATACCCATTTTCACACGGTGTACATTCTGTTGCGCCTTCTAATGGGGATATGTAGTTTTCTGGACAGGGTAAACATTGCGTGCCAAATTGGTATGTTCCTGCTGAACACGGTAAGCATTCGTTATTAACCGGTACAAACCCAGATGGACACGCGGAACATGCCGCATCACAGGCGGTGCCAATGCACATCACGTTTGGATTAATATACCCTTCGTCACAGGTCGCAACCGCCTGGCATGTATTATTTGTCACAGATGTTGTACATGTTGCAACCCCCGTTCCTTTTGTACAGGTGCAAGTACCCCACGCCGCATCTAAAATTGTATCAGATGCAACATTATACGAATACTGTGTGGCAAGTCCCGTGATAAATGTGCCGCCACTAACAGGTGTCCATCCCATTAATATATTATTTGGTTTGTTAAATGTTGTTGCACCTAACGATGTAAATTGTTCCGAATAGTTTACGGTTTGTACTTGGTCTGTGGCGGGGGTACCACCATTTGGACGATATGTAATAGTATATTTGTGATTCGTGCAAACTGGGTTAGGTGTACCATTACCAGAAAGATCGTAACCGGCATCACATGTCGCGGTATATTCACATACACCATTCATTTTTGGAACCAGTGTGCAAGTTCCATGATTTGGTTGAACGCAGTTTTGGCACCACTGGGCAGTGATTGCAGTACTGGTTCCGCTTGCAACACCAAGGTATGTTGAAACACATCCATTATGCATAGTTGATGATGGATCCGCATATGTCGTTCCGTCCGCAAGCAGCCAACCATTAAACGTATATCCGGTATACGTTGGCGCATTGGTAAGCGTTAAATCATCATCATATATACACGATCCATTCGGCAATGCATTACCACCATTTTCGTTCCAATCTATAATAATTGGATTTGTCCCCCATGTCGCGGTAATGGTCACGGTTCCCTGATATACACCAAGGTTAGTATAGTCGCAGGCAATTTGTGTGCTGGCCCCGAAATAGCCGCCATTTACGGTCCATTTGTTAAATGTGTACCCATCAGCCGGATTCGGTACAATTGCCGCAGGTAATGTAAATACGTGACCATAAGTGCAACTTGATGGTTCCATTGGTGCGACACCATGTCCACCATTCGCATAGATTATTGTAATGACATTTGAGTTGCACAAATTATTATTTAATGCATAACCCGATTCACAGCGCCATTTTGCATAGAACGTCTTATCGCCTGTTTCATGAACCAGGGTTTGTGTCATTGCACAATTTTGTAACGTGTTATCTATGCACCACCCATCAAATATGCTGTTGTCGCGTGTTGGAACACCGTTTATGGTTGCACCACTTTCATAAGTATATGTTGTCGGCATACCGGTATTTGACGCCGTTCCGCCGTACAACTCGTAATTTATATGGTATACAACAGACCCGCCCCAATCCGCAGTAAATACTTTGTTTTCAGTATATTGCCACGTAAATGGTGTCCCCGGCTGTTTTATTTCGCCACTATTTGATACAACCCAACCACCAAATTCGTGCCCTGGATTTGCGCATGTATTTGCCGCTGGTGTGAATGAATCACCATAATGGATACCGGTATCCATGGCCGGTGGATTGCCACCACCAGTTCCACAATCGTATGTTACAGAGTATTCGATACCCGAATAGTTTGCATACAAACTACGTGCAGTATTGGAATCGCCACTTGGCCCACTCAAAACAGTTTGCGCATTTGTATTGTCTAGTGCAAGATTATCATCAACATACTGTGTACCACCCGTACGTGGATAGTAATACCCATCAAATGCGCTGCCTGGGATATTGGCAGGTTCTGGTGCGGCATAGGTTGGATAGATTATATGAGTGTATTGATAATCCACCATTACGCCGCCAACATTGTTGTGTAACACATCGGATTTCTGTCCTGGACCGGCCAAGAAACTCCACAGATTACCGGTGCCCAAATCAATAGTGTTGCCACCACCACGTGATCCAAATATAAACCGTGATCCAAAATTCTGTTGCCCTGTGGCATCATAGAAATTCACCGGGGCCGTCATAGGTTTGAAAGGATATGCCATATTACCACACCCGAACAAACCGCGCGGGCAATAACTATTTGCCTGGTCATTACATGTGTTTAGATTTGCATCGTAATTACCTTTGAATTCTATCTGTTTGCCGGTGCTGCCTATAAAATCTGTAAAGTCAACGTTTTCGGTACAAGTCAAACCATATAAATCAGCGTTTGTATCGCATGTTTGTCCGGCCGCACCAAGTATGGTATTCGTTGGACATTCACGATAACAGGACTTTTCACTCCAATTAAACGGAGGCTTACTGCGTGGAAAGGCAGAAGGACACGATTCGCAACTTGTGCCGTTCCAGAATTGATTGATTTCACATGAAACACAGGCTGTCCCCGTCTGGTTGGAATGATAAGGCAGTATGCATTCCCAAATTGCATACAGGTCCAAATTTGCATTTTGTCCTGCTGGTATCTGTTCTATTGGTGTACAACCGGCTGTATCAGACGACGCACACCAACCCAGAAACGTACTAAATTCACGTGTAGGTATACATCCCGAAATATCCGGATTAAAATCTTGGGCATTGGCACTGTAAGTAAACATATGTTGGCAAAGCATTGATGCATTCATATCATTACCGCCAAGCGAATGATATACAATGTTATAATCATTTGCGTCACCATTCTTTCCAACCAAGATGACCACATCATCATACGGCCAAGATTGTATGGTTTCATTTTCAGCGTATTCCACAGTTGGTTGGCCTTCTTTGTACCACCCAGTAAATTCATATCCGGAATCATCGCAACCAACCGTTTCATGATCTAATATGGTATACGGTTCTTCATAATATGCTGCGTAATTCATATTATCTTGATACAATGCCTCGGAATTAGCGGTACATTTATATTTAACCCACTTTGGACAACGCCATACAGATGTAACACTGAAGTTATCAATTTGATTCCAGTACGAATCCAGCAGAGTAAAGTCATAGTTTGGATGCGCTGGGTCAGTTTGATAGCAACCTGATTCACCAACCACAGGTGTTAATCCCGGTGGTGTCACCCCGTTCCAATCTGCACATATTTTCCAATATCCGTGTGCATATGTTGTTGGATTGGTTGGATATTGACATGGGCCACCATGACAATTTGTATTGAACCATTGGGTGACCATGGCCGAAATATCATCGCCATAGCTGACGGTAATCTGTCCACTGGTGCTGCCACAGCTAAGATTTATGGTCTGTGTTATCAAATCATCATCTGGTGCAAAGGTTAAATCTGTCGGACAAGACCAATTGAAATTGCCACCGCCCACAACCGAAATATCGCCATTGCATGACGCCCCCGGTATTGGGCTGGTTAAACCCGCGGTATAGGTTGATGTCCAATTCGGGGTGTCTGGTAACCAACCTGCGTACGCTGATCTGGGTTCACAATTCATTGCTGGCATAGATAATCCGTCACCCAATATAACTAATCGGGCGCTGTGATTTCCACCAGACGGTGCCTGCCAATGTGTTGTATCGCAATCAAAGCGTGCATTGTATGCCGGTACAAAGGTTTCTGTGCTGCCATACGTCCACGGTGATATAGTTGAACCTGCGGTGTGCATCAAATTGTCCCCAGAAAATAACCAGCCGTTGAAATTGTTTTGATTGATATTACACTGGTTATACCAAGACAATGGGCGTACCGCGTAATTTACTAATGTTACTTCATTATCTACTTTACCTTCGTCATTTTTATAACACAAATATGTTGCACTTGTCGTATTGATTTCGCATTGTCTTGTACTGGGGTTCCATGTATACTCATTTGGGCAGTCCCACAATGCCTTTAATGTAACGGCACTGCTTGTTGTCCAACCGTTACCGTATGATGTTGGATACCCATTTGTTCCGAATATTGCATGGGTTGAATCATTTGGCGCAAAATATCCCCGGAATATTGCATTTCCGTTGGTCGGAACAGATACCTGTGGGTCTGATGTGTATGCTTTGCCGCACATTTTGACGTCACCTGGGGCTGCCATATACCAATCTGTTTCCCCGGTCCGTTTACGTTGCGGATCGCCACTGTTTACATTCGTGCCAGCTGCGTTGTTATCGTCAAAGGTAATTAAATTACATGCACCAATCCAATCAGCGGTAAGTGTTACATCTTCATCGATTGTCCACGGGTTCACAGGAGTCCCACCCTGGAATGTGCCACCAGTGGATGCGTTCCAGTTGAGAAATTCGTAACCCGATTGAGCCGTGCAATTCGCAGATGCGGCGCTAAGTACATTGTACTGTTGCCCAATTGTGGCATAATTACTGGCACCTGTACCCGTGCCGTGTGTACCACATACATATGTCACTTTGACTTGGGTGGCTTCACAATGCGCCATTAATGTTATTGGGTTTGCATCGCCATATGTTTCACCTGCAACAAATCTTATAGGGTAGTTGGTAAAAGTAGCTGCGGGATTAATGGAATCATTCAAATACACATCCCATCCTGTTAACGTCTGATTAGCGGCGCAGGTATGATAGCAGGCCTTTAACATATTGTTTTCATCGATAGAGAAGGTTTGACCCGCTCCAATTCCACCACCATCAATAGAACGCATACTATCTGGATCTAATGAATCGGGACATTGTACTGTATAAATCTCTGAACAGTCCCATTCTGCGTTTAGGGTCACAGTCGCTGAATTACAATTCTCCCAATCTTGATGCATTATTTTTAACAGTGAGTCATAATATTGTACCCCCTTTAGATAATATCCCAAGAATTCACAGTTATCTTTTGTTGGTATACAATCTGGATTGGGTAATGACGGTGTTGTGCCATAAACTCCTGGCTGGAATGGCATTGCATTGGTACACGCGGCGGGTAATGTTCCACCATTTGCATTAAGATAAATGTCTGATGCGCATTCGTATTGGGCATATAATACTTTTGGCGTCGAACCCGATATTCCGTTTGCTTGTTCAAATGTTAGTGTCAAATCGTTATCTATAACTTTGTTGCCACCGATTTGTGCATCATAATACCCCTTAAAATTTATTATACCATTTGATGGGGTTGGGGCCCTAAACACAGGATAAATTGTCGGTGAATATTGATGTGTGCCATTCGTGGTGTTTTGGGAACTCCATGCGGTGGTGTTTACAACATAATATGTTGTAATCAGTGTGCCATCGGGGTTGTGAAATTCTACTGGTGTGTGTCCTGGTTTACACGCATTTGTACCATTCGTCGAACACCGGGCATTATAATTGCAGTATTTGCTGTTTAATGTATTGCATGTTTGTGCCGGGGTCCCAGTTGCAACCCCATAGAACAATATCTGATGTTCTTGGTTTTCTTTTTCAAAAAATGGTTCAAAAGTAAACTGGCCAGTCGCATAAGATGGGATATAATTATTCCAATCGTACGTTATACATTCTGTGGTACATTCTTTATAACATTGCCCTAAGTACGAATTGTGGTTATCAAGACTATAACTGGTATAACCAGTTGGACACGGGGTGCAACTTTCGAGATTTCTATACTGGCCGGTTGGACAAGCGTCCGTCGCGTGCGCCACAGTTGGCAACACAAGTACCATAAAAAATCCCAGAAAACGTAGAATTTTCATGTATTCTCCCTTTCGTTTATAGTAAGTGTAGAAAAAAATAACAAGATAAGGCAAGCGAAAAATATTCATTATTTTGTGACATAAAAAAGACCGCGCCACAATTGTGCAGTGACGCGGTGCTTGCTTTCATATGGAAGCAATTGGTGGGTTATGTAGGACTCGAACCCACGACCAAAGCGTTATGAGCGCTCCGCTCTAACCAACTGAGCTAATAACCCACGGCGGGTATTATTACACAGTTATTTTTTTGTTGCAAGTCAAAATTTTTCTTTCCGCTTTATTTTTATTCTTTTTTATGCAAATATACCCGTATGACCGAACTGATTCCCATTTTAAGTAAAGAACAAACAATGGCGTTCAATACAATTGAATGTACACAGTCAAATGTTCTGATTTTGGGCAGTGCCGGCACCGGCAAATCAACATTTGTAAATTACCTTAAATCTGCAACGAAAAAGCGGGTTGTTTGTGCGTGTCCAACGGCGGTGGCCGCACTTAATATTGGCGGACAGACGATACATTCACTGTTTCAAATTCAACCACGCGATTTTATTTTCCCGGAATTTTTGGAACTAAAGGCCAAGGTTCGCAATATACTGACCGCAACCGATGTCTTGGTCCTTGACGAAGTTTCCATGATAGCCCCCGATTTAATGGACGCAATGGATATCCTGTGCCGGCGGGCGCGCAAGAATAACGAACCGTTTGGTGGAATTCAGATAGTTGCCATTGGTGATTTATTTCAATTGCCACCGGTTATCACGCGTGATGCACGCGCATATTACAAACAAAACTATGAATATGAACGCGCATATTTCTTTGATAGCAATGTTTATAAGCGTTCTGATTTCGTGCGGTTTAATTTTGATTTGGTTTATCGCCAAAGCGATGCGCAATTATTAGAAGAATTAAACAAATTGCGAAATGGTGATACGACCGCATTGTCATTTTTCAATACATGTAATATTGCCGATGACGAACGTCGAACAAATGCGGTTTTAATAACGCCTTTTCGCGCTGTGGCGGAACGGATAAATGCGGAACGATTGGCACAAATTGGTACGGACCCAGTGAACTATTTTGGTGAATTATCGGGAAATTTTGCCGAACGCGATGTGCCGGCACCACTTAATTTGGAATTAAAGGTCGGGGCATTGGTGGTGTTCGTTAAAAACGGCGACAAATGGCATAATGGTTCAATGGGCATTGTTAAATCACTTGGCGCACGGGAAATCATTGTACAATTATTAAATAAAAGTCGTGATATCGTCACGGTTAAACCGGAAAAATGGCAAAAGATAGAATATTCGCGTGACGAGAATGATCGACTGGTTGAAAATGAAACCGGTGCATATAAACAGTTCCCATTAAACCTTGGGTATGCAATGACAATTCACAAGGCCCAGGGTAAAACGTTGGATACGGTTATAATTGATATTTCGCGTGGGGCGTTTGAACACGGCCAAACCTATGTCGCATTGTCGCGTACCCGTGGGGCGGGGGATATGCATATTGCACGACCATTGTCACCGCGCGATGTAATATTTGACCCGCGCGTGTTGGAATTTGTTGGGAAATAAAAAAAACGGCAAGCGCCGTTTTTTTATTTTTTGGGTTGCATCGCAAGTTCCAGATAATTTCTAATTACGTCGCTTAATGGCATTTTCAATGCGTCGGTTCCCCCGATTTGTTGCAATACGTATCCGACTGTTCGATTAAATGCCGGATTTTCTAACGCCTGTTCTACGGTCATATTTA
Organism: uncultured Pseudomonadota bacterium; assembly: GCA_947306185.1. Lineage (GTDB taxonomy): Bacteria > Pseudomonadota > Alphaproteobacteria > Rs-D84 > Rs-D84 > Enterousia. The sequence goes on along the minus strand of CAMZFU010000012.1, from coordinate 10,433 downwards.
ATATGTTACCAGAAAAGATGACTTCGGCAGGGGTATCTTTCATTTGTTTTGTCCTTCGCGCCCCCGTGTGCGGTAAGTTTCTTGATGTAGGCGTTTTTTTATTATTGGAACCAGTTGCCTTTGTTTTTTGCGCACCGGTTTTTACATTTGTGCCACGTGAGTTCTTTTCTTTTTTTATGGTGGTATTTGTAGATGTTTTTGCCGGACTAACGCCATTTTCCAGAATGTTTTCAATCATTCTTACAGTATCGCCAACAGTGTGTAGATGTTCCTGTTCATCATCCGGAATGCTTATGTCAAAGGCCTTGTCAAATTCCATAAACAGTTCAACTGTATCCAAAGAATCTGCCCCTAAATCATTTACAAAATGCGAGCCCATCAACACCTCTGATGAATCAACGCCAAGTTTTTCGGCAATAAGTGGAACGATTGTGTTAAGGATATATTGCTGGTTTTCCGATATTTGCGTTATCATTTTTATGTCCTTTTCTAATTTGTGTGCTAACCTCATAATATACGCAATAAAAATTGTCAAGTTTAGAGCCCTTTGGACATCAAAATCGCATCAACGCCGTCATAGTATTTTGGCCGGCGTCCATTTTGGGTAAACCCACATTTTTTATACAGGTTGATTGCCGGCGTATTTTCGGCGGATACTTCCAGAAAGATTGTTTTTGCACCAGTTTTTTTTATCTCGTGTTCCATCAACCCAAGCATCGCAATTGCGATACCCATCCCACGCGCATCGGGGTGAACACCGATTGTTATAATTTCTGCCTCGTCACAGACTGTGCGCCAAACGATAAAACCATTATCAGACGCCACGATTTCGCATCCTGATTTTTTTAGGTCACGAAATTCGTCAGCCGCCCATGGTTTGTGCGGAAAACAAAGTTTATGAAGTTCGGCAATTTTACTAAACATTTTTATTTTTTGCTTCTTCGGCATAACTGGGGCGCAGATACATTGGTACGACCGGTTCCGCATTGCCGCGTTCCAATTTGTCTTGAACAATTGAAACCGCCAATTTCAAATCAAATGGTTTGTGCCCAACGGTGCGCGGGCATTTCATTTGTTCGGTTTCGACTTCCTCGATTGTCATGGTGCATGGCGCATGTTGTGGTGATGCGACAAAGAAATCGCCACGTCCGGAATCAATTGCGACAAATGCATCTGGTGTCGCCGCCAGGTATAATTCAAATGCGTTTATTCCAACAATGGGAATATTCAGCCCCATCGCCAAACCCTTGGCGTATGCAATTCCCATACGGATGCCGGTAAAACTGCCTGGCCCCACAACTACACCAATCGCGGTTATATCGCGCCATTTTGCACCGCATTCGGTCAAGAATCGTTCTGCTTCCGCGGGCAGGGCGATTGACTGTTTTTCAACCGACACAGATTTGTGTTGCACATCCAATACAAATTCCAAACCGTTTCCAGAAGTATTTATAACAAGAATCATATTTTTTCCCTGTGTATTATCCGAAGTGTTGCATGCCAATCATCCAAATACGCTTTTCGCATTTTATTGTATATAATCCGGGCCGCCAACCCATGAATCATAGAATTTGGTTCCATTGTGGCATGTGGTAAACTTCCATCGTTGTTGAACTTTACTGTGAATGTCGTCGGTATAGTCGCAAAATTTCCCGCGGTTCCGAAAAGATTTGTCCAAAATGTTACCGGCACAAATTCAGTAGAAGAAAAATGACTTTCGGTCCGGTTTGATTCCATTATTGTGGTGGCACCATTGTTTTTCGGTATACGTATTTGGTAAAAATTGCTATAATTCCAAGGAATCATGTGGTTTAATTCTTTATTTTGATACAAGTTTTCTATATCACAACAGATTTGTATGGCCTTAAAAATATTCATTTTTGTTTCCTATACACTAACCCCGAAACCAATTCGTTTGGAAAATCCCGCTGATTGGTGCATTGATAATAAATCGTCAATTTTTTGTATTGTGAAATCTGTTGGTGTATCTTCGCCATCGTTTTCAAGCAAACTGCGGCGCAATATGGCAGATATTTCACGTTGTAATTGGCGCACACCCGATTCCGCGGTATATTTACGGATAATATGGCGAATTGCGTCGTCATCAATCGTGATATTATCGACATCCCAACCAGTATCATTTGCCGCGCGGGTAATTAGATGTTCACGTGCAATTTGTACCTTCGCATCTTCGGTATATCCCGGAATTTCAATGATTTCCATACGGTCTTTTAATGCACTTGACATATTCAAAGTGTTTGCTGTTGCAATGAATAACACCTTGGATAGGTCAAAATCAACCTCCAGATAATGATCACGAAACGCTTTGTTTTGTTCGGGATCCAATACTTCCAGCAAAGCAGATTCTGGATCGCCCCTCCAATCGCGTCCCATCTTGTCAATTTCATCCAGAACGATAACTGGATTATTCGCCTTGGCACGCTTTAACGCGTCCATAATGCGCCCCGGTTGCGAACCAATATAGGTTTTACGATGACCGCGGAAATGCGCCTCGTCCGAAACCCCACCAAGTGATATGCGGTGATATTTCCGCCCCAATGCTGCCGCGATAGATTTGCATAACGACGTTTTCCCTACACCAGGCGCACCAACGAAACATAAAATACTGCCTTTTAATGAACCAGTTTTTTTCATTACGGCAATGTGTTCCAGTATACGTTCTTTTACCGGGCGCATTCCTGAATGTTCGCTATCAAGAATTGTTCGCGCAGTATTGAGGTCAATTTTAGATTTATCAGATTTTCCCCATGGCATTGCAAGTAATTCATCCAAATATGTTTTTATCAAACCTCCTTCATTGGACATTGGCGACATATTACGCATACGTTTCCATTCACTCAATGCTTTTTCTTTGACGGCCGTGGGCATAGCAGATTTTTCAATTTTTTTGCGCATACTTGTGGTATCGTTTTCTTCATCATCTTCGCCCATTTCTTTTTGGATGGCGCGCATTTTTTCTTGTAAAATGGCCTCACGACGTCCTTGTTCCATTTGCATACTGATACGACGATTTATTGTTTCTTCGACCTTGGACGTTTCGTACATAATGCGAACTTGTTCGAATAACAGAACCATTTTGTCATACCAAGACGGTGTGATAAGAATCTTGATGGCCGTATCGGTATCCAATTCCATCGTTTGAATCACAGAATCTACGAACGCGGGCATTGGGTAGTTTTGTATAACATTGCGCAATTTATCAATCTTGAATTTGCGGAAATTGGCCATTGCCTGGATGTTATCAAAAATCTTTTCGCGTATTTGGACGGTTCGTTCGTCATCCATATCGGCAACCATTGGTATTTCACTTACACGTGCAGAAAATATGCCGTCACTTACCGTTATATCCGTCATTTGCACAACATTCGTCGTGCGAATAATTGCATGAATCGCGCCATCAGGCATACGCAAAATTTGCGCAATTTCACCGATAGTGCCGTATTCATAAATATCGGTGGCACTGGATGGATACGCGGCACTATGCTGGGGCGCCAAAACAATGCGTTGGCGTTTATTTGCGGCGGTTTCAATGGCATTGATTGATACCGGGTTATCAATATAGATTGGTACAGTCATCTCGGGATGAACAACCAAATCACGACAAGGTAATATATATTCTTTCATGGTGTATTAAATATAGACCCAAAATTACATGTTTGCAAGTGGGTATAGAAAATAATACAATAACATTGGTATTACTTGGTCTTGCGCAGGCAAATAAACCGGGTTGTGAAATAAGTATTAAGACCTCCGTTTGGCATATCCCTGGAACAATTACTGATAATTTCGAATCCACAGGATTCAACCAAGGGGACTATTTCACTGATAAATTGGCACGTGTCCGATGTGGCTATAAACTTTCCTTGGTTGTTTTCTGTGTTTTTATCATCCTTATCGAACCCAGCAAGCCATAATAAACCTTTTGAATTCAGCAATTTGTTAAATTGATTAAGAAAATCCGGCCATTTTTCTTTTTCAATATGATGTAATACGCAACTGCAAATAATTAAGTCATATTTACCCGGAATTTCCTTTGGTTCACTTGCCAAAAACACTTTGCTTTTGGAACCATATTTATTTTTCAATCTGTTGACCGGAATTTCGGATATCTCGGAAAAATCTACTCTTATACCACGGTTTAACAAATATTCACAAATTGTACCATCGCCACAACCATAATCTAAAACTGTCATCGAAGAATCAACATTTGTATCTTGAATAATTTGCTGGGCAAAGGCGTGGTCGCGTTCTTTATCTGTCCACGGGGTCAGCCCCTTATTATACACATCATCCCAAAATTTCTTGTCTTGCACGGTTTATTCCTTTGTTGTCATAACACGACGAATATTACACGATTTTTATTGTGCTGTAAATAAAAAAATCCCCAATTTATGGGGATTTAGAATCTGTTTTGTGTTTTTTAACGACGACGTGCGGTAAAGCCAGTGTGTTGTTGTGCCGCGGCCGCAGAACGTTTTGATAAATAACGTGCCGCAATCAACAAGAACCATTCCAATGAAAGGCCCGCCAAAGCCGCAAATTTTCCTTCTAAGAAAGGAACATAGATCAAAATATACACTAATTGTGCAACAAAAGAAAGATACAATATACCGAACATACCACTAAAAAATATTTTTTTGATTTTTCCTAACATTTTATTTCCCCTTATTTGTTTTTTTACCTATATAAATCCGGGTTTCTGGTGCCAGGCACCCGGTGGCCCCGCAAAAGCTAAAACAGATATGATTAACAATTGCCAATCATACCCAAACCATTATTAGGCAGCCATTGCAAGACGAACATTATCGTTCGCATTCATTTTTTTTTATCGGCTTTTTACGACGCCACGTCGGATTCAGCCATTTGTCTTTATTTCACCTGTCGAAACTAATACACCCCCCATAATTTTTCTTGGTGGAGGTGCCGGGTACCGCCCCCGGGTCCAAAGCGACTATTCCACAACGGGTTCAGAATCATCTTCACTTTCGTGACACGCAGATTATAATCTTTTATACTGGAAATTGCAAGTTTTTAAGTTATAATCAACATTATGAAGTTCTTGGACAAAGCAAAAATCTTTATCAAAGCAGGCGATGGCGGCAACGGTGCCGCTACGTTCCGTAGAGAGAAATACATAGAATTTGGCGGCCCCAACGGTGGCGATGGTGGTCGTGGTGGTGATGTTGTTTTTCGCGCGGTTCCAAATGTAAATACTTTAATAGATTATCGTTTCAAAATGCACTTTGTGGCCCAGCGTGGTGAAAATGGTATGGGTAAAATGCGTACCGGTGCATCAGGCGAAACACTTGTATTGCCGGTTCCAACGGGAACGGTAATTTTGTCTGAAAACGAAGAAATTGAATATGCCGATTTAAATGTTGATGGCATGGAATATTTGGCGGCACGTGGCGGAAACGGCGGTTGGGGAAATTTGCATTTCAAAAGCCCAACAAATCGTGCACCACGTCAGGCGAATGACGGTTTGCCGGGCGAAGAAAGAACGGTTGTATTGCGTCTTAAACTTATCGCGGACATTGGCCTTGTGGGATTTCCAAATGCGGGCAAATCAACGTTGTTATCGGCGGTGACGTCTGCGCGACCCAAAATTGCCAATTATCCATTTACAACATTGAACCCGCAATTGGGTGTCATGTATGCCCATAATCGTGAATTTGTCATGGTTGATTTGCCGGGTTTAATAGAAGGTGCGCATACGGGTGTCGGCCTGGGGGATAGGTTTTTGGGGCATGCCGAACGAACCAAGATGATATTGCATGTAATTGACGGAACCGAACCCGACTGGGTGGCGCGATATAAGGCAATTCGGCATGAAATGGACAGTTATGGTGGTGGGTTGCTTACCAAACCTGAAATGGTTGTAATTAACAAAATCGATGCAATTAGTGCTGATGAGTTAGATGAAAAAATGGCCGATTTTAAAAAGTCCTTTGGTCGCAGAAAGAAACCACAGATTTTGACCATAAGTGCCGCCGGTCGCATTGGTATTGATGATTTAATATCAATAATAGAAAAAGAATTTATAAAAGCAGAGTTGATATGACGGATAAACAAGGCATAACCCCAGAGTTTTTCGTGCCAGATTTTATAGATGTTTATGGTGGTTGTCCATTTGTGGAAAATGCTGCAATCAATGTTAGTGGGGCCAAAAATGAGGTTTTGGGTTCAATAGCTGCGGCGGTATTAACAGATAAACCCTTAAAATTACGAAATGTTCCGCATATTCAAGATGTATTGGATTTAGGAATGGCATTGATTGAATTGGGGGTAAAAGTTGACTATGACCCGCAGACACGCGAAATGAATTTGTGTGCGAAAAATATTACATCAAATGTTTTGTCGAACAATACGATGAAATTCCGTGCAAGTTATTATCTGTGGGGGGCATTGTTGTCCCGTTTTGCTATTACGAAAGAATTTAACAGCGTAGAGGCAAAATTACCTGGGGGGTGTAATTTTGGTAATCGCGGTTATGATTTTCATTTTGATTTGTTGCGTCAGGTTCTGGGTGCGAATATTAAGAATCATGATAATGGTTTTACTATTGTTTTGCCCACGCATCCGAATACGTCAGATACACTATATTCTACACGGGCGGTGTCACATGGGGCGACATTTCATTATCTGTTGACATCGTCTATAACAAACAAAACGGATTATATGTATAACACAGCATTGGAACCAGAATGCGCAAATTTAATTCATTTGTTACGTACGATGGGTGCTGAAAACATTCGTGGACAAAATGCAACGGCGATAATATCTGGCGCGCATAAAGGTTTGTTAAATGGTGGAGAATACACTATAAAACCAGATCGTATGGAAACGGGTTTTTATGCATTATTGGCATTGGCAACACGTAGCCGGGTTTACTTGCGCAATATTGATTTGTATGCGTGTAGGCCTTGGATGAATTTGTTACAAGAATTTACACATCGTCGCGCAGAGAAGGTTGGCAATAATTCGGATGTCATTTTTGATTTCAGAGATATTGATTTTGGTAAACTCGGTGGTAAAAATATAATTGTTTCACCATTTCCAGGCAAAGAAACCGATATGGAACAATTGTGGTTGTCTGTTTTGCCAATGGCAAACAGTGCTAGCACGATAATTGATCCAATATGGCCTGGACGTTTGGGAACACCAGAACAGGCGGATGAAATCTTAAAATTTGGGATAAACATGAAATACAACAATGCGTTTGATGGTAATGCGTTGAAAATAGATATTGCACCGTCAAATATTCATGCCGTGCCAGATGGGGTATATGCTGCGAATTTACGTGGGGCGGCGGGGATGATAATTGCGGCGGCCGCCGCCGATGGAAAAACGCGTATTTATAAACCTGGTTTTGCTATGCGTGGACACCCAAATTTGATTCAAAATATGCAAAGTTTAGGCATAAAAATTGATGCATCGTCAACTGGGCAATATATGAATGCATTACCATATCCAGATACATCACGTCAAAGATAGTGATTGCACTTTATTGTATTTTTATGATAATATTACAAAACAAACAAAATAACAAATGTCAAAGGAGAAAAATATGGATATATCATTAAAAGGTACCCGTACTGAAAAAAATCTACTTATCGCATTTGCCGGTGAATCCCAGGCACGTAATCGCTATTCATTTTATGCGTCCAAAGCCAAAGACGAAGGGTATCAGGCCATTTCTAAAATCTTTTTGGAAACCGCAGAACAAGAACGTGAACATGCGTCACGTTTGTTCAAATTTCTTGAAGGTGGCAGTTTGGAAATAACCGCGTCTTTCCCGGCGGGCAAAATTGGCACAACATTAGAAAACCTCCAGGCGGCGGCATATGGTGAACACGAAGAAAATACCGATATGTACCCAAAGTTTGCACAGATTGCGGCCGAAGAAGGTTTTGAATCCATTGCCGAAGTATTAAAGAATATTGGCTATGCGGAACGCTATCATGAATCGCGTTTTCGGGCATTGATTGATGCAATTGAAAATGGCACGTTATTCAAACAAGATAAAATCGTTATGTGGCGTTGCACAAACTGTGGTATGTGGCATATCGGAACCGAGGCACCAAAGGTTTGCCCGGCATGCCTGCACCCCCAGGGATATTTCATCAGCGAAGGCACAATATCGCGTTGTGACACAAACGAAGGTTTCTGCGAATACGCAAAAATTGATGAATAAAAATGTTCGATTAAATATAAACGGTGCGTTTTCGCACCGTTTCTTGTTATCTTATTGACTGGGGCAATTTTTTTGATAACCTGTTGCAAAAGGTTACGTATATGCCAAGGTATATAATCCAAAGTGGCGTGGAATACGATGTATTCAATTTGCCCCCGCACTTTGTTGTCTATGGTGATTTGGATTTAAGCAATATGGGGTTGGTCCAATTACCCGATTTGCACACTGTTCACGTTTTGGGTAATTTTTACTGTGACCACAATATGTTAACGACATTGAATAATTCCCCTGCAACCATTGAACGCAGTTTCTTTGCAGATAATAACAAATTAATAACATTGAACGGGTGTACACCCAAAATACCGATGTTATTTTCGGTGCACCACAACATGTTGCAAACATTGGAAGATGGCCCAATATATACGGGTGGGTATATTTGTCGTGATAATTTATTAAATTCATTGTTGGGTATACCGCAGAACGAAATGGTATGCTTTGATTGTCGTAATAATCGCCTGAATAACCTTGAATATGCCCCGTTTATGGTGCAAACAACAAAATATTCTGGGAACAAGATTCCAATACGCAAAATAGTAGAATACCTTAAACTTGTGTCAGAATACACGGGCCAGGTGCAACGTAGCGTATTACAATCTAAATATTCTAAATAAAGTTATATTAGCGGCACTTTTCTGCATTTGCTGCAGCCCGTCGTGCACACCGTTCTAAACGTCTGCGCAATTCGTATGAAACAGGTAATATATCGTCTTGCGCTTCGACTGTTTTGGGATCGTATTCATCATCCATACCGTATTGCACTGTGCTTGGTTTCACTTTGATTTGTCCAAGTGCGTTAAGAATCTTTGGTGCGGTATCAGAATGTTTATCAAGATACGCACTAATGACATCTTGCATTGTCACATTATCTGGTATTGATTTAGGATTTGCAATAAATCTATCAAAAACCCCCGGATTATTTTGTGTAATGTGTCGTACCAAAGCAGACGTCATATTTGGAAAATTGCGAGCACAGCTTAAATCAAGTGTGTATTCTGGATCTTTTATATATTCAGACATTTCGTATTGAATTGATTTGATATCTTCTTTGGCTTTTTTTAATTGTGATGATGTTCGTATACCGGCCAAAATAGTCAATGCCCCGGTCAGTGCCGTCCATGCGACAAATTGCGGATCTTGGGAGTTTGGGGTTTGGGTTAGGCATGTAAAGGTTCCGCAGAATATTGGAACCATGAATGATCCCCAAAATCCCGAACGCACCAACAGACAAGGTGGAATAGAGTTTTTCCATTCTTGTTTAGGGGTATTTTTAGTAGAATCTGGTTGTTGCACAGAATCTCGATTTGTTGGTGTTTTGTGATAGTCAGTGGATTGGTTTAGCTCGTTTTTCATGATATTTACCTTTGTTATTTTTTTATTTCTAATTCGTCCAGTATGCGATTTAACTTGCGCAGTGAACTGTTTTGACACCCGCGTCCACGCCAAGACAGTATTTCTTCACCTGTTTTCTGGTTTGCGATGGATACGTTAAAACGCCACCACCAAAATCCGTTAAATACGCACCAGCATGGCATAAAACTTTCTTCGTGTTCATTTACACGAACAATATACTGCGTATTTTTTTGCATTTCAAATTTATCTACATCAACCGAAGATTCACCGATCAATTTTCCCACGGTAACTTTGAATCCGTGTTTTTCTAATTCTTCCTTGATACTGCGTGACATGGAATAACCGCCACGTGATGCATAAACCTTTGCCCCCGGTTCCATGGTATTTGGTTTCATATACACACTATTGCACGCGGCAAGAAAAATCAGAGAAAAGATTGTAATAAACTTAATCATGTTACATAAATATGGCGCACCCGGCGCGATTCGAACGCGCAATCCCCGCCTTCGGAGGGCGATGCTCTATCCAATTAAGCCACGGGTGCGTACCCAGTATTATAGGGGTTTTAGCATAAAAAGCAAGTATTTAACCGTGGAATAAAAAATCTTTACAAAGTTGGCAATAAAAAACAACACAAAAATATTGCGTCCGAATCGGAAAATCCGAATCGTTATTTCGCCGAAAAACATTGTCATACCGCGGAAACGCGGTATCTTTTTTTATTGCGCCACGCGTAATTCATTGATACTTCGCTTTTTTTTGACGCTTGACCTGGGCGTGCGATTTTTTGTAGAATCTTTGTATGAAA
>CAMZFU010000011.1 GCA_947306185.1 uncultured Pseudomonadota bacterium | reverse complement strand
TGCCACAGCCCCGCATTTGGAAACTGCGCGATCGCCATCTGATTTAGATAAACATTTTTCCAATGTTGCACCACATTCGGTAAAAATGCATCCGTTGTATTGATTCCCACATGAAATAACGGAATTATAATATGACATACGTTCATTAAAATCGCGGTCCGCCAATATTTCTGGGGCTAACAGCGCATATTCGTGCCCAGAACAATTTGTTTTACGGCGGCAAGAATCCATTTTTTCACCCCAAATAGTGGTGCTGTCTTTGGAACATTTTGTAAAATCAGATCCGCATTTTTCCGCCATACATTTACGCAATGTCGCATCGCATGCATTTGCACCCGTAACCCCCGATGATTTCGTGCCACCGGTTGTGTCGGCCTTGCCCTTGTTATCCAGCAAAGCGCGTTGACGTCTTATGCGGTCCGCCAAATCCGCACTTGTTGTGTCGGCGGTTTTTGCGCCTAAATCTGAAAACACTTCATCAAATTGGGATGTTTTATTGTTCACAACAACAGTTTTTGATGATGTTGTTGCGGCATAAGAATCAAATGTGCACAATGCAACAACGGCAATTGCCAACACAGAAAACTTTACAAAAAATTTAATCGATCTTTTCATTTTCTCATTTCAATACCGTGCATGCATTTTCATAGAATTTGCATAGTTGTTTCGCCATTGATTTTTCTGTTGCCTCTTTACATTTGCCACGCATATTGTTTTCACAAACGTTTTTTATGCATGCATCTGCGGAGGTTCCTTTTGTGCATCCTGTACGTATGTTTGCCAATTTTGTTTCGCGTGTTTTTTTGTATGTTTCGGCAATTGTTTTAACCAAATTATCGCGGTTGTTCATCGCATTTGTTCGCGCGACGGCGGCGTTTTTTTTGAATTCGGTCATATATTCCTCACAGCCACCGGCCTCGGCCCCGCATTCGGCGACGAATCTGTCGAAATCCGCATCCTTTTCACACGAATCGTATGCGGTACCACATTTTTTATCCAAACACTCTGTAAATGTTGTGCTGCAACTGTTTTTTGATTTGGTTGCGTTTAATTTTGTTGCGGAATTTGTAATCTGCATGGTTACACCAGCGGCCTTGCAAGATTGTTCAATTAATTTGTCGTACGCAGCGGATGCATCATCTGGTGTACAATTAGGTAATTTTTTTATACATTCCGTTGTTGCCCAGATATAACGCTTGCCCGGATCAGAAGGGGCATTTTTCAGAGTTTTTTCGTTGATAGCAAATTTTGTCGATTGTCCGGCGGTAATATTGTTTAGACCTTTTTGGGATGGTGGTTCGCCGGCCCCCGATGTCCCACAATATTGGCACCGTGCCGCAGGATTCATGCTGGCATTAATTGCACAGGCAGAATCAAGGCATCGCGCAAGGTTCGTTTTGGAACATTTACTGACCGCAGCATAACCGTTAAATGCGGTAAATGCGCCAAATGCCACGGTAAAAAACAAGATAAAATGTTTCATCTCTCCAATCCAGTGTTGTGATTATATCAAAAAAACACCATGGATGCAAAATATTTTTATTTACCTATTGACAACAGATAAGTTTTGTCTATAATGTTAGTAACACCAAACCAAAGGAGTTGGAAAATGAGTAAAAATCTTAGACATGTTTTAGAACTGGCTGCATTAATGTTGGTTGCAAATGCATGCTGCCGACCACGATCAGACAGAAGATGTCATCCATGTGAACCAAGAACAGAAAAACCATGTTGTCACCATGATCAAATAATAATCAGAGAAGTTCCAGTAGTAGTGGAAGTTCCGGTACATACACCTGAATATATCTGTGATACATGTGGTGGCGATACATACAATATCACAGCAGATCATGGCAGTGCGGTTGTTGTTGGTAATAATAATTCTGTTACTATGACTACCACGGTTACTAATGTTCAGAACAGCAGTAATGTTAGTGTCAATAATGACGTTCGTGTGAACCACGCACAAAATAACGGTGATATACAAACTGTTACCCAAGAACAAAATCAATCTCGTTCACAAAATCAGCAGCAGCAACAGCAACAACAGCAGCAACAGCAGCAACAGCAACAACAGCAGCAAAAACCTTGCGACTGTGAAGACGAAGAATGGTTGCATATCAGTGGTAGAATCAATGCTACAATAACCACAACGACAAGTGGCAAATCTACCAGTACAACTACCAAGACAGATCCGTATGTCTATAGCAACACGTTTGTTGTCACCAGTGGCAGAGGAAGCAGATAATATCAGCATTACAAGAGGAAAGATGCGATGAAAAATAAAATATTCGCTTCTGTAAAGGGTATGACGTTATTTGCAATGTTGTTTGCAGGTGTGGCGACCGCGCGTGCGCAGGAGCCAGCACAACAAAAGCGTGTTGTGGATACGACCTTTGTAAGTGCAATGCGTAATCCAAACAACTGGAAGTCATATAAAGTAGAGCAGGCAATACAAATCAAATTCGGTCCAAAACCGAAAAATCCGCCAATTTATAAAAAGGACGAAGATGGTTGGATAGAAATCCCTGCAGATAGTATCCACAAAGCTATCCCGTCACCAGTTGTTAATAAAGCGAAAGAGTTTTCACAAGGAAAGTAATTTCCATGGTGAAAAAATATTCGGGGCATTGTTTTGCCCCGTTTATTTTTTGCTAGACACGCATTGGATATCTATGTTAAAATGCAAGATGTTAGAGAGAGTGTATCTGTATGAAGTTTGTTAGACTTTTGGTTTTCGCTTTATTCTTCGCACCGTTTGGGGTTTTGGCGGCACCAAATGAATTTACGGTTGCGGCACAGTTATTGGCGGCGGCGAAAAATGCAGATATTCAACAAGTTCAGGTTTTAATCAATAATGGCGCAAATATTAACTATGTTGATAGTACGGGGTTATCGTTGGTTTGCACGGCATTAATGAATAATGATTTACGTGCAGCCCAGATTTTACAAATGTATGGTGCGGACGCGTCACAGTGTGATCGGCAAATTAAAAATTATAAAACACAAAATTCTCCCGGACGAACGGGGGGGCTGTTCGGTGGGCTATCCACCGCCCAGGGGTTGACATTGGCGGCGGCGGGTGCCGCCGTTGTTGTAGGTGGGCTTTATTTTTTAACGGATGTGTTTGATCACGATAATCATAATCACTCATCATCATCTGGCAGTGGTGGTCATGGCGGCGGTGGCAGTGGTGGTGGTAGTTCGTCAGACGATGGAACCGCGTGGTCGGCCGGGGCGTTGCCATATGGACCTGCGATGGTAAACGCGGCCCAAGAAAGCGCGAATTATGCAAATAATTTGGCACTTTATTACACACAGTATGATTCTGAACAAGAAGAAACCCCTTATTATCGTGATTTTTATATAATGAATCACTACACACATAATTATTTATTGTTGATGCGTGGATATTCGGCATTGGCGCGTGGGTATTTGGGGTTGCGTACATTGCGTAACAGTGAAACACATGCGCCGATTAGTTTGAATGGTGCAATGTATGGGGCGCACCTTATTGAAGGTGGGCGGCCGGTTAATGTTGCATTGGTTACGGCAAATGGTGTAAATGCATCTGATGAATCTTCTTTAAGAAATAAATATATGGTTTGGACGGGGGTAAATGCGAATAACGCGCCTGGGGGGGCAGATCCAAATACTATTTCAAGTAAGTATTACAATGATAAACTGACAATTAATTCTGGTGGTGAATTTTCTGTAACCGAAGATCCGTTGTTGTTGGCAGCATTAGATTTATCTGGTACAGGAACCGCGATACACAATGGTTCTGCAACGGCGGATGATAATTTATTGGGTAAGATAGTTGGTGGTGGTTTTGATAATCCGTATGGTGATTTTGCGGGTTTTATGCCAAATGGTCAAATGACAATTTATCGTACCGGTGGTGGCAAAAAAATGATTGCGGCGGATGGTTCGGTGGCCGGGACATATGATTTCGGGGATAATACGACCATTGATTTGGGTGACACAATGACTTTTGCAGGCACCGGTGTAACCGCAACAGTGTCATCAATCAGTACATTGGCATCAAATGATGATATTGTAAGTATCGTATGGTCTTATGGTGATACTACATCGCCAAGTTATTATTATGGTTATTTGATGAATAATTTGTATTATGTTGATTTTGATGGCGATGGAATGCCTGATGCCGCATATTTGGCCTCTGGGGGTGATTTGTTACTTACGAAGCAGGTAACAAATGAGGATTATTATAACTATACCGCATTAAAAAATGCTGCAACGAAGTGGGAGGTCGGTGATGCCCAAACGGGTGGACGTTCACGTATAGATATTATTGCCAATGCAGATGTGATTGAACCATTGCATAGTCGGAATGCATATAACATAGATACGATGAATGAAAATAATTTTGATGAAACTGTCTTTGGAAATTTCATAGCAAGTATGTATGGAGATGAAGAAACCGGCAGTTTAAATCCACGGAGTCAAGCACAATCATTTTTTAGTGGCCTGGGGTCGTCATATAATCCATTGGTAATCTTTTCAACGGGTGCATCAATACAGAATACTGGTGCGGCATACGCGGATGAATACCAGGTTGCAACATTTGAAAATGCGGCGCCATTGGTCTATGATAATTTAGAACATTTATTTATGTCGATTGTTTCTGTTGCATCTGATACCAGCAACGTCACATCAATTTCGCCGAATTCTGATACGAATCCAGATTTATATACTTTATCACGGTGGTATACCACTGTTGATGGTGAAGTTCAGTTTTACAAATCACGTATATGTGGTTTTGCGGGTCAGCCAGGGGCCGCGGGTAGCTCAATTGATCCGTGGTGTTTTGCATCTGTTGGTGTAACAGATGAAATGGCGGTGGCATCTGCGGCAGGTGCGGTGGGGGCTTTGCGTTCGGCTTTTTATTACATGACACCGCAACAGATATTTACGCTACTTGCATTAACTGCGGATGGTCCGTACCTTAATCGTTTGACATCCGGTACGCAGTTGAATCAGGCATCTTTGGCGACGCATTTGCGATTATTGTATGATATGCCATCACAATTTACTAACGGTGTGACTACGGATGCGGCGTATCTTGAGGCATTTAAACGGGTATTTGGCTATGGTGTTATAAACCTTGAACGTGCGACAACGCCGGGAACAAACTTGTATCACTATACCAACGGTAAAATTGTTTCCAGTGCAGGTAACGCATATTGGCGCGCGGCAATAAATACAAATATGCGTATGTCGCCGGCATTGAACCTGGGGCGTGGCGCGATTAATATTGCGGCGTATGATATGTTGGAAAGTATCGATGGGTCAATGCGTTTACCGCGTATTTGGGAAAGTAATGTTTCGTTTGGTAATGATACGCGTAGCGCGCTGTATATGGGTGATGTGTTGAGCGATTTGCATACGCGTGATGTTGCCGATAATACAACGCATATTGGAAATATGTCATTTGGTTTCACGCGTTCAGAACGTTTGTACAATGATAATATGGGCGGCATGGACGATATGCATTTGTCATATGCGCATGACAATTGGAAATTGTCTGCAGATTATCAGCGTTATTTGACGAATGGTGAATCGCGTTTCTATGGAATGGCGAATCCAGTTTTATCTTTGGCGTCACGTGCAACCACCGGTGGCATAGATTACAGTTTGGGCAAATGGTCATTTGGTGCGCGTGGGTTTACCGGTGCAATAACTGATGAAGGTTTGTTGGAAAACGACCCAACGATTTCATCACTGTATGAACCAATGCGTTTGGGAACGGTTGCGGGTGCGCAGTCTGAAATAGGTTGGAACAATGAAAAAATCGGTTTCAAAACATCGGTTGGGTCTATGCACGAAGACAATACTATGTTGGGCGCATATGCGACGGGGCTGTTGGAAATTGGCGGTGCCAGCACGAATTATGTTGATGTTGATACGTTTTGGAAGGTGTCAGATATGTTGAAATTGCGTGCACGCGCAACCTTTGCCCATACCACACCAAATATGGCCAGTGGCACGATTATAGATGTATCTGAATTGAATTCTAATGCGTTTGCGTTTGGCGCAGATATCGAAAATATGAATTTTGGTGTGTCGTTGCCATTGGCCGTATATGATGGTCATATGAATTATGATTATGCAAATTATGAAATTGTTGATACAGAAGATGGTCGTTATGATTTGGCTATATCAGATTTCGGAACACGGCATATCAATATGTCGCCGATGCATCGCGAGGTTCGTCTGAATGCGACGTATCGTCATAATTTTGGTCCGTTTACAGATGGAGCAATTGGATTCATATATCGTATAAATCCGAATAATACGAATGACTTTGGAAATGAATCTATATTTATGATGAAAATGTCGCATTTAATTGGTATTTAAACTTGACTTATTTACTTTTTTGTGTAAATATTCTCAGCTGTAGCGCCAAAGGAGTCAATATATGGGTTATGCAAAGTATGTTTTATCAAAAACGGGGTGGTTCCCGAAATTGGAACCTAATACCGGGGATGTATTAGATGCGGCTTGTAAGGTATTTGAAATTAATACTCACAAAAATGGGTACTATTATATTGTACCGTCACGGAGCAATTTGTCATATTTACGTGTGTTGGCCGATTTATTTGCATCAAATGGTGTTATATTGCGTCCTCATAAAAGTAAACATTACGGGTGTTTTGTGTTTTGTGTGCCGGCCAATGGGCAACAGTTCATCAAGGATGTTAGACGGTTAATGAAAAAACCAAACGACCGTGAAGAATATCAGAAATTTTGCGAAGAATACGCAAAAAGAAAGCGTTCGGTACTATTTCCACAACTTGTAAACAGAATAAAAAGAAGATAATTATTCCAGTAAAAAAACGGTTGCGATTGCAACCGTTTTTACTAATCACTAATTATGATAATTTGTGGATGACCAAACCGCTACGCAGTTTTGGTTCAAACCATGTTGTCTTTGGTGGCATAATATTGCCGGTGTCGGCGATATCGATAATTTGACGCATTGTAACCGGGTACAACGCAAACGCCGCGACCATTTCACCAGAATCGACGCGTTTCTGTAATTCTCCAAGTCCGCGAATACCACCGACGAAGTCGATACGTTTGCTTGTGCGTAAATCGCCCAGGTTCAATATTTTATCAAATACCAAATTGGACAAAACGGTAACATCCAAAACACCGATTGGGTCGTTGTCGTTGTATGTGCCGGGCTTTGCGGTCAATGAATACCATTTGCCATTCAAATACATTCCAAAGTTATGCAATTTTGTCGGCTTGTAAATTTCGGTGCCCATTTCCACAACATCAAAAGATTCAGAAAGCTTTGCCAAGAATTCTTCTGGTGTTAAACCATTCAAATCTTTTACAACGCGGTTATAGTCAATAACTTTCAATTGGCTTTCTGGGAATATTACGGCCAAGAAATAGTTATATTCTTCATTCCCGGTGTGATTTGGGTTTTGTTCGCGTTTTTCTGCGCCAACACGTGCCGCTGCCGCGGTACGATGGTGGCCGTCTGCAACATACATCGCCGGAATATTCTTAAATATTTCGGTAATGCGTGCGTTAATTGCATCATCACGGATAGCCCAGAATTTATGACCGAAACCATCGGCCGCAACAAAATCATATTCCGGCGCATTATTCTTAACAAAGTTTTCGACTATTTCGTTCATTTCGGCAACGTCTGGATACGCAAAGAACACCGGTTCAATATTCGCGTTTTGGATGCGAACGTGAATCATACGGTCGTCTTCTTTATCTTTACGTGTCAATTCGTGCTTTTTAATTTTACCGGACATGTAATCATCAACATTTGCCGCCGCGACCAAACCATACTGTGTGCGACCGTCCATTGTTTGCGCATAAATATAATACATTTCTTTATCGTCTTGGACCAACCAACCGCGGTCTTGCCACAGTTTGAAATTTTCAACCGCTTTTTCATAAACTGGCTGGCTGTGTTCATCGGCGATTGGGTCAAAATCGATTTCTGGTTTAATGATATGCAGTAACGATTTTTCACCGGCCTCGGCCTTGGCTTCCACTGAATTCAGAACATCATATGGACGTGACGCAACTTCGGCCGCGATTTCTTTTGGTGGACGAACGCCCGCAAATGGTTTTATTTTCATAATATCTCCTTATGTTTAAGCCAATGGATTATAAACCCAAAAATTAAAAAGGCAACATTGATATTTTATATATGTATTTTTTTTACTTTTTTACACTTGTGTTGCCCACCCCTATTTTGATATAATACTTATGAGCAAACAAATAACAGTAAGGGGGAATATTCCATGCAAACAAAAACATTATTAACATCAGTAATTGCGGCGATTGTCACGGTATCTGCATTTGCGGCGGATCCAACACCGGCACAACGTAAAACGGTAACATCATTGAATTATGTGACGACACAACTTAACACGAAACAGGATAAAATACCGGCGGCTGGCACGAACAGTGCAACACTGGGAACACGTGTTGTAATGTATACGAATGATGGTAATGGTGCGATTGGTGAACGCCAATTATATACCAATGGAACATCATATACGGCGGGCACCGATGCGAATAAATTGGTAACGGCGGCTGCATTGAATGGTGCGGTAAATAACATAGATACGATACAAACATCAAAATTGGTATGTCAGAACAGTCCTGATTGCACATTATGGACAATTACGGACCAAGAAGTATATGGGGATGACAATTAATGTTTATCCCCTTTGCTGGTAAAAAAAGGGGGGGATAAACAGGACAGATTACAACTACCCTGTCACACTTCGTGTGCCCCCCTTCTTACAAAGAAGGGGATGGAACATTTCTCTCTTGTCATTGCGATGCAGGCCACAATAGGTTTTTGAATCCTTAACTTGATTCTGGCCCCTATGGCGGCCCAAACCCGCCATGACAAAAAACGGTTGCGTTTTCACTAACAACTAACACTATTGTTTTACCGTGGCGTCGAAAATCATTTCTTGTTGCGTTTTATCCAATGGGTGATATTGGAACGGAATATTTGCAAAATCTATTTTACTCATATCTATGCGACGGATTGTGCGGTTATACATCGTGTGATAGTAAATGACTTTATTTGTAATGTCGGTTGCAATGGTCCATTGGGTTGATGACGGCATGTCGAACTTTGCCGTACCAGTTTTGTATGCGGTGCCAAATGGAACATCCACGTTATTCAACAGGTGAAATGATTGCATCGCGGTATCATATCCAGTGTCTTGTGGTATTGCATAATCCTTGAAAAATGCCATGCGAACAAATCGCGACGGTGATGAAAAATCCCCTGGCAGACCAAGCAGACCCGTCCCATGACTAAGCGACCGCAGTGTAATTGGGCCGAATTTTACAGGATTTTCAGTGCCGGAACGTATGTTGATATAATTATTCAAATTTGTTAAATGCCACGGCAGCCCCGGCGAGTTTGCGATTACGCCCAATGGGTTTTCATAGAAATGCGGAATGCCGTTCACGATTTCCAATACGACCTGGTGCCCGTTTGGTTCGGTAATGCGCCAATGAACCGTTGATGCGGTTGGGTCGATATTGATTATTTTGATGTTGTCGATGGCCTCTTTGACTTCGGCAATTGTTGAAAACCGCGACAGTATCCATGATACAACCTGGAAATCGGCAAGTGAATTTGCCTTCATTGCCGGCGAATAGGGTTGATATTTGCCATAGTCGGGAAAGTAGAACAGGGCGGCGGAAAGCCCCGCTTCGTTTGTGCCCTCAACCACGAATTCGGGTTGTTGCATCCCAAGGCCCACAAACCCATATTTTGCAGTGAACCGCGCGCCACCAACCGTACCATTCGGTAATAACGATTGTTCGGTATGTCCACGTGGAACGATAACGTACATATTATTCATTTTTGACCCCGCCCAATCGACAGTGCGGGCCACAACCACCGAATTATCGCGCGCGGTCATTGTGATACCGGTACATGCATTTGCATTTGTTGCAATAACAATGCATATCGCGGTCACAGATACGATGGAAAGTATTTTCATTTTTTATCCTTTGGCTTGGGTATCGGAAATTATATTTATTTGGTGTGGTCACGGCCATAGGAACGAATTTTTATCGCCACGTATTTTTTCATTGCAAAACGCGGTATCGCGGTATATAATACCACGCACACTGGGGCATAGTTTAATGGTAGAACATCGGACTCTGACTCCGCTAGTATTGGTTCGAATCCAGTTGCCCCAACCAAGAATAAATAAAAATGACCCGATTGGGTCTTTTTTATTTATTCCGTGGCAACTGGATCGGTGCAAACGCAGTGCAGCATCAATACGAGAATACATAATTAGAAAAATCATAAAAACGGAGTTTGTGTACCCACGAGTTTTTATAGATTTTTATTATTATGTATCAAGGCGCCCAGTTGCCCCAACCAAGATAGACAACCGTTCGTTTCAGAGCGGTTTTTTATTTGTTTTCTAATACTTTCACCGAGTTCGAAAGTTTTAATTTGAAAGATTGCAATTTTTTTTAACTTTCGAACTGTTTGTGGTACAATTATAAGCATGACTGATAATATTGATCTTTTATGTGATAAATCTGGTAAAGCCATAAGTTGTTTTCATGGCACTTATTATGATTTTGATTATTTTCTTCCGTTAACTCATTTTGGTACGGAATTTTCTGCCAGAACTGTATTGAACGAAGGTAAATGGAAACGCGATAAAAACATAGATATAAACAAACCTAAAATTATCCCTGTACATTTCAGAAAAGGATTTTATTTGGAAATACCTGACCTGAATAATCATTATGTAGAAGATTGGCAGGCAATAATTTTGGCCTTTTTATTAGACAACACCATCATTGATGATATAGATAATCTACAAAAATGGGACGATATTCAAAAAAAATGCGAATTAGTGGCATTAAAAAAATTACCTTACCATTATGATTTTATTTCACAATCGATTACCGATGATAAAATCAAACAAGAAATATCTTACGAATCTTTATATGATAAAGCAAATGCTGAAAATTTGTTTTTACAAAGAATGATAAGATTTTTTGAATCTGTCGACATAAATGGTTTTTCTTATAAAAACTTTACAGAATGTGGTGGTGATAATTCGTATATTATATTCAGACAAAATAATGTCGTCAGAACCGATAAAACATTGCCTTCAATGAAGACACATGTTGATACTAAAAAATTAAAACATATAGAGCAAGAATTTGTAAAAAATTATGTTCCTCGTCGCTTAACAATCTTAGAAAGAGAAAAATGGATAAAGCAATTACATGATTTTTATGATTTCAGAATTGCCGAAATTGCTAGACAAAAAGAAAAATTGATTCAATGTGGAAAACAAAAATAATTTTCAATCTCTCGCCCAATCTCTAATAATTCGACTCGCGAATTGCACAGACAGCATAACCATAGTTTCAAAACTTGCCCATCGGGGCAAGTTTTCTTTTGTTTTCTAATACTTTCGTCGAGTTCGAAAGTTTAGGTTTAGAAAATGTCAAAAAATTGTCATTTTCGAACTAAGTAGTTGACCACAAAGTCTACCAAATTTGCTAAACATATTCAGTTAAATTTGACTTAATTCCGATTTTTTATAATCGGTGGAAGTGGTGGTACCATAGGTTGCATTCTCTCAATACCATCTTCAAGAAAGTCCGGGCCCCAATATGGTAGATCTATAAAATCACCAGGTTTCATTTTTGAACAGCGTTCTAGTACTTTTTTCACCAACCGTTCAAATTTTGGGTATTGCGGATTCTGTTTTAGTATTTGTACGGCATTTTGGAATTCGGTTTCCAATATTTGAGAATTTTTGCGCAATGCAATATCTAAATTTGGGCTATATTCAGCAATTGTTTTTATATTTTCGTCTTGTGTTTTTGAAGCAAAGATGTCACTGTATGTTTTATAATAATGCATTGGAGCGTTATTTACAATTGCATCCAGAACATCGAGATGTATTTTTGGTAAAGATTTATCGGATTCTTCGTATAGTTCTTCATCTAGCCATTCGGTGTATGGTTTTGTTACAAAAAGGTCGTATAATTCACTTATTTTACGTTCTGTTAATACTGTTATAGTTTGTGAACGCATCGCAGACCACGCATCTTCCATCGCTCGTTCTATGCTACCAAAATGTGATTTTTCATCCACATTTGTTGATATCCCAAAATCTTTGACTGCATTACAAGCTGAATTACTGACGGTGTAATTAGGGGCCACGTAACTGAACCCCTTGGATTCCATTGCCAAACGCACAACATAATTGCGCAGGTATGAAGATAAAAGATCTTCGCCATATTTGTCCATTTGTTGTTTATATTTTGTACTTAATATCTTGTGACGTTGATTGTCATCGGGAATATTAATATCAAAAAAGTAAAACGTATAACTATTATCCAAGGTATATTCTGTAAATTGTTTGTATTTTTGTTGAATTTCTGATGGCATCAGAGATAATATAAATTCCACTTCTTGTTTCGTATAATTGCCACGTTTATATGTTGCCATATGTTCGCCAATTTCATAGAATTCTTTTTCGGATGGTTGAACGATATAAGCACTTGGTGGCAACAGTAAGCCATGGTCAGAATCTGGGACAAAATATGTATCAAATAAAGACACACAACTTGGATTCACATTTTTTTCAACTATCTCTGTATATGGTGCAAAAATTACATAAGGACAATCCTCCCATGCGCCAGCATTATGAGATTCTACAACATGGTTTAACGTAACATGGATTGTGGTACGCGGAATAGCATAGTTTGTCACCATAGCCGTTGTTGGTATAAACATCATTCCATCAGGATTTCGTGGGGGCATATAACGCGTTGCATGAACACAAACCCAATTTTTTACCTCTGACATGATTTGACTGTCTTGGATAGTTTGTTCTTTTACTTGTGAATCAGCTTCTTTCAGTTTTGCTATGGCTGCTTGAAAATCTTCTAATTTCGACATCTTTTTGACCTCCTGTCCAAGTGCATGCTAGCAAAAAACGCCCAAAACATCAATTATAAAAACAGTTCTTCATTTTAGCAATCTCTCGCCCAATCTCTAATAATTCGACTCGCAAATTGCCTAGATAGCACAACCAAAAATTCAAACGCCGAAATAGTGTGTCAATTTTTAATACTAGTTGAACATTTCATTAAATATTTTATTACATTTTATTAAACCTTCACGCCAATCATCATTATTTCCATTATCGCTTATATACTTATAACAACGGAATTGCACATTATTTTCTGGGGCATTACAAACTTTGGCTATCGCAAAGGCTTCCATATCTACTATTTCATAATCATTGTTCCAATCAGTTACAAAACTGTCGCCAGTAAAACAAGTTTTTGGTTCTGGGCCTGCGTCATTATTCGTTATAGATGTCACATATCCACTATCTGGAAAACACCAATCTCTATCAACCGTTGTCCCTATGTTATACACCTGACAAGCTTTTACTTTGTTTGGATTGCCACCCGCAGAACCGACATTTATAATCTTTTTTACATTAAAATTATCAATTAACCATTGCACAGACATTGCCGCATTTATTTTACCCATCCCAGTATATAAAACATTGTGTTTATCCGAAGAAAATTCTTCTTCCAATGCGACAACGAACCAGGTTGAATCATCTTTATTTTTTACGGATACTTTCATTTTTGTTCCCCTTTGATATTTGTCGCCCATGATTATAGGAAACAATATATAAAAATAAAACCAAAAATAACAAACGGTATGTATTTCACAACGGTAAGTGATAGGTTTTCATGGCGTTTCATATAACAATGGAAATAATACGGTTAACCCGGTTGTTGTTTGGTCCGTCAAATCCGCTTGGGGAAATGGTTTTAATCATGAAATTCATAATCTATTAGAGAAAATCACATAGTGCAACCACCGAAACGGCGTTTTATTTTTTCCTTTCGCATAAAGCAGAGATTATATTTGATATACCAATTTTTCGTTGATTGATTTGGTCTTGCCATGCGGCGGCAACAGATTTATCCACACCCAAGACATCATTCTTTTTCAATTTATCTTCGATATAGAGTGGTACAAATGATTCAGCATTTAATTTATGACCAGATAATAGAACCAAACCGCCAATTTCGCGCGGCATTCCGCGTAAAGATTCCAATGGATTCTGACTAAAATCGCATTTCCCCAAAACTCTGTACGGGGCACCATCCAGATTTGATAAATTATTTTTATACGCCAAAAGATTTCCATTTACGGCCACCGTTGACATGTTAGGTAATTTATCAAGTCCCATTTCTTCCAAGTTTAATGTATCGTTTAATACAAAACCGTCCGGTAAATCAAATATGTCGTACACGGTGCCGTTTTGTTTTACGTATGCGATTAATTTATTCCAACGGTTGTCCGGAATTGTTAATTTGTATTCGCGCATAAATGTGCGGACCGCTTCGCGCAGTTTGCTGTCGGTTGGAACAGTATTTTTATAACCGTAACATTTGATTATTTGGTCGTTATGTGCGGTCAGTGTGACCAGTGGCACGTAACCTTTGCGTATGGAATATCGTGATATACCCTCGTAAGGGTCATCATTA
Source organism: uncultured Pseudomonadota bacterium (assembly GCA_947306185.1). Classification (GTDB taxonomy): domain Bacteria; phylum Pseudomonadota; class Alphaproteobacteria; order Rs-D84; family Rs-D84; genus Enterousia. The sequence goes on along the minus strand of CAMZFU010000011.1, from coordinate 9,458 downwards.
TAATAAATTTCGGTGCCGTGTTTTAATGTGCGGTTTTCGTAATTCAATGCCTCTTGGGCACCAAGATGAACAACATAAAAACCGTCATTTAAATCCATAATTTTATATGTCCACCGTTGTGACATACGTGTGTTGTATTGTTCAATTTGGGCGTTTATTTTATTTATTGGTTGCCAATTCTTGGCAAGTTTTAATACTTTCTTGAAACTATCGTATTCACCGCAATTTTTCAGGTAATCAAATCTGATGATAGGTTGTTGTTGCGTTTTATTTGCGACATCTATTTGGGTATCAATATATTTTTCCGCAACGGAATATAAAAAGTCGCGAATAAGATTTATGTTTTTGATTGTTTCATTATTTAATTTATTCGCATCGAATCTTGGACAAGTCAAATGAGCATAAATTATAATGTTAAAATATCTATACACGATTTCACGAATGATTAAATCTTTGGTTTGTTCAATTGTTTCAGATGAAAATTCTTGTTCGCGAACTTTACGATATTCTGGGTTTTCTATTAAGCCATTAAATAAAATTTTGTTGAAATAATCGTCTATGGATTTTGGTGTTGTCTTTTCAAATGCTGCTAATTTATTTTTTAATTCTGCGATGGCGGTATCGCGTTCGGAATCAGCAATGCATTTCACAACCAATTGCATATTATTTGGGGATTTGGCCACATTATATCCGCCCGCAACCAGTATATTGTAAATCTTGTTTGCGGCATCTTCGTTGTACACTGTGATTAAGTATTGCACGAATGGCTGGTCGTAATCAGGGCTCCAACCACGACGAATAAAATTTAGCATAAAGTTTTTATCTGGGGATTCTAATGGAACAACATAACGTGCCCCATAGTTATCAATATCCAATACAGATGGAATATCAAAATCGTGCAATAATTGGTACTGTGCGGAAACCGCTTCTTTATCGCTAATACAAAACAGCACAAATCCAGTTTGGTTTGATGGATTTATGCTTTGGATATCCGGTAAAAATTCAACAATGTCATTTAGCATAAATTGTCGTGCTTTTTTTATCTACTTAATATATAACACGAATATTGTGTTTTGTCAATAATAGTGTTGATTTTCTCGGTTAAAATCGAATATGCGGAATTATTTTTTCTTTATCAGAACATGCCAATGATATGCTTCAAACGTTTGGCCGTCATGGTCATAATAATTTCCAACGTGTTTTATATCGACAATGTTGAAATCCCTAAATATCTTGAATATCAAATCATAGTCCGCGTAAAAATGTGGAACCATATATTCGGGCCCTGGTTCATCACGCAATTTTGTATTTTCATCCACCAACGGCCAATCTTGTTTATACCCCCATGTTTCTTTGGACCCCAGGGTTAGGTAGCATTCGCCACCGGTTTTAAGTACACGTTTTAATTCGTCGGCTATTTTATACATACCACGGGTGTCGGTATGGGAAATAACATTCATACACAAAATACAATCCATACTTTCATCTTGGAACGGTATGTTTAACATATCGCCCATTTTGATATCAATATGTAATCCCAATTCTTGGGCCCAATTGGTTGTATGATTTATTGCATCTGGGCTTATATCAAATGCGGACACATCAAAACCATTTGCCGCAAACGAAATTGTGTGTCGCCCCAAACCGCATCCCAAATCAAGGAATTTATTTTTGCCCTGACTTTTCCAACGGTGCAAAAGGTAGAAAGATTCCGGGGCAGGGGTCTTCCACATATCGGCAAAATCATCAGAGATAATATTCCAATTCCAACCTTGGGATTTAATGATATTGGTCATAATGGCCCCCTTTGATTATATGGGGTATTATAGCAATCTGGTATATCAAATGTCCAGTTCCAACTTTGCGATTTTACTTTATTTTACCGCTGTACATTTTATTAAAGTGGCTTACGCGGGCGCATTGAATCATTTTTATTTGTTGTGGTAACTCTTGGAAACTGCATTTCTTTATCACGTATTTTGGGTCGGTGCTGTCCGTATTATAACGTACATTCGTAATAAAGAAATCGCCGTTTTGTAAAAACCTATCATAACTTAAAAAAGTAAATTGATGTAATCCGGTTTTAACAAGAAAATCTATGTCTGCGGGGTAATCATTTATAAAATCTTTTCCGTTTGCGTCGTGGTGTCTAAAAATATTATTCAATTTGGCCAGGTGCAATTTACGTTGAATATTATATTCTTGTTGCAATTTTTTATCGCGCTTGCCAGAAAAGGGTTCTTTATCATTTGTCGTTTTAATGTATTTAAGTGGAATGCCACGGTCAATGGCAAAGATCGGCCTAAAATTACATTCTTGTTTTTCCAATGAATCTTTGGACGAATAAGTAAAATCATTATCCCAAATGGTTAGTATCGTGTCGTTATAATTGCCCGTGACCAAGAAATCATCTATTGGTGTTAATATGCCGGCAAAATCGGCGACACGGGATAGTTCATTAAGGGAAATATACACTTCATCAATTTTAATGCCGTAACGCGATTCAAATATATCCCGTGCCCCAGATTTTTCATGCTTGAAATTCCAATCGTATTCGTGTGTACATGTGAATGAAAGGCCACCAAAGTGAAAAAATGGAAACTCGTTAAATATATCCTCTAAATTTAATGGTGAATCTGTATCTTCAAGATTATCGTTTGCCATACAGATATGCGGCATAGAATTGACAGGATAATCCCCAGTGTACGCATTAAAGAAATTTGAATTAACAAGAGATAAATCTTTTGAAAGCGCATGTTTTGGTGGCTTTCCAAGTGGACCTTGGTACTGCATCAAATCTACGGGGTCAAGATTGGTGTTATATAGAATTATGTTTTCCAGGGATTCTTCGGTGGGTGCGTGGCCACTGTATCCATACAGAATTTGCTTTACGGATGGAACATCTGGGTTGGCGGAAATGATTTCTTCTATGTATGCTTCGTCTGACATTTTGTTCACATTGTGTTGTTTTCCCGCATTCTCCATATGGGTTATATAGCAAAAATCGATATAATTTTCCATTATATTTTTTTATTGTGGTTTTTATGATATAATTCCTGTTTAGGGGGAGTGTCGTATGAAATTTACCATCGCCATGTTTTTATTGTCGCTTTATACTGTATTGGAATTTATGGCGTATATGCCCCAGATAATAAAACTGCTTAAAACCAAACACGCAGATGATTTAAGTTTGTCCAGTTGGTTTGTGTGGATTACCGCCGATTTGTGCTATTTATCGTACGTGTTATTGGAGAGTCCAGAGCTTGGCGTAATCTTTATTTGCACATTGGATTTGGTTTTCTTGTTTATTGTATTATGGCTAACCATGCGGTATCAGAAACGAACAAAAAGAAATAGAAAAAGAAGGTAAGTGTTATGAACCGTGCAATTCAGTTTAAATTAAAAAACGGAAAAGTTGTTACAATTCGTCGCGTCCGGGCAGGGGATTATGATGCGATGATGAAATACTTGGCAAAATTCTCGCGTGATGTTGGTGCGGTTCAAACATTTCGTTATCCGGGCGAACCTAAAAAGGATAAAGAAGAATCTATGCGGTTCTATGAGAGTCCGGACAGGTGCTTTATCGCGGCATGGGATGGTGACAATATAATTGGCAGTGCATCCATCAGCAAAGTTATGCCGAAACATCCGTATTGCATGGGCAGAGTTGCCGGGGTTGGGATGTCGGTATTGAATAAATATACGCGTAATGGTTTGGGTAGCAAATTCTTGCAAATTCTTGAAAAATGGGCGTGTGAAAATGGTGTGAAAAAATTAAAAGCGGGTATTCGCCATAAAAATATCGCGTCAATCGTGAATTGTATTAAACACGATTTTATTATCACGGGGATTCAATACAATGAACTGTACATAGATGGCGAATGGCAACACGAATATTTATTGGAAAAAATACTAGAAAAATAATTTAGAATTTAATTATCGGCATTATTTCTGGTAACCTTGGCAATATGAAATGTCCGTATTTGGAAAAGCGATGAACGTTGATGTTCGGCATATCTTTCATGATTTTTTCGGTGCTGGAAATTATATGTGGCATATCATCATCGGAAACCATCATATCTATGCCAAGTTTAGTGCGGGTAACTATATTATTATTTAGACCAAGGCCTTTATAAAATCCAAATGGTTGAAAGTCATCTGTATCAATCCATGGGGCAACCAATACAATTTGTCTGACATGCAAATCGGGGTGTATCGCCATATATTTTAATATGAAACCACCGCCCGCAGAATGGCCGATTAATGTGGTGTCCGCATTTATATCCTGGGTATTCATAATTTTTTCCCATTCATCATATTTCATAAGCAACGCGTGCGCGTGGGGAAATCGTGGAATCTGCATTAAAACATCATGTTCGGCCTCGGTGGTGAATTGCAACCAATCTTTCCAACCCTTGGATTCGTTGTATGTTTTGTTGTTCCAATTTTCATCTGGTCCCATAACACCGTGACAAAAAACTATATTCATGCCTAGAACCCCCGTATATTTATTATGATTGCGTATGGTATTATTTGCATATTAAAAAATCCAGTGTTTTATCTTGCCATTGGGTATTTTTTCCTTTACGATAATAGAGTAATGAACCAAGAGGTTTCGCATGTATAAATACAGCAAGTTTCGTCAGGTATGTGCAACAGTTGCGGGTATGTTCGGTAAAACGCGTTCTTTGCGTCGTTTACATCGGGATAAGATAAGGTATTGGGGACTTATTTCTACGGTTGGACAAACGGTTATCCCGCGCAAGAAATATCCTGTGAAGATTCCAATGGCGTTTTGTTTTGATGCGCGTGGGTGCAAAATGGCGGCGGTTACAATTAAATCATTGTTGATTGCGTCCAAGGATCGTTGCGATTATGATATATATTGCGTTGTGACACCAGATGTTGATGAAGATTGCAAGAATATAATTCGTGGGGTGCTTGCCGGCACCGAAACGACGGTTCAATTTATTTTGGGTAATAATGATTTTGATGAATCTTGGCGTGGCAAATGGCCAGTTGCAATGTGGTATCGTTTAATGTTGCCAAAATTGGTTCCTAATGTTTCACGCATTATTTATGCGGACATTGATATAATATTTTTCCGCGATTTAATAGATATATATGAATTGGAATTGGGTAACAATGTTATTGCCGCCGTCCCGACACGGACAACAAAGTATATCAATTCTGGATTCTTGTTGATGGATTTGGACAAGATTCGTCAAGAAAATATCTATGATAAATGGGTCCAAGAATCGCGGACGCATGAATACAGCAACCCGGATCAAGATGTGTTAAATTATACTCTTGTTGGGCGGATAACATTCTTGCCATTGCGGTATAATTTCCAACTGTCACATGGGTCGCGCATATTCAAGATTTATCCAGAATCAGAATTGGATGATTTGAAACATAACCTGGTTGTGTTGCATTATTCTGATTATATGAAACCCTGGTACGAGGTCGGTCGCCGTCCGGTATTTTCTGAATACTGGTGGAATGTTGCGCGCCAAACGGGCCTTTATAGTGATAAAGATTATAAATCAAAATAGTTTTTATTCCTTTACATAATTTTATGGAATATACTATGATGGCATTGGGAATATAATCTTAAAACGGGTGGGAAAAAATTATGCGTCATACATTGGCAAATATTATATGTGCGTTCATTTGGAAAAAATCTTTGCGCGACAAGGTTCGCACGATGCTTTATTACCCCCAGGTTTATGACTATATGCGTTTTGTTCGCGACTATGCGCGCCGTCATCATATGAAAAAATGCAAGATACGGACCAAGGTTGGATGGATATGCTGTAATTTGGTTGTGATATTGAATGATAAATACGTGTTTAAATTTCCACTTAAAAATGATGGGCGCGAATTGGCCGTTCGTGAACAAAGAATCACAGATGCGTTGCGTAAAGTATCTCCGATAAAATTGCCAAAGATGGAAATAATTCCGTACAAAAGTATCGTGATAAAAAAATATGAATTCGCACACGGCAAATTGTTTTCTGATTTATCTGTGGCCGATGTTGCGGGGCATGCACCACATTTGGCAAAGCAGATTGCGATTTTTTTGTATGTGTTGGCCTTGGCGGATCCAAAAGAGATTTCTGATCTAAAATCAAATCCAAAAGAAAAACCGGATTTTATGTTTGGGTGGAATCATGGCGATATATGGCAAAACTTTATGGTTGACCCCAAGACATTTGATATAACGTTCTTTATCGATTGGGAATCTGCGAATTTCGGTTCATTGTATCCGTGTTTGTATTCCGCAGATTATCATTGGGCGCGTTTTGGATATCGCGGGTTGTTGGTTTTGGTGATGATGGAATATACCCGTATGTATTTTAGGCGGGGCGGGGCACGCAAATGAAGAAATTATTAGTAAATATTTTATGTGTATTTATTCCGAACAAGCATAAACGTCATATGTTTCGGTTACGTCTAAATTATCCGATTTACAAATGGATTCAATTTGCAAAAAGTTTTTCTTCCGCCCGTAATCCGCGCATACGGTGCACATGCGGATATCGCGGTGTGAATCTGGTTGTAAATGTTGATGATAAATACGTATTGAAATTCCCGTTAAAAACAAATGGTGTGGAAATTGCGACACGTGAAAAACGCATAACAGATGCGTTGCGCCCGATATCGCCGATAAAGATTCCGAAAATGGAAATAGTTTATTTTGATGATTTGGCGATTCGTAAATATGAATGTGTGCGTGGTATCGGTTTTCATGATTTGGACCGCGCAGAACAAAATGCGCATGTGGATAAAATTGCACGGCAATTGGCACGGTTCTTTTACGTCGTTGGTACGGCGGACCCAAAAGAAATTCGTGATCTGAAAAATAATAAAAACGAAAAGCCGTCAATTATGCACGGTTGGAATCAGAACGATTTATGGGATAATTTTATTATAAATCCGCGTACATTTGATATCATCGCGATGATAGATTGGGAAGAGGCAGTGTTTGGTGATTTCTATCGGTTCTTTGTTGGGGGTACGGGGAATGGTTTAATGAAAAGGGCGTTACTGCGCGAATATCTTAAATTGTGTGTACCTGGTCCGATTCGGAAATAGTTTTTATTTCAATTCGTTTTTTATAAATAAAAAAATTGTAACACAATTATAAGCCCAGAATTTTTTAGGTTTTTTGTCTTATACATCTATTAATGTAAAAAAATAATTGAATAGAAAGTCGCAGAAATCTCTGTGTTTTTGACGGTGGAAAAATTGTGTACAAAATCCGATTTTTTTAACTAATAAATACTTGCAAACAATATGTTTATATAGTTAAGTAAATTCAATCAAGGAAAAAAAGGAGAGCCCTTATGAAACAATCCAAAACCACATTAAAAGAACTAACGGCCGCATATCGTGCGGTGTTACGTCATGGTATCTTGTGCAACGCAATTGCACTTGGCTTGATTGCAGTAGCGACACCGGCGGTGGGTGCAACACATAACTATATACCTGATGCTGGGAATTGGGGCAAACAGGAAATTAAAAATGAAATTGCGGCGGATACTTGGGATAGTTCAGTTGTATTTATCAATAAAGCAGGGGTTATTATCGGAGATAATTCTGCATTTGAAGGAAATAAATCGGGATTAGGCGGTGCCATTAGTATTGCAAAACAAATTGGCGAAGTTTCAATTGGAGACGGAACGGTATTCAAGAATAATACCTCCATTTATGATGGTGGAGCCATAGGAAATTATGGTTCTGCGATTTTTGGTGCGGATATTTCATTTATCAATAATAAGTCAAATATTGCTGTTGATGGTTCTCCGGTTGAAAGTGACAGTCAACCCATTGGTGGTGGTGCCATATCTATGGGGGTTAATGGTATTTTGCATATCTATAATTCTGCATTTATTGGGAATGAAACGGGATATAATGGTGGTGCCATTGCAACGCGCAGAACATTGCAAGCGTCAGAGGCAACAGAAAGTGGTTTCGCCAATTTGGGAAACTTGTTAGAAATAGGCAGGGGGACAATATTTGATTCTAATAAAGCATGGGGGTATACAACAGATACTGCAAACGGTTCCAAAGTAGGTGGTAATGGTGGTGCAATTGCGAATACATTTGCAACGGCAGATATTACAGGTGCCACATTTATCAATAATATGGCCCAGACAAATGGTGGCGCAATTTATAACACTAGATTTATAAACGCAGATGCAACAGGGACAGATTCTGGAAAAGGCGGAGTGATGACAATTACGGATTCTGGGTTCTCTGGAAACAGTGCCGGTGGCGAAGGTGGGGCAATTTATAATACTGGTGATATGACCATTGCTGCGATGAATGAAGATATAAATTTCCGTGACAATACCGCAAATGGTGTGGCAAACGATATCTATAATGCGGGGGCTTTGACGTTGCATGCGTCGGAAGACAGAGTTCTTAGCTTGGCTGGTGGTATCAACGGACTTAACGGAACATTAGATGTCGTTGGTCGTGGGACGGTTGAGATATCTAATTCTTTAAATAACCAAACGGTTACGGTTGGTTCGGGGCAACTGCATCTAACTTCACCTATGGATTTGACGGGGACTATGATTACTGTTGCAACAGGTGCATCATTAAAGACGATAGATAATACGATTAATGATTATTCGGCGCATACAATGTTGGGTAACTATTCTGAACTTTTGGTCGATGTTAGTGCAGACGGTATAGATAAATTTAATATCCTGTCTGGAAATACCATTTCTGTGGATGGATTTACACTGTTGTCTGATTTAGAAACAGTTGACACGGTAAGAAAGTTGTCTGAATATGGAAATATTACGGATAACCCGACATTTAAGGCCTATACAACCAACAGTATTTACACCTTGACCGGGAATAATGCAAATGATGGTACGGTCACAATTCACAAAGGGGGCACCGGTGGTTTGATTAATGCGATTGGTGATACGACAGATGAAAATCACGAAGGCATGTATTATTCTCTGACAGGGAATGATACCAGTGTTACGTCCAATGTAGCACTTAGAAATGCCGATATCGACGTTCATGGTGTTGGTACGGGCGATGGTGACTATGGTATAACATTGGGGGCGAATATTGGGGTTGGTGATAACTCTTCGTTTGTAACGCACAATGTCAAAATTGATGGTAATGCTAATATAGAAAATTCTGAAGGGGCACAGATTGGGTTTAACAGTTCCAAGATTGACGTGGGCATCACTAATGACGGTATCATTGGTGTATTTGATACAACATTGGTCGCCGGAAATATGTTTGAAAACCGTGCAACTGCGACCACGGTGGTGTTTAATTCAACGATAGATGCATATGTTTGGAATTTTGGTCGTTGGATTTCTGACCCGTCAACGTACACTGATGAATTCGAAAACGAAGGCTACGCATCGTTTGATGCCGATACATTCACAACTACAGCAGAACTTGCCAACAGCGGTGATGCT
>CAMZFU010000010.1 GCA_947306185.1 uncultured Pseudomonadota bacterium | reverse complement strand
CAGTATCTACAACAGGTTCTTTATTGTTGGCGTACATAACTCTTTGAATGATAAAACCCGCAGCCAATACAACAGCGGCTGTCCATGCAATAGTTTTTACGGTTTTACCACGTTCATTTTCAGACGGAATGTCATCATATTGTACTTCTGCCATTTAAAACTCCCTTATATTTTGTTTTTTTATGTTCTATATATGACACAAAAAAATAAAATGTCAAGCAAAAGGGAGTGGATTTGTATTTCTGCTTGCCTTGTGCTGTGAGAATTTAGTATTTTTAACATATATGAAGAAAGAATTGTTTGATTTTCTAAACACTGACCTGCAATTTATTCGCGGGGTGGGGCCCGTATTGGCAATGCGTTTTGCCGATTTGCTGGGTGGCCGGCGAATACTGGATTTTATGTTGCATATCCCGTCATATGTCAAAGATCGTGGCATCATAGATTCTGTGGCGACCGCAACACCAGGGGAGGTCATTACAATTATGGTTCAGGTTAAATCCGTTAAATCCGGCCAGACATTTGGTCGCCGCCGGCGGCCGACACGTATAACCTGTGCCGACAAGACCGGTAAAACGGTTGTTATTCAATTCTTTAATACCAATTTCTTGGATTATTGGGTGAAAAAGTTCCCGATTGGTGAATGGCGCATCGTTAGTGGTAAATTGGAACCAGGTGCCACACCAACAATAAATCATCCGGACTTTGTCGAAGAGCCGACCAATGCCGATAAAATACCAAAGATTCAGGCAATATACCCATCCGGCGAAGGTATTACACAGAAAACTTTTACAAATATTCGCGACCAAGTTTTTACCGATTTTGATACGAAACTTGTCGGTGAAGATGAACATATTGTTGAATTCTTTGAATCATTACGTAATGCGCACTTCGCGAAAACAAATGCCGATTTATTGCCAAATGCCGATGATATTATGAAATTGGCGTATTTTGAATTGTTGGCACACCAAACCGCAATTGCAATAAGCCGCCGCACACGCAATGATGAACGGCATCGTCGCACTGTAAGACAAAAGAAATATGACTTGTTGGAGAAATTCTATACATCGTTGCCGTTTGATTTAACGGGTGGTCAAAAGCAGGTAATAGATGAAATTAAAACAGATATGTCGCGCCCATTTCCAATGATGCGTCTGGTCCAAGGGGATGTTGGTTGTGGTAAAACAATGGTTGCAATGGCGGCGACAATTATGATGGCGGAATTCGGGGGACAAACGGCATTGCTGGCCCCGACCGATACGTTGGCGGGGCAACATTATGCGAAACTTAAACCGCTGTGCGATAAATTGGGTTTGGTATGCGATATACTCACGGGTCGTGATAAAGGCGTCGCGCGTCGTGAAAAATTGACATCATTGCGGTCAGGGCGCACGCGTTTGGTTGTTGGAACGCATGCACTGTTTTCCGAAGATGTTATTTATAAAGATTTGGGTTTAGTAATTATTGACGAACAGCATCGTTTCGGTGTTGCACAACGTGAATCTTTGCGTGCCAAGGGGAATAATCCGGACGTCCTTGCTTTATCGGCAACGCCAATTCCACGCACGTTGTCTATGACAATATATGGCGATATGGATATTTCCATAATCAAAGAAAAACCTGCCGGACGTATCCCAATTAAAACAACAAAATTACCAATATTGCGCGTTGGTGCATTGATGGAACATTTAAAACCGCAAATTGCATCGGGGGCCAAGGTATTTTGGGTGTGCCCATTGGTTGCGGATTCCGAAGAATCTGATGCAACGGCGGCGGAATATCGTTATGAAGAATTAAAAAAACATTTTACATGCGTCGGTCTTGTTCATGGGCAAATGCCGAAGAATGAACGTGATGCGGTTATGGCAAAATTCGCCGATAAAAATTCTGATATAAAAATACTTGTCGCCACCACGGTCATAGAGGTCGGAATCGATGTCCCCGATGCAACAATAATTGTAATTGAAAATGCGGAAAGATTTGGACTTGCCGCATTGCACCAATTGCGCGGTCGTGTTGGACGTGGTGGGGCACAATCGTTCTGTATATTATTATATGGAAATAATGTTTCGCCAGACGGCCTTAAACGGTTGGATGTTTTGGTGGAAACAGATGATGGATTTGTAATTGCCGAACAAGATTTAATGATGCGTGGTGTCGGCGAATTACTTGGTACACGCCAAAGTGGATGGATAAATTACCATTTTGTTGCGTATCGTGAACATCGGGATTTATTCAAATTGGCATCACGTGCGGCGGCCGATATGGTTACGGTCGAACCGTGGGTGCGTGATTTAATGTATGTGTTTGATAGGTCAACAACGTTGGGGGCGTAATGCGAAAATTATTTGCGATTTTATTTTGCGTACTTTGTCCGATTTATGCAAATGCGGCATCACTTATCAACGATACAGAAATAGAATCTGTGGTCAAAGAAATTATCGCACCATTGGCAACGGCGGCGGACATATCACCATCGCGTATGCAGGTTTATATTGTGAACAATGACGATTTCAATGCGTTTGTTATGAGTGGTGAAGATGTTTATATCTATACCGGATTACTAACACGCATTACATCGCCGAATGCATTACGCGCAGTTGTCGCACACGAAATGGGGCATATGATTGGGGGACATATGGCACAAATGTCTGCGGCAATGGATGCCGAAATGAAACGTACAATGTTGATTCAGGCACTTGGTGTTGGCCTTATGGTGGCGGGTGGAAATCCGTCGTTGGGTGCGGGTGTTATGGCGGGCGCGACATCAATTGCACGACAATCAATATTGTTTTTTTCGCGTGACGAAGAACGTATGGCCGATGATATGGGATTAAACCTTATGGTGCGCGCGGGGGTAAATCCGAACGGATTCTTGGATGTATTTAATCAAATGAACGATATGACTTCGCACATAGAATCCAAGGTTAATCCGAATGCAATCAATCACCCACTTACATCGGAACGCTTGAAAAATGTTCGCGATAAATTGGATTCGCCAGAAATTAAAAACAAAAAATTTAAATCTGATTCTGCTGATATGATTCAACAATATGCAATGGTGCGCGCAAAATTAGTTGGATATTTGGACAATGCAGAACGTGTAAAGACACTTTACCCGTATTCTGATAAATCAGATGCGGCAATATATGCCCGTGCGATTGCAAATATGCGTGGCGGAAATTTGGATGGCGCATTGGTTGGATGTAAAACACTTGTTTCGCGTTCACCGAATAATCCGTATTTGTATGAACTGTTGGGTGATATAGAATATGCATATGGGCATTATGACGACAGTGTAAGTGCATATGAACGCGCATTAAAATTGCGCCCGAAATCCCCACAAATAGAAACCGCATTGGCGTTGGTTCTGACTGAACGCAATAAACCAGGCGACAAAGACCGTGCAATAGAATTATGCAAACGGGTTATATTGGTTGATGAAACACCGCTTTCTTATTGGACATTGGCACGCGCATATGGCGAAAACGATGGCCGTTCTGATTGGGCAATGGCGGAATATTATCGTATGCAAAAATCATCGGAAAAATCACGTGAATATGCGAAACGTGCAAAGACAAAACTGCAAAAAAAATCGCCCGAATATATAAAATCGGACGATATATTGAATCAGAAAAAATAGATTCTTTATGATAAAACCTGTTTCTGTAAATCAATCAATTTTTGTATGCCACACGCGGCCATATCCATAATTTCGCCAAGTTGTGCTTTTTCAAAAGGATGTTGTTCGCCAGTAGATTGAACTTCTATGAAACGGCCTGATTCCGCAACAACAAAGTTCGCATCCATTTCGGCATTTGAATCTTCATCATAATCTAAATCAAGAATAAGTTCGTTGTTCCACAGACCTGCACTTACCGCTGCGACATGTTCTCGTATTGGGTTTTCGCGAATGTGCCCATTATCCAACAGCCATTTAACCGCCAAGGACAATGCAACGAATCCGCCGGTTACACTGGCGGTTCGTGTGCCGCCATCGGCCTGAATTACATCACAATCAATTGTAATTGTATGTTTGCCAAGTGCTTCCATGTCAACAACACTGCGCAATGCGCGTCCAACCAATCGTGATATTTCGGCACTGCGATGGTCTTTGGCAATTGCTTCGCGTGTTTTGCGTGTGCCGTTTGCACGGGGTAACATGGCGTACTCTGCGGTTACCCATCCACCAGTTTTATTTTGCAACCGTTTCCATGTTGGTTGTGCAAAATCAACACTTGCCGTACACAATACATGTGTGCCGCCCATTTTAATAAGGCACGAACCTTCGGCCCATTTGTTAACACCTGTTTCCATTGATACTGGACGCATTTGATTGGGTTTACGTAAAGACGGACGCAACATGTAAAATTCCTTTTTTATCATAGTTGGTTCCCAGTATAAATTAGCACGCGATAAAAGCAACTTTTTTATTATGAAAATATCAAGATTTTTTAACTACTTGAAATATTTGTTTTTGGGTGTTAGAATCCAAGCTGTACATAAAAACTAAGGGGAAAGACAGTTATGAAACGTTCAGATATTATACGCACTATTCAGGTTCAATTTAAACGCATGCGCCTTAGGGATGCGGCGGCGGTTTTGGATGTGGTATCTGATGCAATGATAGAAACAATTGCCGCGGGTAATCGTATTGAAATCCGTGGTTTTGGTACATTTCAACCACGCCCACGCGCAACCAAGGTTGGATATAACCCGGTGACGGGGCAACCAATGCATTTGCCAGCGAATACGACAATTTTATTCAAACCAAGCCGTGAATTAATCAAAAAGATGAATGGATAAATACTATGTTGTTCGGTAAAAAATCCGGAATTAAAAACAAAAATCGCGAAAAATATGACCGCGTTCGTCGGTTGATGTGGATAAAATGTGAATCTTGCGATAAATTGGTTTATTACAAGGATTACAAAGATAATCATTATATTTGTCCGCGTTGTGGGCGGGCATTCATTATGAACCCAAAACAAAGATTTGATTTGTTGTTTGATGACAAGACATGGGAAAAAATTCCATTGCCGACATTGCCGGATGACCCGTTGAATTTTGTTGATAGAATTCCTTATTCTGAAAGATTGGAAGAAGGCCGTTCTGATACCGGTTACAATGATGCGGTAACAACGGCTGATGGACATATTGGTGGTATTCCAACAACAATATGCATATTGAATGGCGAATTTATGATGGGGTCGATGGGACGTGTTGCTGGCGAAGGGATTGTGGCGAGTGCTGAACATGCTATTCAGAGCCACCGACCGTTTATTATGGTTGCGTGCAGTGGCGGTGCCCGTATGCAAGAAAATGTATTATCTTTGATGCAGATGGCGCGCACAACCGTTGCGGTAAACAAATTGCACGAGGCGAAAATTCCATATATCGTGTTGCTGACTGACCCGACATACGGTGGTGTGACGGCATCATTTGCAATGTTGGGTGATATCAATATCGCAGAGTCTGGGGCGCGTATTGGGTTTGCAGGACGTCGTGTTATCGAACAAAATATTCGTGAAAAATTACCTTCTAATTTCCAAACGGCGGATTACCTGTACGAACACGGTATGGTTGATATGGTCGTGCCGCGTGTAGAATTAAAATCACGGCTTGAAAAGATTTTGGCGGTTTTGACGCATCAGTCACGTCCGGTTGAACCGATAACCACGCAGACACCGAAAGATTCCGATGTTTCTAAAAAGGCGCGTGGTATGGGCGAAAATGATGCGTATGATAAAGTATTGCTTGCCCGAAATGAGAATCGCCCGCATTTCTTGGATTACGTCAATGGAATTGTTACCGATTGGACATACCTTGCCGGCGATAGATTGTTTGGTGAAGACGCGGCAATGTGTGGTGGTATTGGCTTTTGGAACGGGTTTCCCGCGGTGGTTTTAGGTCAAGAAAAGGGGCGCACAATTGAAACGCGTCAGTTACACCGTTTTGGAATGCCAAATCCCGAAGGTTATCGCAAGGCACAACGTTTGATGCGCTTGGCGGAACGGTTTAATTTGCCGGTTATATCATTGTTTGATACGGCGGGGGCGTTCGCAGGTTCGGCGGCCGAAGAACGTGGGCAGTCCGAAGCGGTAGCATCAACTATACAAACCGGTCTTTCTATTAAGACACCTTATATCGCCGTTAACGTTGGCGAAGGTGGTTCCGGTGGCGCAATCGCAATCGGTACCGGCGACCGTGTTTTAATGCTTGAAAACGCGATTTATTCGGTCATTGCACCGGAATCTTGCGCCAGTATTTTGTGGAAAGATAACAAGTTTAAGGCAACCGCAGCGGCGGCGATGAAATTAACCGCAAACGATATGATGGATATGCGGGTCATTGACAAGATAATTGCCGAACCAACGGGGGGCGCACATACCGATTGGCAAATGACGATGGAGAATTTGGCCAATGCGGTTAGCGAACAAATAAAATTATTACAAAAGACAGATCCAGAACGGTTACCTGATTTGCGTGCGGAAAAGTTCCTTAGGATGACACGTAAAATGGAAAAAACACCTGCCAGGGATTAAGTATGCCAGATTTTTTGCGTCATTTGTATTTATTTCGGCACGACAAAACAAAATGCGGTCGACGAAAATATTTCCACCTTGGATTTGATGGAAGTAAATAGGTCATTGTCGATAGTAACAATAATATATAAAAGGGAAATAAAATGCCGAAAATTGGCGCGATATACGAACATTACAAGAATCATCACCATTATCAGGTTATTGCGATTGGCAAACATTCCGAAACCTTGGAAGATATGGTTGTTTACAAGGCGTTGTATAAGTCAGACGAATTTCCAAAAGGGCAAATCTGGTGCCGGCCTTTGAAAATATGGTCAGAAAACGTTAACGGCCAACCAAGATTTAAAAAAATCTAAATAATATACCTATTTACATGGTATTTATAAAGAATAGCGTTTCCGCCAACTTATAACATTTTGTTTAATATATGCGCGTTCATATATAAGATGTTTTCTTATTTTATGTCTTTCATATTCTTGGAGTGCAATTTTTGCAATTTGTTCAACGGGGATCTGTTTTTTAAATTCTATTTCGTTGGCACCACAGCGAAACAGCTGGTGGTCATTTTGACTTCCGCCTTTGAATACGTGCGATAATGGAATTGTTTCGTAAATACAACTCTTCCGCATATTTCCAGACAACACCTCATAGTAAGGTGTTTCATCAAAAACTGTACCTTATACCGATATTGCCAGACATCTCGGAATAATCAGTACCGGTGATATATGATGTTTCCAAATATATATCCGCAGAGTTATTAATACCCCGATAATCAAACCCTATACCTAATTCTGTGGTATTTGTTGCAACCGCTTGTTTTGTGTCGATACCATCTACAATAATATCTACATCGTTAGAATTATCCATAGTATATCCAACTTTGCCGTATGCTTGAAATCTTCGCCCACTTGCAAAATTCCATCTTGGACCGGCTGATACCGACAAAGAAGCCATAATTGACGAAATATCTTGGACTTTGAACGCACCGATATCTGTTCCTGATATAGCAATATAAGTTCCTGTGACGGACGGTTTTACAAACAATTTCAATTCGTTTGTATCTTCACCAAACACAAATTCTTTACCTGTGCCAATATTCAAACTGCTTGCCGTATAATCGGTTTTTATACCTGTTTCTTCCAGATTAATAAAATGTTGTCTGAATACCAAATCACCAAACCAACCAGATTTTGCGAGCATTATTACGTAAGCACCCAACCCGTATCCAGTTATATCAAATTTAGTATCTTTGAATTCGCTGCCTCCACCAGAAATATATCCCAATCCACCGACATACCATTTGTAATTATCTGTTGACGATACCAGGCCATCATATCCAAATTCTACTCCAGACAACGCCATAGAACTTTTGTTTACATCAAAACCTTTGTAAGTATTGCGCATCCAAAAAGCATTGTTTATACCAGATTGATTTTCAGCATCTGTTGTCGATAACCACTGTAAGTTATCAACACGTTTTTGCATAGAACTGGTTAGATTCTTGACGGTATAAACCAATGTTTCGGCTATGTGATTTGCCCGTTGCGCCATATTGTCAGGCAAAACTTTCACCGGAACATTTCCCAATCTCAGCAATCCGTATTTATGATTATCTTCATCAAAATATAATCCCAATTCGTAATCCAACCCAGACACAGAATACAGATTAAATAAACCCGCATCATCCGTATTCACGTCCGCAAACCAGATTATATTGTCGCCTATATCCAAGTCAGACAAAGATTGAATAACCAGATTAATCTGTCCCGATATGTTGTCAGTCACGGTTATAAAATCCGCACTGTTATTCGCAACATCTAAATCCAACACAATAAAGTTATTGTTTCCAACAGAATTTAAACCGGTCAAAGTAATAGTTTCCGTATAACCATTCGCGATATTAAATGTTCCGTTCTCTAAATTCATAATTGGGTTATTTACCCCAATAAAATGTCCGATATTTGCCACCCCAGTATAATTATCTGGGGTCTGACCAAAAATCATTGTCCCATTGTTTATATTTACAGTATTGACATTATGCAAACCGTTATTAAATTGCGTATATCCAGTGCCATCCCCCGTCACAGATATACTGTATGAATTAGCATATCTCGCATCATTTTCAATTTCATCATCCACAATATAGTGTGTAGATTTGTTATTCTCAAACGTGATAAATATATCCTTTGATACATCGTAATCATCACCCACAGTTATGGCAATATCTTGACGACCATCACGAAGCGTATAATTGCCAGAAATTATATAATTAGCCGAATCCGACAAAAATGTAATATCTGAATCAGTATACACCGCACCGCCATACTGTTCAGAATAATTATTGAAAAAATTGCCCCTAATCGTTCCAAGTACGGCATCACCACGATTATAAATTGCCCCCCCGGAAAGTCCATGATTACCGATAAAATTACCGGTTATTGAAGATATTGTTGCATTCCAACTATGGATTGCACCGCCATATGATGTGGAATAATTACCAATAAAATTGCCAAAAATATCACCAATATCTTCGCGATTATTAATTGCACCACCAGTTGTTGATGTATAATTGCCGATAAAATTTCCCGTAATATCAGTCATTGTACCTTCATTATACAGTGCACCACCATAAGCAGAATTATTACCAATAAAATCACCAGTAATATGGTTTATCACGCCATAATTATTTATTGCACCGCCCCCCGTAGAACTGGTTCCATAATTGCCTATAAAGTTCCCAGTAATAGAACCTATCGTATCATCATTCCCGTTGGTAATCGCACCACCTTGACCAGAATAATTTCCGATAAAGTTTCCTGTAATGGAACCGATTTCTGAATCATAATTCATAATTGCACCGCCCGCACTGGCATGATTATCAATAAAATCCCCAATAACAGAAGATATCGATGCTCCAGGGGCATTATAAACTGCCCCAGCGGCTGATGTAGCCGAATTACCAATAAAATCCCCGGTGATAGAATCTATTGAAAAACCAGAGTTACAAATTGCACCACCACGATAATTTGATGTCTGTAATATAAAAGATTCTGTTATATTTTGACTTGTGCCTGAATTCACAATCAATCGATTATTTGTCGCACCACCGTGAACGACCGAATACGTATAATAAAACGGCGTAATGGAATAATCATTTGTATCAACAGAATATGTAGTAATGGTATTTGGTGCGCTGTTATTCGCAACCTGGGTAAATGTTATTGTATATGCGCTGTTCGTTCCCAATGTCGGGGTATAATTTGTAAAATCAAAACTGCCATACGCATTGCTTGCAACCAACGCTATAAAAGATGTAAGAACATATTTATACACTATTCACTCCTTATAACACAATGAGTTTACAAAAAAAACAATAACATCGGGTATTTAGTCCTGATTATAAAAGCGTTTCAAAATAATGCAAATAATTATATCAAATTTTTATCAAACCGCACATTCGTTAATCGGGAGCGCAAGGTTGCAAAATCGCCCCCATTTATTAACCAAAAATCACCAATAAAAAAGCCCGTATTTTAGGGCTCAAAATAGTGGCGGAGCGTATAGGACTCGAACCTATGGACCGCTATAACACGGTCACGGATTAGCAATCCGCTGCATTACCACTCTGCCAACGCTCCGCAGGGCAGGGGTGATTATAACAGAACAATCCTGAAAAAATCAAGATAAAATGTGTTAAAAAAGACAATAAAAAGCAGAGACTTGACATTTTGTATTTTTGTATTACATTATAAGCAAAGAACCAAAGGAGATTTGGATGAGAACACAACAAGAATACGAACATGATTGTCAAGAACAGGAACGTATGATACAGGAAAAAACGGGGATTGTTCAGCCGTTTTTAAAGGAATTTTCTGAAAAGTATGATTTGGGAACCGGATTTTACGAAGACGTAACTATTTTGTCGGGGCCGCACGGTAACTTTTTCTGGGATACCGAGGCCGGAAAACAATTACGTGCACTTAATGAAGCAGGTAAGATATCAATATCTTATGTAAAATTTGCCGGTGGCGCATTCATTATAGAATACAGATTTGATGGTAACCGTATTTATAGATACAAAGATCAAATTTTCCAGGCACCAAATTCAACACCAATAAACGCATATTTCTTGTACGACGGCAAACAATACCCAGTATCAATGGAAATCGCGCTGGCCGCCAAAGAATTGCATTCTGCGCAAGATTATCTTGGGGTGCTTTATTCTTGTATGCGTGAAAGGGGTTTTATTAAATAAAATAGGGGGTAACAATATGCAAGATAAACAAAATTTAACATACAAACAGCAATACGAACAAGCGCAAGCGGAATGTGCGATGCAACTTGCGGTCGTTCAACCTTGGTTAAAGCAATTCACAGAAGAATATAATAAAAATCATCCACGTGCAACAATGGGAACGTGCATGTACGATAATGGCAAAGAAGACCAAGTAAGAATCATAACAAGTCCATTTGGTGACTTTTATTGGCACACCGAAGCGGGCAAGACATTAATGGAACGTCAAAAAACTGGTGAAATTGGCTTGTACTATGTTTATGGGGCCGGTTCGTCATTTATAATAGAATATTCGCCAGCACAACAGGCCGTGTTTGCATATGAAGGTCAATTGTACCAAGGTGTTCACAGAGAACCAGTAAATGCGTATTTCTTGTACACGGAACCCTATATAAACGCCGCTGGATCAGTGGAGGAAGCGGCCTTGGCTGCTAAAAATGCAACCAAACGTGCAGAGGTACCAATGGAAGTCGCATTGGCCGCCCAGAAATTGAATTCTGCTCAGAATTATCTTGGGGCGGTATATGGTTGTATGCTTGAAGAAGAAAGACGTGGTTGGTAAATTATTCAAGATTACCTTTGAACCAAAAAAACGGGGCAGTTGCCCCGTTTTTTATTGTTTTGTGCGCCCCTGTTGCATATTTCGTTGCATAATGATTCCGTTTACGATTTGATTTACACGGCTTGGTTCAATAAATACATGTGGTTCATATCCCAAAACGGCCCCAATTTTGTGTTGATTTTGTCTCGCTGTGCCAATGTCATCAAGGAACATATAGTATTTAATATCGTTGGGGTGAAAACGTGATGTGGCGCCAATTGTTAAATCAAACATATTTGGCACGGCACCGGGATTTACTTTAATGTCTGCAATTTCAGGGTTTGCGTTTTGTAGATTCTTGGTCATTTTAAAGAAATATTCAATGGCATTTTCTTTCGAATTTATGAAAAATCTGACGATTTGATTTTTCTCGGAATCGCTAAGCCCCCCAGTAATTGCGAACAATTTATCATAATACGCTTGTTTTTCTTCAGCTGTCATACCAGAATCGCGTGTAAGGGTATCAACATATTTTTGTGTGTCATAAATGCGTGTGGGGTCAAAATATATGATATATGTCAACCACATGGCCAAATCTTCGTATTCCTTTTCAGACATACCATTTGGAAAATTATATTTATGTGATATTGGAACAGGCGGAACAAAGCCGTCTTGGCGTAATTGATCTTCGAACATTTCAGCGGAAGACCAATGTCCATTCTGAAACACCGCCTCTTCATATTTAAGGCGATTTATAATACTCTGAATCTTGGCGGCACGTATAAAAGTCTCTTGTGACATTGGTTTTTCCATCAAAAATCTTAAGTAATTATATCATAAAAGCCCCATTTTTCCTAAATTTATTTGAATTTTGATAAAAAATAAAAAAATTGTAAAAAGCACTTGACAATAATGTTTTTTTGTGTTAAATATCAAGCACACAAGACAAAAGTGTACAAAATAAAAGGAAAATAAAAATGTCAGACAAAACGTTAAGAAATGTGTTATTTGGTATGTTAATGACGGGTGGGGTCGCACTTACAGGCTGTTCAGACCGCACAGAAGATGATGCTCAGCAACCGCAAACCGAACAACAGACAACAAAAGATCCGTATGGTAATGTTGCGTTGTTCGAAGCGTCACGCAGTAAAATCAAATTTGCATTGGCGTTTGTTGAAAATTATTATCCATACATATATTGGTGTGGTGAAGCGTGGACAACAGGACATGGCCTTACGATTTTGTACAATGCGGATGGGTCAAGTCAAAAAGTAACTCAGGCCACACCAATCCCAACATTGGAACAATCCGATGTTTATAAAGGCCGTTATTTGACTTATGAAATTTTGCCGGATATCAAAAGTTGCATAAAGGTTCCAATGGACGAAAATACAATGATTGCGGCATGTGTGCTTAGATATTGTTTGGGACATTCAAATTTTGCTAAATCGTCATTTGTTAAACAACTGAACGCCGGAAAAAAGGGCGCGGAATTAGCCAAGACATTGACTGGTTGGCGTCAGCAAGCGGGTGTAATCAACAGATGTTATTTCTTTGCAGCATTGATGGCAGGCAAGATTCAATATTCTGACTTGTTAGATTTGCGTGCCGAAGGTTGTTATAACTTGATATTGCAAGATATGCTTGTCTACAAAAACGGCAGTCCTAAGAAAGATTCAAACGGTTTCTGCACATGGGATTTCTCAAAAATCCAGGCAAACCTTCAAAAGGCAAAAAATCCAAGAACGGTGTCATTGAATCTTGGTAGAAAGAAAGGACATGTTAGAGTCGCCTGCAAGAAGGTTAACGAAATCGTTCCTAACTATATCTGGCAAGAAGTTTCCAATGGCAGGGCGCAACCTGTTGTTGTAGCTGAAGAGCTTGATAATGCCACGGTGAGCTTTGCAGATGCTTGGACGACATATTCTTGCAATGAATTGAATGATGTGTCATATACATCGTATCTTAAACAAGATTATGAAACCGCATTGGAGGCCGGTAAAGCCGCGTTGAAGGTCGCACAAACGAACAAACAACGTGGTGCTGCGACTTATAACATCGGTATTACGTATTTGGCAATGGAAAAATACGAAAAGGCGGTTCATTACTTGCGCTTGTCCTTGGCAGAAAATAAAACCAAGGCTGCAGAAGACGCCTTGCAACAGGCCATCCAAAAACGCAATCAAAGACGTACCAACTATGGTATCGGTGTCGGACTGGGGCTTGGTTTGGGTGCTTTGGGACTTCGCCGCATTAAAAAAGGCAGAAGCAAATAAGTCCACATAACCAATCTCTCTTGGAAAGCCCCCGTTACCAAACGGGGCTTTTCGTTTGACAATTATATGAATAAAACATATAATAAGGACGAATATGACTGAACAAAGTTATGCTTTTAGTGATTTTGTGAATACGCCATTTTATGGACGATGGCGTCGGTGATTTTTCTACAAAAAAAACAAATATAATTACCGTAATAACAAAAAGCATAAGGATTTTAATATGACACAAGAAAAAGAAATAATTGTAACCGGCGATCGTCCGACGGGACGTTTGCACATTGGGCATTTTGTGGGCAGTTTGCGTAAACGCCTTGAATTACAAGATGACCCACGTTATAAGCAATTCGTGTTTATTGCTGATTGTCAGGCATTGACCGATAATGCGCGCAATCCCGAAAAGATTCGCCAAAATTTGATAGAGGTCGCATTAGATTACCTGTCTGTGGGCCTTGACCCCGAAAAAACGACAATTTTCGTACAATCGCAAGTACCGGAATTGACTGAATTGACGTTTTACTATATGAATCTGGTAACATTGGGGCGCCTGCAACGCAATCCGACAATTAAAACAGAAATAAAAGAAAGAAACTTTGACGGTGGTATTCCAACAGGATTTATGACATATCCAATCAGCCAGGCCGCCGACATAACCGCATTTGGTGCAAAATACGTGCCTGTTGGTGAAGATCAAGCACCGTTATTGGAACAAACGCGTGAGATTGTTCGTGCGTTTAATTCCATATATGGTGATGTGTTGGTTGAACCTACGGCGATATTTGCATCTGACGGTGTGTGTCGTCGTTTGCCCGGAATAGATGGCAGTGAGAAAATGGGGAAATCATTGGGGAATGCGATTTACCTTGCCGATGAACCATCTGTGATAAAGAAACAGATTAACAATATGTTCACCGACCCATTACATCTGCGTGTGGAAGATCCGGGGCATTTGGAAGGTAATATTCCGTTTGTATATCTGACGGCGTTTGCCACAGATGAGCATTTTGCAAAATATTTACCGGGGTATAAAAACCTGGACGAAATGAAGGCACACTATACACGCGGTGGATTGGGCGATGGAACGGTTAAAAAGTTCCTGAATGATGTATTAAACGATATTTTGACGCCAATTCGTGAACGTCGCAAAAAATACGAGCAAAACATTGACTATGTCTATGATATGTTAGAGAAGGGCAGTGCCACCGCACGTACGATTGCCGCCGATACATTGAAACGCGTTCGTCGTGCGATGGGGTTAGAATATTTTGAAGATACATCATTGCGCGAAGCGTACAAGGCAAAATACGCAGACAAAAAATAAAAAGTCGCCCATACGGGCGATTTTTTATAAGAATTCTTTTTTTTGAACGGATTCCGGAACGTGTTGCAATGCAATATTAACCTTGCGCGTGATATAGGGTATATAGTGTTCGGCCTCGTCCAGGTTTTTCAACGCCAATTTTGTATCGCCTTGTTTAATTGTCGCCTTGGCAATGGCGATAACGTCAGAAATCTCTTGCAAGGTTTCCTGAATGCTTTCGTGTTCGGTTGTAAAAGTCCAAGATTTTACATATTTCATGATGAATCCTTTGTATATAATAATTGGTATCATTAAATTATTGTGAAATCAATGACTGATAATTATAATTCCAATACCAGGAGTATAAAATGGCATCAAGCAAGGAATATATGGAATTTGTGATGGAGCAGTTATCAGACTTGGACGATGTATCATATCATGCAATGATGGGCGAATATGTGATATATTCTCGTGATAAAATTGTTGCCGGTGTTTATGATGATCGGTTCTTGGTTAAGCTGACAAAATCTGCGGTTTCAATATTACCTAAGGCGCCAATGGAAATACCGTACCCCGGCGGTCATCCAATGTTAATGGTTGAAGACATTGAAAACCGTGATTTATTGCGTGATTTATTCAATGCAATATACGCAGATTTGCCCACAGCGAAATCAAAAAAGAAACACTAACTGTATCGATTTCGCTTTAATCATCCATGTGAAACCACGCGTAAAGCATCGGGAACCATCTTTTTCGTTGTTTGTTGTATTCCGCGCGCGCAGTAATGTTTGGTGTTATGTACATAAGTTCGGTCCAATCATTATAAGAAAAATGTTTGCGTAAATCTTTTTGGGCGGCGTGTATGCGGTAATACTTATTCGCATCAGCTGCGTGCAGTGATGCCAAATATGTATAATATTGGTCCATTGCAATTCTGGGGGATAATCGGTCGCGAATCATACAGAATTGTTTTGCAAACACATCGCCCAATTCATTGAATATTACGGCCATTTGTTGCGGTAAGACCGGATTAAAAACCGTTGCATATTCAATTCCATTGTCGTATATATCAAAATCACAACTCATCCATATTTTACCAGCTTGTTCCATTATATACAGGTACGAATGTTCGCATGCAAACACTTTTGTGTCGTCCTTATACCCCAAGAATCTCAAATGTTTGCGCATACAATTTTCACGTCCAAACATCCACCCAATGTCGTCTAATTCGTTCTTGTGCGATTTTAACCACGCAATAATGTCATCCAATGCACCGGCACGCAATAACAGCAATTCAATTTGCATATTTTCGTGTGTGGATTTCTTGGAACGCACGATTTCCAATGGCGCATCTTGCATCAGTGCATTGGTTAATGGCGTTGGCCCAATGTCATATCCATCAATCCAATCAACAATATACCCATCATCAATGTATTTTTGTAATCGTTTTGGCGTAATATGGTGCCAATCTTTTATTTCTAGTAATTTTGCCGGATTGCCATTATGCCGCGTATAATTGGGCACACACGCGATTTTTTCAATGTTTGTCATAATCTTACCTCCTTTGGACACAAACCACACCAAACGCCCGCAAATACCGCAAATGGCGGTATGCGCAGTTGTGATTATTGATGAAATTATTTTTCAGGTAATTTATGTGGCACATATTGTGTGGAACTAACACACACCACTACACGATTTGATATAAAAAATAAACCCACTATTTCAAGTGGCAATAAAATTGAAACGTAAATTTGGTTTATTCAAACCAAATTGTTACACGACTGTCGCTGTTCGCAACGGGGATTGTTATTTCACTTTTTGTAACGGTAACAGTTCCGTTATCGGCGGTTACACCGGTCACCATCGCCCCAGAACCAGATTCAACAACATTCGTTGATGTCAGTTTATCCTGTTTTGCAGTATTTATCGCATTATACGCACCATCAACATAGGATGCTGTTGCTGCAACGGCGGTTTTATCTAGTACTGGACCTTCCCCTGTGGCCATGGCCGGGGTAATTACAGACAACACGGTAAAGATACAAAGTAATTTTTTCATATTCTTAAACTAAATAATTGGTCTGGACATACATTATTGGACATAATATCAATAATCATGCCCAGACCTAAGTTAAGATGTTATTATTCGGTTGTGCCGCCAACACACTTACCTCGTATTGGGGTCGAATTCGTGTCAATACTCCAGGTACCGTTGTTCTGGCATGTGCAACTTGTTGCCTGGTCACCTAAAGAGGTCGCGCCAGCACCACATGAGTAGCATTGCCCATCTTGGTAGAACTCAGACGTTGAACAACTTACTGCTTGTTGTGACGGTTGTGACGGTTGTGACTGTTGAGTAGTTGGATAAGTAGCGGATATGCTGGCTACATCTACTGTAACACTGCTTTCAGAATTATCATTACCCCATGTGGTTAATGTTGGAACAGTCGCGGTAATCATTGCACCTTCTATTGCGGTTTCAACACCTGTTTTTTCGGCAAAATCGCTCGACACTGCTTGTAATGCATCAACACGGGTTGTTAAAGCGTCTACAGATGCTGTGGATGCTTTTGATGCCAAACCTGTTGATGCATCCTGAACCGCATCCTGAACCGCATCATATCCTGATACCTTTGCGTCCGTAATACCGGAATTAACAGCTTTCATTTGATTTTCTAGCAATTTATCTTGTTTCGTATTGATTGCGGTTCCTAATTCAGTATACGCCCCCTTGACATAACCAGTGGTTGCCATTCTGTTGGCGTCCGCAGTAACTATGTCTGCTTTGTCCATTTGGGCCTGTGTCAAATCGGCAGCATTCGCCACCAACGGCGATATCGCCAATGCCGCGATTACTGATATGTTTAGAAGTTTTTTCATTCTTTCTCCTTTTGGGTTTGTTGTGTTAATTCGTTTGCATTATATCATAAAACGAAATTCATTTTAACAACATAATGCATGTTTTTTAATGTATCACCGTTGAATCCCACGTGGTGGCAACGTCCAATTGTTGCCATGAACCACCATTGGCATCCACGGTATAAACATATGTTCCTTGTGCAACCTCGTTATTTTGATCTGTTGGCAATGCCAAACCAATTGTGGATGGATCACCTTCATTGGCGCCTGCGGTTATTGCGATACCGTCAACACCATTATACGTTTGACTGACTGCCTCTAATGAATTGATTCTTTGAATCAAACCACCGTTTGCATCGCCAATTGTGTCTTGCAAACTTTCGACAGCACCGGTCAAACCTGTCCCAGGTGTTTCGCCTTCGCTCGCGGTTCCAATTGCATTTTCGACCGATTCAACACGACCAATTAACCCCGTCCCGTTCGCTTCATTGGTACTTGCGGTACCAATTGTGGATTCCAATGTTTGTACCGTGCCGGTCACTCTACCGTTTGCAACATCATATACATATTGCAAACCGGCATCCACATAATCCTTGGTCGTTACAGGCGAATTTGCGGCATATGCACCGGTTGATGCCATTGATAATGATGCAATCAAACTGTATAAAAGTTTTTTATTCATTTTATCGTTTCTCCTTCACTTTTACTTTCATTCCATTTCTATTCTGTTACATTAATGTTGTCCGCCTTGCCCCTTGGAAAAAATAGATGGGTCAAAATCGGTCACAACATCTGAATTTGCTGTTTGATTTATAATCTGTTGAACGTATTGTTGCGTTTCCTCTATGGTATAATAACTTTCGGGACTTATTTGTTCGCTTAAATCTTCTATGTCTTGGGCCATTGTTTCAACATTGTCTGGCAAATCCGTTATTTCTGTGGCCAAACTAACCGTGTTGCCATCAATATTAATTCCATCACCAAATTCCAATGCGTCTTGCTTGGTATCCATTCTGGCCTCTAATTCGGCAATACGATGTTCCAAATCAGATACATCGATGTTATTGCCGGTCGGTTGTGAAGAATAATTTGCGGAAAGTTTTGTGCTTATGCCCTTAAGAATATTTCCGTGCTTTCCCGGTGTGCGCGCAGAATCAATCAAACCTGTTGTGTTCGGCACACCGACATAGGCCCCCTTGTTTTTTGCTGTGTTGGCCACCATATTCAATGTACGTGCGGATGATGCGCTTTTAATTGTTGGTGCGGTTTGTGTTTGTATAGGTTTTGCTGTACCCCGCATATTACCATATGCACTGGTGCTAGTCGCATTTGTAAAATTCCTTACCGTTGGTGCCGCAACAGCTGGGCGTATCAAAACACCGCCCATTGCTAAAACAATCGCTAAAAAACGCCTGTTTAAATGCAACATAAACTCCCTTCTGTGGTAACATTGTATCACACAAAAAACACCCAAACAACCAACCAAGCAAATATATTATAAAATTTTATACTTGACTTTTTTGTTTTTGTTATTTTTCCTAGGATTTATTTGATGAATTATTATTGAAATAATTTTTAGATCCTATTATAATAGGTTCGTATTAAATGGAGGAAAAGTATGAAGAAAATTCTTGTGTTGGCCACTGTGATTGTAACTGCTGGCGCCGCAAACGCACAAACTGGATATTATGTGTCGGCAAAATTGGGGGCAGGGGACACCACTACATATGTAGACCATAACGACAAACTGGGGGATGTATTGGCTGAAAATTGTGGAATTGGTTGCAAATACGGTGATTCCGGTTTGTTGTGGGAAGCATCGGTTGCCGCGGGGCTTGATTGGACACCGGGCGAAATGTATGTGGAAAAGAACCAGTATGATTGGTTCCACCTGCGGTTAGAGGCGGAATTTGGCTATAACAATTATCGTGAAGACGGAAAATTAAGACAGAATTACGTGGTAACGGATAAAATCAAATTAAAATACGATCGTTTCTTTATGCTGGTAAATGGGTATGCTGATTTCAGAATTGCCGATGTTGTTCCGTATGTCGGTCTTGGTATGGGATACAGCGTTGGCAAGGAAGAGATAAAAATGAAAGGTGCTCATGTGGAAAGTGGCAAGGCAAGTAATCATATAGATGATGACGGCATAATTTATGCGGTACATTTTGGCGTTGGGTATAAATATTCTGATATAACCACTTTGGACTTGGGCGCGCGCAGGATTTATGCCCCGGCCGAAGATGGCGGCAGATATATCCTTGACACTATAAGACTCGGTGCCCGTTTCCGGATATAATATCATAATAGTTGGTTCTCAATTCACGTAATGATAGGTATGTGTTGAATGCAGCATGGTGGAGTTGTACCCCACCGATGTGTTTGTTTTTTCATATGGCGTGGATTGGTTGAAGCGTTTTCTTACAGGCCAGAAAGTTACACTGATTGTGCGTTTGTTGTCCATTCAATGTTATTGCCCGATAGATTTTAATAAATAAAAGGTGCAGGTTAACACACTGAAATAGTACGAATTCATATAAAAAATATTTGTATAGGGCATATTGAAAATGCAAATATATGGGGTATAGTTCCTACAGAAAGAAAGGAGTATATGCCTTGCAATCAAATTTATTATTCGGGCTATTATGTTGTATCCCATTGATAGGGTGTGATTCAAGAGTTGAAAAGACAGAACAAAATACCATAAATCCAGAAATTCAAGAAATAGTCCAAAAAGAATTAGATAATGCGGTCGCGATATACCAAGCCAAAGGTGCAACAGGCATAATAATGGAATCAAAAACAGGTCAGATCATATCAATGGTTTCTGTTGGAAATGTTGAACCAATGAGATACGTATATGAAATGGGCTCTGTGTTCAAAACATTTAATATCGCATTGGCATATGAAAATGGGTTAGACACCAAAGAATATAAGATAAATGAACCGTTGATGATTTATGATAAAAACGGTAACAAAGTGTTGGCAGGACCGATTGATGATGTCCCATCATTCAAACATTATATGAAAAGGCAAGGCATTACCAAAATGACGGCACCGGATATTTTATTGCATTCTTGCAATGTAGGCAGCGCAAGTATCGCATTGGATTTACCGGATGACGCACAAAAAGAATTTTTCCACAGATTACATTTTGATGAAAGATTAGATTTGGATTTTGGAAAAACAGAAAAAGGACTTATGCCAAGAAAATGGGGGCCTGTTGAAAGAGCAACAGCTTCGTTTGGGCATGGCATATCGATAACCCCGATGCATTTGTTAGCGGCTGTTAATGCTGTTACAAATGGCGGAACGTACGTTTATCCGACAATGTCAAAAGATAAGGCAAAACAGGGGGAACGCATACTTAGTTCAGAAATATCCGGAAAATTGCGGAATATAATGTTGCGCGTGGTTGAAGAAACAAGTGGAAGAAAAGCCAAGGTAAATGGCGTTGAAATTGGTGGAAAAACCGGAACCGCAGAAAAAAGAGTTGATGGAAAGATGAACGGCACAAAGGTTATTACTACATTTGTGGCGGTATTCCCAGTTTCTGATCCACAATATACAATGCTAACATTGTTGGACGAACCACAGGGAACGAAAGAATCTGCCGGTTTAAAAACATCTGCCTGGAACGTTGTCCCAACAACAGGCAAAATACTTGAACAAATCGTCCCAATGTTAATAACAGATAAATAAAGGATGCTCCATGCAAGCGCTATGGAATAAAATAAAAAACTGGATGAATACCAATAATCATTTGTTATGGGTATCCATTATTGCGTTGGTGGTATTGGGTTTGCTAGGAATGTATTTTATTGGACCATATGAGGCAGTAAGACATAAATTTGAACCAAATATCTTTTTCAATAAGTTTTGGCCATTTGTGTTGGTTGGAACTGCAATAATGTTCGCATTCAGCAAACTGTCAAAGAAATGGGTCATCCGCATAAGCTGGATTTTAGGAATTATAGGATTGTTGCTGATGATCAAGACAATAATAGATCCAACACTTATTAAAGGATCAGCAAGATGGGTAAATATAGGGCCTGCATACATTGATCCGTTTATGATGTCTTTGCCTGCTTATATCGTTTTGATGTCGCACTGGCTTAGTAAAGAAAAGCAAAACAAAACATGGACCACAATCGGTACAAGCGCATTGACGTTGTTTATTATATGGGCGGCACTTGTCGCACCTTATGTATTCATGTCACAGATATATTTGTTGTTGTTTTTCATACTTACATTTAAGGCACGCAAAGACAATTCTGCTGCTTTCAAAGTAGGCATGATTGCGTTGATAAGCTTTGTTGTTTTGTTTGTACTAGCAATTTGGCAGCTCCCACACGTTCATACAAGAATAGATTTAATGTTTCATTCACAAATGTATTCACAGACATGGATAGCACGTCAAGCTTTAGCAAATAGTGCTATAATAGGAAATACAACAGAATCTTTACATTGGTTGGCAACGTTACCAGACTCAATTTCAGATTATATGTTCACAAGCATGATTGCGAAGTTTGGTATATTGATGGGGGTGTTTGTACTAGCCTTGTATGGCTGTCTTGCCAAAGGACTTACAAATTTGATCAGGAACAGTAAAGATAGATTCAGCAAATTATTGACTACGGGGACGTTGGGTTTACTGGCAATTTTAGTGATCGCTGGATTAGCAGTAGCGTTTGGCCCGTTGGGTAGTGCAGCATATTGGCCATTGATAGGTTTCGGAGGAAATGCATTCTTAACCTGGTCGGTATTGCTTGGTTTTGTACTGGCAATAAACAAGAAATAAGCAAAGGGAAATCAAAATGTTAATACTAGAAATAGCAGCTGGTATAGTTTTAGGTTATCTATTATTGTGTGTAATTAACACAGATGCTTTTTGGAAAATTTTGTTTTCTATTCTTGGCGTAGGATTGGTGATTTTGGTAGTCGCACTAGTGGTAGCAAACATAGATACAATATATGAATTTTTGCAAGCACTTTTGATGATATTGCCGATCTTAGCCTTAGTGTATTTGCCGGCCTTTATATATTTAAAATATATGAATTCTATTCGTTATCGAAAAATAAAAATGATAATATACAAAGGTGAAAAAAAACGTATAAAAATTGTGGCCTTAGGTGAAATAGTTGCTTTGTATAATGATATGACGTCCAACAAAGAAGCAGAAGAAAGATTTTTTAAGGAAAAAAATTAGACGTAAAAAATTACAAAGTAGAGATGATAAAAAAAGACGAAAAAAAAGATACTTGACTCTATACAAAAATAAAGAATAGTAAGTAACGGATTTTTTTATAATGTTAAGAACGGTGCCAAACGGCGCCTTTAATTTTTAACAACTTGTTCGAAATCCGCAACAATCTGCATAAGATCTTCGGGAATGTACGTTTTTGCCTTTTCTATCATATCATTCGGAATACCATAAAAGGCTTCAGCAACGGATCCGGTTATTGCACCGATGGTGTCAGAGTCCCCACCAATTGAAATGGCGTTCCGAACGGCATCTTCAAATGATTCAGATTCAAAAAAGCACTGTAAGGCCGGCGGAACAGTTCCCTGGCAAGAACCGTCCCAACTATAGTTTTCTTGTAATTCGGCTACAGATGAACACCAGTCGTAATAATTTTCTGTAATATATTTGGCAATTTCATCCTTAGACTTGCCTGTCCGGGCCAAAAATATAGCAACAGCAGTTGCCTCCGCGCCTTTGATTCCCTCGATGTGGTCGTGGCTGACAGCTGTAACCATGTAGGACAGACGTTTTACCTCTGTAATGCTTTGTCCGATCCAACCGACAGACGAAATACGCATAGCGGCACCGTTCCCCCAGCTGTTATATGGTTCTGATTCTTTGTTAAAAAGCCATTTAGCAAATCCGAAACCATAACCCATGTTGGGATGCTTGAATCCAATTTGGCGCATAGATTCAAAGGTCTTTTGTTGTAGGTCGCCGCCATCACGTTTCCAATCCATTAAAGCTTTGGCAACAGCGATAGTCATGCAGGAATCATCGGTAATATAACCGTTCATAGGAAAGAAAGGGAATTTCTTTGTTTTGATGTTCGAGAATTCATAGATAGAACCAACAATATCACCAATAATTGCACCGTATAACATAACATCTCCTTTGCATATCTATTTGAGTATAGAGCATCGATTCTAAAAGTCAATTTGCACTAGAAAGGACCTAGTTTTTACACTGTGTTTCTCGTGTACAAATATGTAGTTTTTGCCCCGAAACACACAAATAATGCGCAGGTTTCTGCCACTTTATGCAATAAACACACACATCAATATTGAAGTCAGTATGAAATCTGATAACATAAAAAAATCCGCAGAAATCTGCGAAAATCTTGGCTTCCAGCGTTAAAATCGATTCAAAAAGAATGTTATGAAGAGGTAGTATCTTTAACCACTGACCTAAATAAGATAAACCTACCAAAAATCGATAAACAATAGAGGTATCTGGGATTTTTTACTATTTTGGTACTTTGTAGACCTCGACAGACGGATTAACAGTAATTCATCAATAAAGATTTATTTAAATGTGTTTCAGTGTAAACCTGGCCTCCTGTGTTCCGCAGAAATCTGGGGTGTTTTGAGGTTTGGCCTTAGTGCAAAAACACCCGAAAATACACCAAGACGTTTTCCATTGTTGTCCCAAAATATACACTCAGTATAATCTTTTTTTTTGCTAGTCAAAAAAGCTTTACAAAGTGCGAAATTATTGGATATTTCTGCAATGACTTTTGCTCTTTATTTGGTTAAATGCAAGTATAAAAAGGAGCAAAAAATGACAGATAAATTATTATCACCAAAACAGCTTGCCAACTACCTTGGCGTGGGGCTTACTACACTTGCATCATATAGAAAAGATGGGATCGGGCCTGAATACCTAAAAATAGGACATTTGGTTAGATATCGATTTTCTGATGTAGAAAATTGGTTAAAAACTAAAGAAAAACAGCTTTTGGAAAAATAGTTCATTTTTCACTGGACTTGTTGATTTGTTCGGGTATGTGTTGTGTCGTAAACTAAGAGGTGACACATGAAATGGCAGTGTTCAACAAAAGCATTTAGAGATGTCTGGATCAAGAATTTGACCAGTGACTGTAATTTGCAAATTACGGACGGAACTATCCCGGGTTTAATATTAAGGTATTCGACAAATACCCATAAGATAAGTTTTTATTTAGCTTATAGGAGCAAGGTAACAAAAAAGCGCAGGGTAATGCTTGTTGGTAAGTACGAAGATTTCAAATTGTCTGAAATTAAGGAACGTGCTCACGATCTCCGAAAAATGATATTCCTTGGACAAGACCCAATGGAGGAACAAGCAAAAGAAATTAAACAAAAACTGCAAGAACAGGAAGAACAAAAACCGGTGGATGAGGTCTTTGCAGAATATCATGAAAAATATTCAAAAGTTTATAAGAAACCATCTACCCAACGTTCCGATATCAATGAGTACAACTATTATATTAAGAAACGATTTGGGGCAAGACCAATCAGAAGTATCGAAGAAAAAGACATTGCAGATGCATATACTGACTGGGCTAAAGCAACATCGTTTTCAACAGCAAACAAGATTATGTCGCTGTTCTCGAGTATGTGGGAATGGGCTGTAACGTACAAATACGTCCCACGAGGCAGCAACCCTTGTCAATATATAAAGAAAGGTTCAAACGAGAAATTTAAACCAACTGTATTAGACATAGACGGATATCAACGATTGTTTAAATCATTAGACAAGGGTATGAGAGAAACAAGAATGCACAAACGGTTCTTCAGAGC
>CAMZFU010000009.1 GCA_947306185.1 uncultured Pseudomonadota bacterium | reverse complement strand
TGGTGCGGATAGGGGGACTTGAACCCCCACGGATTTCTCCACAGCATCCTTAGTGCTGAGCGTCTACCAATTCCGCCATATCCGCACGTGGGTTATTAAAAACCTGTGGTATTTTACACAATATTGTTTTTTTTTCAATCATTTTATGATAAAATATGTTCGATATATAGGATGGAGTTAAACATGAGTAACAGAATGTATTCATTTATTCTAAAGTTTGCCGTGGTTGCAATATTGCCCGGAATGGTACATGCGGCTGGCACTTATTACAGTGGGAATTATAGGTCGCCACAACGGGGATATGCAACGAATGGTTTCGCAGGCCGGCAACAGAATACCAGTTATTCTCAAGATACCACTTATACGCGTACCCGTACGGGTGTGGTTCCAAATAATAATGCGTATATTGGAAGCCCATATCAGAACTATACACGTGTGGTTGGTACCGATACCGAAACACGCCAAATCAAAAAAACTACCGCGGGGCCTGCAAAACAGAATGAACAGGGTTTTTCGGTAAATGCGGCATTGTTGCACGAATTTGCAACATGGAATTTTTCTATGAACGATGCGGGCAGTATGCTACATTATGACAACTTGCGTTGGAATGTTTTTGATGTTACGGCAAAGTACAAGTTTGGCGCAGGCAATACCCCGATGCAGATAGAGGCCGGATTCAAATATGGTATGCAATTTGGCGATTCAACCATGGTCGATGACGACGTTACCAATGGTGGATATATCGTTACCGAATGGAATGATTGGGATGACACAAATAATAATGGTGAAATAGATAATGGCGAATTGACCTATCTTGGTGAACAGCGTGGACATTCTTTGGCCATCGGCAGTAGTACCGACGGTGATATGCTTGGGTTCAATGTGGGTTTCGGTTTGACCGATGCATTCAAGATTGGTGGTGCACGTGTAACGCCATCGGTTGGTTATCGTTTTTTTAGATATAAATTGGAAACAAAAAACGATTACGGGTTAACCATTGATACGGGATTTTGCTACAATGTTAACGGTGGTGATGAAACACAATGTGACCCGATACTTATTTTCTATGATTCTAATTCTAATACACAACAGGTATTGTGGGAACATGGCAGTGATTGGAACGGATATTGGGAAATACCGGCGGGTGAAACCCATGTTAGCACGGGTGGAACATATATGTTCAAATTGCCTGGGACCAGCCATTCTTATGAAACAACATGGGCGGGGCCGTATGTCGCATTAGATATGGATTACGATATCAATGTATATAACCGTGTTAATGCACGTTTGGAAATTGGATTGCCAATGTACACATCAACCGGCGACCAACCGTATCGTTCCGATTGGCAACATCCGAAAAGTGTGGAAGACAAAGGCGGTTTTGGTGATGCATGGCATGTTGGTTTGGGTGCAAATTATATGACCGCATTAACAGATTCAGTGGCGTTATCTATTGGGTTTACATTTGATTACTACAAATTATCTGGTGGTGATGCGTCAACATACTTGAATGGCGCGTATTATAGTGAAATCTATAATGCATTGTTAAATTATTACATTGAAGAAAATCCAAGTATGTCATCAAGTGAAGTTGAAGCTTGGATGCGCGAAAACGATCCGACGATTATGAATATCATCGAACTAGAACAAGAATGTTCTGGTTGGGTTTGCAAGGTTGAAAAAGAAATCGAATCGGTGTATAAATCTATGGGGATTCGTGTTGGTATCCAGGCGCGGTTCTAAACAATGGACATTTGGTAAGATATGAAAAAGATGAACGTTTTTTGTGTGGTGGTGTTGTTTTTTGGGGCATTATGTGGTGCGTCAATTGCCGCCGATTTAACGGGAACGGCATCGGTTAATATAACCAGTGATACTGCCGCAACCGCAAAAAATATGGCCTTTGATGAGGCGCGTCGTCAAATTATTGTTGATGTTTTGTCTCCTTATTCTGATTCGGGCGCATTGCGTTCGGCAGTGGCGGGTGAAAAATCATCTGCGTTAACACCGCTTATTGCAAGTTCGGGAATCAGTGGGGAAAAACTTTCTGATACAACGTACGCGGCAAAAATTACAATGACGGTAAATCGCCGTGCGGCCAAGAATTGGTTGGCATCGCATGATGTGCAAAACTGGTTAACGGTTGAAGAAGTCGCATCCGATGTGTTTCCGTTAGTTTTGACTTTCAATAATCGTGTTGCTGATTGGTCAAATGTTCGCCGTGTTGCCGCAGATGTTGGTGTTGATTTACAAACGGTTTCTATTGCGGACGGTAATATTGTATTTCATGTTGCAACGGCACGTCGTGGAGCGTTGACAATTGCATTGCGTAATGCGGGGTGGCATTACAAAGACCACGATGGCGCGTTATACATTTCAAAATAATTTAATATGGGGGTATTATGAAGAAAGTATCTGTATTTGTGTATGCGTTGATGGCACCTGTTATGGGATTTGCGTCGGATGTTGATTTAGAAGGCAAGGAATTAATCCTTAACATTCGTCGTATTGGTTTGGAAATGTCCAAAACGACAGTGAATAATTCCACTGAATATCATACTTCGCCAATTTCGGCATTAAGTGCCGACAGCCAAGAATTTATCAAGGGCATTTTTGATACGGCATTAGAATATACGCACGGGCGTCTTGATTGGGATAATAGTTTGTTTATGGAATATGGTCGGACCGAGGTTAAACCATATCATGAACATCGCATCACGAACGAAAGCGCAGATAAAATATTGTTGACCAGTAATTTGAATTATGCATGTTGGGATTATGATTCATTTAAACTTGGACCAATGGCGCGTGCGTCATACGAAACAGAATTTGTTCCAGCAAACGATTCAGATAATCGGTTAAAGGTCTTGCGTGGAATGGCAGGTTTTGCCGTGTTCGATTCACCGATAATCAAAGATTTGCACATTGCGGGCCTGTACGAATATGATTTCACGTATGGTCATCAACAGGTTAGCAAATTGGCGGGTGAATTAGGTTGGCGTTTGGAATACGATGTTCGTGAAGGTGTAAAACTTTCAACAGATGGGTATTATCGTGAATATTTTGAACATTCAATAGATGTTCTCATGGATTTGGAACGCGATTTAAGTGTTGTTGGACGTTTGGATACGAACCTGTGGGGGGATTTTACGATGGGACCATATGTTCAATACCGCCTTGCCAAGGCACGTGATGCCGAAAATTATGGCAGTAATCTTATCATCGGTATATCGTTTAATTACATTACAAAATTTGGGTTAGATTAGTGTAAGTGATTAGTGATTAGTAAAAACGGTCGCATAATTGCGGCCGTTTTTTTAATACACATAATTGTCATTGTGAGGATGTCCGCCAGGACTCCGTGGCAATCCAGTGTGTGGATTCCCACGCTTCGCTCGGAATGACATGGTTTTTAGGATGTGTGACGGGATACCGCGTTTCCGCGGACCTGGTTCTCCTCCTGTGGAGGAGTACGGCGTGGAACGCCGGGAGGTGGTACGAGACCACGTAATTATCCTGAATACTCTAAACCACCCCGTCCTTCGGCCACCCCTCCAACGGAGGGGAACTTTGCCGGCACAATTCTTACTAACACTATCCGCTAACCACTTACTTTATAACATTGAATTCCATTTCGGTGGTGGAACCGTTTGTGTCGGTTACACTTAATTTATGGTCGCCCATTGGAACACGATATTCCAATGTTTCACCGTTGGAGGTTGTTCCCAAAACTTTATCATCCAAAAACCATATCAATTTTGCATCGTTTGTCGCGCCAAGGCCCATAAAACCCACGTTTTCATAATCTGCGGTTGAAGTGATAACTATTTTTGTGTCGGCAATTGGGTATAAAATAATTGGTGGAACCTTGTCATCGGCGATATCGTTTATATCACAATCGGGCATATATTTCGGTGGCGAGTTTCGTTTTATGCCGGCGCGTTTAAATAAATCAAGGTATTCCGTATCCCAAAATTCATATAACGCATTATGCGTTGTTTTGGAATCAGGCCGGCACGCACGCAGACCGGTTTTATTATCTATTGGTATCATACGGTGAACTGTGTTGCGTGTAATCGGCGATTTACCCGGAATAAAATATGATTTTTCTTTTGATGGACAATATGGTCCGGCGATACCGCCGCCAATCGCGCACATATCAACACTGATTATATTCATATCGGGGGTTAAAAAATTATTATCTTGGATTGGGTGCCCGGCATGTTTGTAATAATTCGTAACCGTATCCGCCAACGCGAAATATATTGGTGCGGCGGCGCGCGCGCCACTGAATGCATTGTTTGGTGTGCCGTCAAAATTACCAACCCACACAATCAAAACAAAATCGCCAAATATGCCCGCCGTCCACGCATCGCGGTATGATGACGATGTGCCGGTCTTCCAATAATGGTGCAGGGGCCGTGTGATATTTTTTGTGAACGGTATTTGTTTGTTTGGGGTCGATTGATGTGCCAACATATCGATGGTAAGAAAGAATGCCTCGGGTGATAAAATCTGGGTTATCTTTTCATCGGGTGCATCGCGCAGAAATCTTATTGCGCGCCGTGTCCCCAGATTCGCCATGGTCGCATAAATGTCGGCAAGTTCCACCATTGAAACTTCGGCACCGCCCAATGCCACCGAAAGGCCGTAATGTTTGGGGCTTTTAAGGTTACCAACACCGGATTCGACCAAGATGTTATAAAAATCGCGGATTCCGATTTCGCGCAGCAGATTTATTGCCGGAATGTTGCGTGAATGGGTAAGTGCATCGCGTGCAAGAATGGGACCATAAAATTCGCTGTCTGCATTTTCGGGGGCGTATACACCAAAATTAACCTTGGTATCGCGCAATAATGTCATACCATGAATCAATCCCCTGTCCACCGCGGTGGCATAGATTAATGGTTTTAGTGTAGAACCGGGACTGCGTCGTGCCCGCACACCGTCATTTTCACCATAAATATCGCGGTTGTAATAATCGGCGGAACCGACATACGCCAATGTGTCCATTGTTTTATAATTGACCAAAATCGCGGCCGCGTTTGTTATGCCGACCGATTTGCGCGCGTTTATTTCACTGCGCAGTGCATTTTCAATTTTGTGTTGTAATTCCATATCCAATGTTGTGTATATTGTGGACATTTTTTGTGGCATTTTGCGCGTGTTCAGATTGTCTATGAAATGCGGTGCCAA
The DNA here is from genome assembly GCA_947306185.1 of uncultured Pseudomonadota bacterium. Classification (GTDB taxonomy): domain Bacteria; phylum Pseudomonadota; class Alphaproteobacteria; order Rs-D84; family Rs-D84; genus Enterousia. The sequence goes on along the minus strand of CAMZFU010000009.1, from coordinate 21,852 downwards.
AAAGGGCAGGTCGGATATTTTACGTGTTTGAATCGGCATTTCGGCAAGTGTCATCAGGTTCGTATCATTCGGGTATTCCGTAATCCAACGTTCAACAAGGTTCTTGCGCATGTATTCAATGTTTGCAATTCCCGTTGGCGTATTCAGACCGCGTTTTGTTGGGTTTTGTGGAACGGTTGCCAATGTAATAGATTCTATTTTCGTAAGGTCCGATGCATTGCGACCAAAATATATTGTTGATGCGGCACCGATACCTTCGATATTGCCACCATATGGCGCAAGGTTTAAATAAGCCTCTAATATTTCTGATTTGCTGTGAAACAAATCGATATAGATTGCGGATGCAATTTGCAAAAGTTTTCCGCCGATGGTTTTACTGTTCAAATCATATTTAAGGCGTGCGACTTGCATTGTTATGGTTGATGCGCCAACAGGGTGCGCCACGCCAGATGTATATTGCCGAAATGCGCGAATCATTGCAATTGGGTTTATGCCGGGGTGATGATAAAAATGTTTGTCTTCGTACAGGACAATTGCGTTTTTTATATGCGGGCTTATTTCATTTAGCGGTGTGTATATGCGGTATTTGTCGTCTGCGGACAATGTAATGCGCAATAATTTGCCATCCCTGTCATAATACGCGCGTGAAAAAGAAATGTTATCTAATAACGGACTTGTGAAGAATACCCGTATAATCAACCACAATATGGCCAATGCGCCGATTATCCATAATACCCATACAAAAAACCGTTTAATCCGCCGCATTTGATACCGTGAAAGTTCCCGATGCCCCGGTCGCATTGGTTGATGGGTTATACATATCTTGGGCGGTTATCGCCGGAATCGTGAATTCGCCGGCCACAGATAATTGCGCCCTGTACGAGAATGTCCGTGGTGTGCGGTCAATGTTCGCATAGATAAGTATGCGATCTTCGCGGATTTCACTGAATTCCATGTCTTCACCGACAAGTGTGTCTGAAATAGGAACGAATCCGCCCGGCAATAAATCGGAAATGACGGCATTAGATACAGATTCTGTGATACCGCGTGTGCGAACACTGATTTTTACATCCACAATATCACCAATTGCACCCGAATGAATCTCATTACCGTTCACATCATAATAATGGCGCAATATTTCAATGCCGTTTGATGCGGTTGTGGTTTCTTTCGGGAACCCTTGGGTTACAAAGGTATAGAACAATGGCGATTTAGATTTGCATGTATCACAATTTATACGAACTTTGTCGGCACCGTTTTTAATCTTGGCCGTAATCGTATTGTTTGTGGCACTTGTTTCTATTTGTTTGTCATCTACAAATACCGATACCGCGTTTTCAGATATTGCATCATCCGCGGTTCCTGCAATGCTCATAACAATGGCCGCCGCCGTAAATGAATCGTAATTGCCGGCATTTATGTAATTCTGAATCGTTTTTGCGATGGTATCTGATTTCATATTGAAATATTTGCCGGTGATAAATGCATATGTGGCGTCATTCGCAACCGTATTATTGAACTGTATTCTATATGCCTTGGCATCAGTGGAATCGGAACGATATTTAGAAATTAAATCGTGCGCCTTGTCGGTTTGTTTCAACATTTGATAAGATGCCGCGATATATGTTCCAATTGTGCCTTCGCGCCAGTTCTTGATATGTTCGTTGGCATATTCTTCCAATGCATCGATATAACTTGTTGTGACATAATCATTAAAGGTCAATACATAAATCGCAAATGACTTGGCAAATGCGTCGGTTGGACTTGTCGTATTTTGTGCGGCAACATCACGCAGGAAATCTATACCACGGGCGTACATGGATTGCGGAACATTAAATCCATTACGGCGTGCCATCGTCAAGAAATTCAAAGTATATGCCGTCAGGTAAACCGTTGTCGCATCCAATTTGTTGCCAGTATACCCAGAACCTGACGTCCACATACCAAACGAGCCATCATCGTTTTGCCGATTGGTAAGTTTTTGGATTGTCTTGTTAACTTTGTCGTTTGATTTGTCGTTTGGTAACAATACGTATGGCAATGCGCGTGAAATCATCTGTTCGGTGCAAGTGTATTCATAATTATCAAGGTACATAACAAGTGGTCGCGCCAAAATCGCCGGTGTCTTTGATACATACAATGTCCGGGTTAGCCCCGCATCATACATGTCATTTTCAATATGGCGCAGGGTTGTTTGTGAACCATCCAAAATACCCGTTTTAATGTTGGTGGTGATTGTTGATGCCGGTCGCACAGATAATGTTGATGTTGTGCGACGTGATGCAATCGGAATATTCTTTGCATCAAATAATGTTGTCGAAACATTTATTTCGGCGGCGCCTGGTGTTTCAGATGCGGCCATACCAAATGTCCATAATTTTTCGGTGTTTTCCGGTAATTCCATTGTTGCAGATGTATTTTTCGTTGCGACAATTGGCCCTGATACCGATGCATCACAACGCGCGGTTGCGGCATTGCCAGATTCCGCGGCATGATTAGATATAATCGTATTTACGGTAAATTTATCATTTGGTGCAACGAATAAAGGCGATGATACAGAAATAATAACCGGCGATTGAACGAGTGCAGATGTATGTGCAGACCCGATGCGTCCAGTATCTGCGGCCACGGCATATATACTTAATTCGCCGTTAAAGTATTCCGGGATGTCAAATTTGACAGTTTGTTTTTCGTTTGCCTTGGTGTTTATTATACCAGAATAAAATGCGACAGGAGGGATGTTTTTACGTTCAAATGGATTGGTTAGTGGTGTATCAATTCCGCCAAGATCTGCAAAATCGCCACCACCAGTTTTAGCAACTTCGCGCAATATATTGTATTCTGGTAACAGTAAAGACAAGATTTGATATGTTTCAACCTGAAGTGCGGCCTTTTGGAAGAAGTGTTTAATTGGATTGGGCAAGTTATATTTCGCAACTTGTAAAATCCCAGTGTTTACCGCAAACAGCATCACGTGTGCATCATTATTTGTTTTAATATCAATGTTTAATTTATTGTCACGAACAACCTTTGGTGCATCCATGGTTAGATTTATCTTGTGTTTATCAATATTTGTTGAAAATGGTGCAACCGCATAGGTATAAGGTGTCGTAAACACATCGCGACTGTTGATATCGCGAACAAAGGAAACGTTCACATATCCGGTACCTTCGAAATCAGCGGGCAGGATAATCTTTTGTGTTGATGACGTTGTTTTTGCCGTGAACCACGCGTGCGCATAAACACGGTCGCGTTCAATTGTAATCAGTCCAGTTCCCGTATATGGTGCAACAATTCCGATATTGATTGTTTCGCCCGGTTTGTATTCTGATGCATCAAGTTTGATTTTCAATTCGGCATGTGCATCGGATTTCATTTCGACATTTTCATCAGAAGCAACAAAATATTCAATATTTGCCAATATGTTGTCATTTTTATCAATGATTTGCAAATAATATGTACCGCCGTTCGAAGTGTCCAATGTTATTTCGGAACCCTTTTGTGGGATTCCCATTTGCGATTGTTTCACAATCGTATCGTGTGATACGGTCTGGTATTTATAATGATTGTTATAATCTTTTACCAAGCTTGTTAAATTATCACGACGCACCAATTTCATTGTTAAATCATTTACGTCAATCGCCTTGGCGGAATCATCTATTGCGATAAGTTTTACTTTTGGGGTTGTGTTGCGTTTAACATATCCCAAATCTGATTCTGCGTGATAACCGACCAAGTATTCAAAATTGGATACGTGCGCATTTATGATTGTTTGTATGCTTTTGCCATCGCCGGCTTCGAATCCGCTGACTTTCAGATTCAGCATATATGTGCCATATGGAATTTCACGATTGAATTTGATGTCTATTTTTGCGTTACCATTTTCATCGGTGCGGACATTATCAATATCTGCAACAAATGTTTGGGTTGTGTTTGCAAACCCATCAGACATAACACCATTTTTGATAAAGTTTGGTGTAAATTTGTATCCACGATAATCATCAAATGTAAAGTCGGTTGGACGTAACGATGCGTTCGCCGTGATACGTCTGTCGGTTGCAGGCGTACCATATAAATTATTCAGTGTTATATTCGCAATAATGTTATCAGGTGAAATCCAACCATCATTTTTATTAAGCGTAGCGGTCATTTTCATTGTGTCTGGGACAAATTCTTGAACCATAAATGACCCGGTGCCGATTGAGTTTTCTACGTGTCCGCGACCATTTAGTGTATAAAGGGTGACTTCGTACCGGCCAATTGTGGCATCCGCAGAAAGTTTATATGTGATATCCAACATACCATCGGCGGCAAGGGATACTTTCTTATCAAAAATGGTGTGACCACGTGGGTCAGATATTTCCAATTTAACCGGTATGCCTGATACAGATGTAAAGTTTTTGTTTTCAACAATTGCGCCAATGATTAATTGTTCGCCTGGGCGATAGATGCCACGGTCAGAAAACACAAATGATTTCAGTGGTGTTTCGGTTGATGCGTATGCGCCACCGACATCAAATTTGGAATATTCTGTATATTGGTCGTGGCTGGCATTATATGGAATAAACGACAGGTCAGATTCACTGCGGGCAACAATTGCGACGGGTTCTTTGCTGTTACGGTATTCGGACCACGACAGGTACGGAATATCAACACGACCTTCGGAATTAGTTACACCGGCCCATATTGGATATCCATTTCGGCCAAGGACGGTAACATCAACATCTTGGGCCGGTTGCCCAGTGGACAACGTTGAAACAAACACAACAGATGAGCTGTCCAGATTGATTTTACGAATGATTCCCAAATCAGTCAGCAATATAAGACGTTTGTCCGTAAATCTTTCATCGTCGTCGCCAGTGCTTGTTTTAACAATAAAGATTCCGGTTCTGTCTTTATATGTTCTATCAAGATATTCACCCAAATTAATAGATGCATAATTCACATGGTTCATATTGGTATTGGCAAACGGTATTTTCTTTTGGAATACGGTTGCCATATCGTATGCATTAAAGGCCCACGAATCTTGGAATTCAAGGTCAGAAAATAGATTGTATGTTTGCGTAATAAGGTGATTTAATTCGTTTGATTCAACTTTATACAAATCTACATATGCCGTGTCAACACCACCACGTGCAACAATTCCCAACTGTTTGTCACCGGCAAGTGATAATATTGCCCCACTGCCCGCGATACTGACACTGCGTTTTGGATACGCAACTTGCATAACGCGGCTAAGCCCATTTTTGGTTGTGAACCCATTTGCAGAATGAATATCCGGCTTAACAGATACATACATATAACGTGGAACGGTGTCGTTCACGTCATAAGAAAACGCATATTGATAGACGCCGGCCGGATTAACAAAATCACTTTGCGTCAGGTTGATTTTCTTTGCCTTGTTGATTACTTCGGCAGTGATTTCATCATTTGCCCATTGGTGTGGTTCGTCTTCGACATTTTCGTCGTCGGTGTTACGTGGCAACAAGTACGCGTTTATATATTTGCCCCAATTTGTATCACGATATGCAGCGGCCGTCATATTTAATAATATAAGTTGCCGTGGGTTCCCATTTTTGTCATCTGCGACAATCGTTGTCAAATCAGATATCTTAAAGAAAGTGTCGGATGAATCTATGATAATTTTTGCGGTTATTTTATCTGTCCGTGAACGTCCGTCGGCATCGGTAATACGGTTGATTTTCAGACGCAGTGTTTGCGATTCATCGATGACCTGAATCGGGGCGGTGCGTATAACAGCGGTACGCATATAACGGTCAAATTTTACATCAAATTGGATGCGCCGCCCATCAAGCCGCATAATAACCTTGTCGGCAAAGTCGCGTGTTTGGATTGGGTAATCAAAAGATATAACCGCGACACCAACAACATATCTGTCGCCACCGGGCAGGGGATATGTATTGAACAATTCTGTTTTGGCGGTAATTGGTGCGGTTTTAAACGAAAAATGTGTTGAGGTCGGTTTTGCATCGGTTGCAAAAATCTTGTCGCCAATTTTAACGTCGAAACGCGTTGCAGATGGCCAATCTTGTTCGGGGCGAAATTCTATCTCATACGGGTTAGATATTGTCCATTTTCCGCGAATTGCCGGAACCATTTTGATATTTTTAACAAGGTCATTTGCCGTTAAATCGGCCCGGAAAGGCGTGTTTGCTGGCCCTGATAATACATCGTAGGACACGCGCAGTGGGGTTGCCGGAACAATATTGCGATTGTTATTTACATTTGGGATATCATCAGACAATATTACGATATTTTCATTATCCAAATGCGCCGCAACAGGTTGGGTAACATCCATACTGAAACGAGTTATATTTTTGTTTCTGGCGCTTATTGCGTAATAAGATATGCCACCAATGACAACAAGTGCAATAAAAATACCGATTATCCGCACCAATCGGACGATAAATTTGCTTTTATTTTTTCTCATATCAAAAATCCCCAATCCTATATGCAAATATATGTTAGAATATAAATATCAAAACACAAGTTTTTTATTTAGTAAAAATCAATTTTTTACTTGCAATTTTTCGTTTTTTGTCATATTATGCTGGCACGCGCCCGTGGGTGCGAAGAACACAACCATCGTGGGAATTTCTGTCCGGGCGACCGGTTTTCATCCCCAGATGGCGAGGATAACAACAGAAATAAAAGGATAAATCATGGCATTGCCAACTTTTACTATGCAACAATTGATGGAGGCTGGCGTTCATTTTGGACACCACACTCGTCGTTGGAATCCGTTGATGACACCATATGTGTATGGGGTCAAGGATAAGATTCATATCATTAATTTGAATAAAACTGCGCCACTGTTACATCGTGCGTTGGTCGCATTAGAGGCTATCGCGGCCGCCGGTGGCAAGGTTTTATTCGTCGCAACCAAACACCAGGCCAAAGACATCGTCAAAGATGCGGCCGAACGTTGCGGTCAATTTTATGTGAACAATCGTTGGTTGGGTGGTATGTTGACCAATTGGACAACTGTTTCACAATCTATCCGTCGTCTTAAAAAGATGGAAGCAGATATTGAAAATGCCGACAAATTGGGCCTTACCAAGAAAGAAGTCGGTGTTATGACCAAAGAAGTTGCCAAATTGCGCGACATTTTTGGCGGTATTTTGGATATGCATGGTATCCCCCAGGTTATGATTGTTATTGACGTTCCACGTGAATTGAACGCGGTTCGCGAAGCAAGAAACCTGGATATCCCAACAATCGCAATATGTGATACGAACGCGAATCCAGAATTGGTTGATTATCCGGTTCCGGGCAACGATGATGCGGCACGTGCAACACAGTTGTATTGCGATTTGTTCGTTGATGCAATTTTGTCGGGTATTGAAAAACGTCTTGGTGGTGCGGCTGGTAAAAAGGTCGAAGCATCTATGGATGACGAACACGATGCATTGGAAGACGAAATCAAAGACAAAGAAGCCAAACAAAAATCACGCGCATCTGCATCACGCGCAGAACGTCGTGAAAAATTGGCGGACAAGGCAGAAAAGGCCGACAAATAATTTCTAATATATAATAGGTTGCCTGGGGATGTCCGGGCAACCCAAACAACAATCAAAATATGGGAGATAAAAATGGCAGAAGTAACCGCAAAACTTATTCAAGAACTGCGTGAAAAAACATCCGCGGGTATGATGGATTGCAAAAAGGCGTTGATTGAAAACAACGGTGATATCGAAGCGGCGGCCGATTGGTTACGTCAAAAGGGTATTGTTAAGGCGGCATCCAAGGCCGGTCGTGTTGCGGCATCTGGGTTGGTTACCGTTGTAAAATGCGACAATATGGGCTGCGTTGTTGAATTAAATGCTGAAACAGATTTCGTCGCCAAAAATGACAAGTTCCAAAAATTGGTTGCCGACGTTGCAAACAAGGCATTGGAATTGTCTGGCGATTTTGATGCCACATTGGCGGCGGTCAAAGATGATATTGCGGCAACAATCGCAACAATTGGTGAAAACATGAATCTGCGCCGTATTGCCAAGGTTAATGGTCAACATGTATTCAGCTATATCCACAATGCGTTGGTTCCGGGTATGGGGCAAATTGGTGTTGCGGTCGCAATTGATGGTGATTCTGATAAAATTGCCGAAGTCGGTCCAAAGATTGCAATGCACATTGCGGCAAACAAACCAGAATTTATGACAATTGCCGATGTTGACCCGGCGGCGGTCGAACGTGAAAAAAAGGTGTTCATCGAATCTGGTGCAACGGCGGGCAAACCGGAAAACATCGTTGAAAAGATGGTTAATGGTCGTATCCAAAAATGGTATGCCGAATCGGTATTGGAAGAACAACCGTTCGTTATGGACCCAAGCAAATCTGTGAAACAGGTTTTGGACGAGGCCGGTGGTAAATTGGCGGGATTTGCATATTTCGTACTTGGCGAAGGTATTGAAAAACGTGAAGACAATTTGGCCGACGAAGTCGCAAAAATGTTGAACTAAGGTTTGTGTATAAATATTGATACCTTACCTCGTGGAGACACGGGGTATTTTTTACCCAATCCGGATCGGTTTACAGTGCGGGTAACAAATACATGCACCCATGACGGATATGTGTTCAGCCATTATTTGGCGGAGCCATCAGTATATACATACATTGATGCGGGTGTTGCGCACCCGGGTGTAGAATATGCAATGCCGTTTATCGGTTCATATACATGATATACCTGGACGGCGGGGACCTCTTTATCCCCGACTGATAGCAACGAGACCACGCTTTTCAGCGGGGTGACGGGGAAAAGTCGCTGCTGACCGCTTTTTTTACCCGCATTCCCATTTTTTATTGCATATTTGATTTTGTTGGCTAAAATATCATTTGGCAAAAAAAGGATAATGTGTTGGATATACAGACGATTAAACAGGTTGATAGTACAAACAGAAATGTGATTCTGCGTGTGTGGGGACATTCAATTTCCCTGAATGCAAGTGACCAGACAAAACGTATTAAGCCCGGGCAAAAAATAATCTTGTTGTACGGCGATGCTGATGGGCGGTTGTTGGCGTGTGTTTGTGGGTGGCGGATGTATTTCTTGACAGCACCGCTGCGGTGCGATGCACATCAAACGCTTACTAAACCAGGCGCAAGGCAATTCGCAGGCATTCGTAAAAACAGCCTAGACAAGGCGGTATATCGTCTGTTCACATTGCCACAACGGTGTCCTGGTAGAAAACGATAAAAGGTTGCGCGTTATGCATATATATCACATCGTTCAGATATATAACAGTAAATCTACCCTAGATTTAACAATACAGGATGAAAAACCGGAACGCCGTAATATATCATTAAAGAAAAGCAAAAGGGTTTCACAATTCAAAACCGGCAAAGATATAATTGTGCTGCGTGATTTCAATTTGGATATGGAAGACATTGTATATATTTGCGATGGGCGATTGTACCTTAACCAAAGACCGCATACCCCGGACAAATATGGATGTCAATGTTTGATAGATTACGTGGCGGGGTGGGAAAACGAACACAGTTTTGACAGGGATTTGTTGAAATTGGCCATTGAACATGAATGTGTGGCAAATAAGATAGCCTTGGCGCATGAAAAACCGGACAGTATCGCCACATCCGCCGCGGTAAATTTGTTGAATTTGATTACCAAGGCAAAAGGTTATTGAAAAAAAATCAAATTTCGTGTAAATTTATTCCAATAAAAATCATTATAAAATTGTCAAAAAATAAATGTTGCGCGTATTGGTGGCTTTGGTTGTTTTATTTTGTGGGGCATCCGCGGGTTTTGCGGGACCTTCTGAATTAGATAAAATTCAAAGCCAAATTCGTCAAACAGAACAAAAAAATAAACAATTAGAACAACAGGTTAAAACATCTGACCGTGACGTTGCAAAAACAAAAAAGCAACTTGTTACTGCGGCGGACAAGGTTAGTTCTTTGGAAGAACTGCGTGCAGATATCGCAAAAAAAATCGCGGAATTGGACGAACGTCGCGCGGTAATATCGGCAGAATTGGAAAAGAACCGTGAACGAATCGCTGATGCCAGTGCCGGTTTATTATTCATTGCATCGCATCCGAATTTTGATACGAAAACTATGCACGATTATGTGCTGACTTCTGCAATTATGACGGGGTTGGCGGATAATCTGGATGAACATATTCGTGATGCGGCTCAAAAGATTGCCGAATTAGATAAAATTCGCGAAGCCCGTGCCATAGAAAAAGAAAAACTTGATCGTACCGCGAAAAAATATAGCGACGAAAAAGATTTATTGGACCGGTTGTTGCGTCGTCGTTCGGCACAAAACGAAAGGTTGCGTAATGAACAAATGGCATTACAGAAAAAATTGCGCGAATTGTCGGCGCGCGCAAAAACTATTTCGGAATTGTCCGCCGGCGTGGGGAGTTCTGAAATGTCCGCAGATTCACGTTTTTCAATTCGTAAACTAAATCAGCCGGTGCGCGGTCGTGTCGTTGCACATTTTGGTGAAAAGACCGCGTTGGGATTAAAATCTGATGGGTGGCGTATTCGCACCCGTTCCGAAGCATTGGTTACTGCGCCCGCGGATGGTGTTGTGAAATTTGCTGATGCGTTCAAAGGGTTCGGCCGTGTAATTATTATCTCACATAAAAATGGTTATAATACGGTTATGACGAACCTGGGCAGTATTGATGTTATTGTTGGGCAAGAGGTTCTTGGTGGTGAACCAATTGGCCGTATGGATTCAAATAAATTGGAAATGTATTTAGAAGTTCGCCGTGGTGACAAAGCGGTTGACCCAGCGCGTATATTCAAGGAAGAAAATTAAGTTTTATAAATCAAAAAATCCCAAAAATCGTGTTGCGGACACGATTTTTTTATTATAAAATGCCTTGAACCAAAAACAGGGGCGAAAATGTTAAAGAAAATACTGATTTTATTTGCACTTTGTGTGCCGGCAATGACTATTGCGGCGGGCGCGGCACCGGAAAAGAAAAAAGAGCCGATTGAACATTTGACTGATGAACAGATTTATGACGAATTGAAAAAACTTGCATTGGTGTTTGAGGTTTCACGCGATAATTTCGTTGAAGAGGCTGATGAACGCAAAATGTTAGAGGCCGCAATGAATGGCATGTTGGGGGCGTTGGATCCGCATTCTTCGTACCTGTCCAAGGATGATTTCAAGGACTTTAATGATAAATCGCACGGCGAATTTGGGGGGCTTGGGATACAAATTACATCTGACCGTGGGGCGGTGCGCGTTATTTCGCCAATCGATGATACGCCCGCGCAAAAGGCGGGCATCAAGGCCGGCGATTATATTACGCATATTGATGACGAACCGGTCTTTGATTTAACGTTGAACCAGGCCGTAAAAAAGATGAAGGGTAAACCGGGAACAAAGGTAAAACTGACGGTTGTGTCCGGTGACAAAGAACCGAAAACAATGACACTTAAACGTGCGATTATCAAGGTTCAATCGGTAAAGTTTAGCGACAAAACATTGGCCGATGCCGAAGATGATGCGCCACGTATTGGTTATATTCGTATTTCTGATTTTGGGGCAACAACCGCCAAGGATTTGCGCAATGCAATTGAAAAACTGGAAAAAAAGAAAGTTGTTGGTTACGTGTTAGATGTTCGTAACAATCCGGGTGGATATTTAACCGCCGCCATCGAAGTTTCTGATGCGTTTTTGGATGGTGGTGAAATCGTTTCTACACGTGGCAAAGATAAAAATGACATTGACCACAGTTATGCAACCCCGGGTGATTTGACAAATGGTAAACCGTTGGTGGTGCTGATAAATCATGGGTCGGCGTCTGCATCGGAAATTGTGGCCGGCGCAATCCAAGACAATGGCCGTGGTGTGATTATGGGGTCACAGAGTTTCGGCAAGGGCAGTGTGCAACAGCAAAAGCCATTGGGTGATGGAACAGCAATTCATATTACAATTGCGCGTTATTATACGCCGAATGGCACATCTATCCAGAATACCGGTATCACACCGGATGTTGAAGTATTACAGAGTAAAGTCGAAGCAATAGAAAAACGCGAAAGCAGTTATTCCGAAGCATCTTTCCGTAATTCGTTAAAGAACGAGGCAGCCGAGAAAAAGGCGAAAAAGAAATCGGAAAAATCTGAATCCAAGGTTGATGACGATGATGAAGATAGAGAATTGACCGATGAAGAAAAAGATGCAAAAGATTATCAGTTGCAACGTGGTATGGAAATGGTAATTGCAATGTCGAAATTGTCCGAACATGCCAAAACTGCATCTGAACCAAAAAAGGACGATGATAAAGACGATGCAAAATCTGATAAAAAATAACTAATATCAAACAAATCGTTCCCCCGCGGAAATGCGGGGGCTCTTTTTTGGAAAACGATAAAATATGGACTTTAATTGCTTGCCTTGGGTGGAAAAAAGGGCTATCATTATGCGACATAAAAAATAAGGGGAATAATATTATGGCTAATTTAATTGTTGATGGTAACTGGGCGGCGGCGGATGTCGCATACAGATGTGTCGATTTTGCGGCAATTTATCCGATTACTCCCAGCAGCACTATGGGGGAACTGGCGGACGAATGGTCGTTTCAGCACAAGAAAAATATTTGGGGTGCAATTCCGCAAATAATTGAAATGGAATCCGAAGGTGGTGCGGCCGGTGCCATGCACGGTGCGTTGCAAATGGGCGCGTTGGCGACAACCTTTACCGCATCCCAAGGTTTATTGTTAATGATTCCAAATATGTATAAAATCGCGGGTGAACAGACGCCGTTTGTTATGCATGTGGCGGCCCGTGCATTGGCAACACACGCGTTGTCTATCTTTGGTGACCACAGTGATGTTATGTCGGTGCGTTCAACGGGATTTGCATTATTATCATCACACAATGTGCAACAGGCACACGATATGGCGGCGATTGCGCATGCGGCAACGTTGCGCGCACGCGTGCCGTTCTTGCATTTTTTTGACGGGTTCCGCACAAGTCACGAAGAATCGCGCCTGATGCGTATTGAAGATGATGTATTACGTAAAATGATTCCCGCAGATTTGGTTGCAAAATATCATGAACATGGAATGAATCCGGATACCCCGCATGTTCGTGGAACCGCGCAAAACCCCGATGTTTATTTCCAAGGGCGCGAAGCGGCAAATATCCTTTATATGAACACGCCGGCGATTGTTGCAGAATGTATGGATGAATTCGGTAAATTGACTGGGCGGAAGTACGGCCTTGTCGAATATGTTGGTGATAAAAAGGCCGAAAATGTTATCGTCGCGATGGGGTCCGCGTGTGAAACTATTGAAGAAACAATGGCGCATTTGCCGTCTGGCTTTGGGTTGATAAAAATTCATCTGTATCGTCCGTTCCCAACCGATGCATTTCTGACCGCATTGCCGAAAACTGTGCGTCAAATTGCGGTGTTGGATAGAACAAAAGAACCGGGTGCAATTGGTGAACCTCTTTATATGGATGTTAAGTCGGTTGTTGGTGATCGGGCCGCCGTGTTTGGTGGGCGTTATGGTTTGGGGTCAAAAGAATTCAAACCACGTGATGTTGCCGCAATTTTGGAAAATATGAAATTGAAAAAATTACACCACAATTTTACCGTTGGTATCGAAGACGACTTGACGGGATTGTCATTGAAAACTGACCAGGCGTTTTCTATCGAAGATCCGAATTTAAAAACCGCTATTTTGTACGGTATCGGCAGTGACGGTACCGTTGGTGCGGTGAAAAATATTGTGAAAATTGTTGGGGAAAATTCCGATTTATATCCACAATCTTATGCGGTGTACGATTCCAAGAAATCGGGTGGTCTTACCGCATCGCATATTCGTTTTTCTGATAAACCAATTCAGAGTCAATACCTTGTCGAAGTGGCGGATTTTATTAGTGTTTCCAACTTTATGATTGCACAACGTTTCGATGTGTTCCGGGGCCTGCGTGCCGGTGGGACGGTTATGATAAATACGGCGATGGCACCGGATGTTGCGTTTGCGAACCTACCACGTGACGCCCAAGAACATTTGATGCGCCTGCGCGCAAATGTGTATTTCTTGGACGCGAATGGTGCGGCGGCGGAATTGGGATTGGGGAACCGAATCAACACATTTATCATGTTGAACTTCTTTAATTTGACCAAGGTCATTGATCCCAAGGTTGCCGCAGAATCGGCCAAGACCGCAATCGAAAAAACATACAAAAAGAAGGGCATGGATGTCGTTCAGGCAAACTGGGCGGCGGTGGATAGTGCGGCAAAATATCTGAAACATTTTGATTTGCCTTCGTCGGTTTCCAATTTTGCACCGGACTTTGTGCCGGCGATGACCACGGACACACCGGTTGAGGTTGCTGGAACACTTGGTGAAATGGCGGCCGGACGTGGCGATAGTTTGCCGGTTTCGCGTTTCAAGGTCGAAGGCGAATTCGGGGCAGGACAATACCCGGTTGGAACATCGAAATATGAAAAGCGTGCGATTTCACCGCGCGTTGCAAAGTGCGATTTGGAAAAATGTATTCAATGTGGAAAATGCTCTATGTTGTGCCCACATGCGGCGATTCGTATCAAGGCCATGACAGAAGACCAGGTTGCTGATGCCAAGAGACGTGGTGTAATTGTCGTTCCAATGAAAACGCCAGAACTGGGGGCAAATATGTATTTCACAATAGCAATTTCGCCGGCGGATTGTACGGGGTGCGGATTGTGTGTGAAAAATTGTCCAGTTGGTGCGCTGTCTATGGTTGACGCGAACGCAGATGACCAGGCGGTGTTTGATGAAACGGTCAAATTGCCAGATGTCACACGTGAAAAACTGAATTTAAATATGCCAAAGCATATTGAAATGTTGCCACACTATTTTGAATTCCCAGGCGCGTGCGCAGGGTGTGGTGAAACACCGTATATCAAAATGATGTCGCATTTGTTTGGCGACCATATGGTTATTGCAAACGCAACAGGTTGTTCATCTATTTACGGCGCGAACCTGCCGACAACACCATGGACATGTGATGCCAATGGACGTGGACCGGCATGGTCTAATTCATTGTTCGAAGATAATGCGGAATACGGTTTGGGTATGCGTGTCGCATTGAATCAGCGTCGTGAAATGTTAAAGGGTTTGTTGTTCGAATTGGGCATCAAAGATGTTGAAAATATGTTCAACGAATCTGACATTGATGCGCAACGCAAAATCAAAGATGATTTGGCCAAACAATTAAAGAAAATGGATTCACCGTCTGCACGTTTGGCGGAAAGTATGCTGGGCGATATTGTTCAGAAATCTGTATGGATTATCGGTGGTGACGGTTGGGCATACGATATTGGTTATGGCGGTTTGGATCATGTCTTGCACAGTGGTGAAAACGTCAATGTGTTGGTATTGGATACCGAAGGATATTCTAACACCGGTGGCCAGCAATCCAAGGCGACGCCATTTGGTGCAAGTATGAAATTCGCAATTGGCGGTAAAAATCATGCCAAGAAAGATTTGGGTATGATTGCGATGATGTCGGGTGCGTACGTCGCACAGATTGCGTTGGGTGCGAATCCTGTCCAGGCGATTAAGGCATTCCGAGAAGCGGAAAGTTTTAATGGACCGTCAATAATACTTGCGTATGCGCCGTGTATCGCGCATGGGTTTGCATTGCAAAATGGTCCGGAACATCAAACACAAATGGTGAATACGGGGGCGTGGCCGCTGTATCGTTTTGATCCGCGTTTGATTGTCGAAGGACACAACCCAATGATGATGGATTCGAATGTTGATGCACTTAGTCCGTTGGAAGATTTTCTTAAAACCGAAACTCGTTTCGCAGCGGCACGTGCATCGAATCCAAATTTTGATAAATTGGTTGAATATGCCAAGGAAAACAATCAATACAAGACGCAATTAAAGAAATACATTGCACATTTTGCGATGATGCAGGCAACGAAAGAAAACGGCGAAGGATAAATCCAATGAAAAGAACGATTCTTGCTTTATTTTGTGTGTTATTGGTGGGCTGTACTTTCCAGACCAAACATCGCGGATACGTTTTCCCAAACGATTTGGATACGCAGGTCGCGACTGTTAAAACCACAAATCAATTGCAAGATTTACTCGGGTCGCCACAGGTGAAAACTATTTATGGTGACGAGGTTTGGATTTATTATGGCACAGATGAAAACTACCATGGGCCTTTTCCATTGACCTATGATAACAAAACCGTATTGCTGGCCTGGGTCAAGGGGGGGCGCGTTACAAAAACACAGATTTTGCATGACGATGATTTGCCAGATGTGACCATTGATTCTGATGAAACCAAGATACCGGCGGCGGTTGAATTGAATGCAATTGAAGAACTGTTCAATAATGTTGGACGATTTAGTCCGGCGGGACTTGGCCAATAAAAAACATATTTGCAAAAATATTGTAAAATGTGTAGAATAGAATTACAAGGTTGAGAGAGGGGCACATGAAAAAAATTATCTATCTGTTGATGTTCTTAGGTGTGGCGCCGGCATTCGCGGGTGATTGTGGACCGGGATATGTTATGGTCGAACATGCCAAGGTTGATGGTATGACCACCAAAGAATGTCAAAAGATATGGTGCCGTGATTTGGAAACAGGTAAAAGTATGGGCAGTGGCAATTCGGCGAACCATGGTTATGCCACAACATCTACGCCGGTTGAGTTGTGCGATGCCGATGGACACTGTATAGAATGTTTTGGGGAACGTAAATGGTGTTCGGGCGCACCGATTGGTGTTTGGAACCCGGAATATGGTGCGTATACGCGTGATGGAAATGATTCCGCAACGTATAAATCTGTCCAAAAAAGTGGGTGTTTCACGTGGCAGTTACAACGTCCAACGTGTCTGGTGGGTGAAGACGCGGTACTTAAAGATGGTGAATGGGTTTGCGCGATTAAAACAGTAAATGAAGTTGTGGGGCGTTCATCGGCAACACGTCGTACGGCAACCAGGTTCAGAACGCGGTTGAATTAGGTTTTTAGGTCCTGTTTTGACTAATCATTTTTTTAGTCCGTTTGATTTGTTTTTTTAATATTTTTGTGTTATAATGCACGCATAAGAGAGAATGGCAAAGAAAGAGAAGTGTGATGCCAAGTAAAAAATTAGATTTTAAAACTGGTCAATATGTTGTCTATCCGACCCAGGGTGTCGGTAAATTGGTCCGTACCGAAGAGCAGGTAGTTGGCGACCAAAAAATCAAGATGTTGGTTATTGATTTTGAGAAAAGTCGTATGACATTACGTGTTCCAATTGAACGCGCAGAAATATCGGGGTTGCGCCCATTGACAACTGCGAAAAAAATGGACGAAGCAATTGCGTCGGCCAAGGGCAAGGCAGGTGCAAAGCGTATGATTTGGGCACGTCGTGCAGCACAGTACGAAGAAAATATCAATTCTGGTGATCCAATGAAATTGGCCGAGGTTGTACGTGACCTGCAAAGGCGTAGTCCAACGGATACAGTTCCTTTTTCGGCACGTCGTTTGTATATGCGTGCCTTGGAACGTATGGCGCAAGAATTTGCGGTGTTGCATAAAATGGATGTCGATGCCGCATCCGATAAAATTGAAGATATTTTGGGAATACCAAAGGAAATTGACCTTAATGCCGTTGATGATGATGAAGAAGAAGAGGAAGATTATTCCGATTCTGGCGGAGAATAGTTATTAATGGTTAGTCGTTAGTGATAAGTGATTAGTAAAAACGGTCGCAAAATGCGGCCGTTTTTTTATTGTTTTAATTGTTCGTTGAAATATTCATATATACCCGTGCGGCGGTTTTCCAAATCACGGGTGGTGCGTTCGGCGTTTTGATATTCAATTGTTTTTGATAAAGAATCGTTCACCAATGAATCCACATTCACAACTTTGGACTTATTACTTCCGTGCCGTTGTGGGGTTGAATCACTTTTTACAATGCCGGCCACCACCGCTGCTACAATACCCAAAGAACACAAATCACCAACGGTTGCAGGTTGTTCTTTGTCTTGTTTTGGGTTCTCGTTCTGTTGTTGTGTTTTGCTGTCTGACATAATCTTACCTTACATCACAAAATCTTCACCAAGGTAAACTTTTTTTACCATTGGGTCGCGGATGATTTCGCTGCTGGTGCCGTGTTTTAGAATCTTGCCATCGTGCAAAACATAACTGCGGTCGGTAATACCCAATGTTTCCCGGACATTATGGTCGGTTATAATCACGCCCAAACCACGGTTTTTAAGTTGCGATACCAATCCACGAATTTCATTAACGGCGATTGGGTCAATCCCGGCAAATGGTTCGTCCAACAATATAAATTTCGGGTCATTTGCCAATGCACGTGCGATTTCTGTACGACGACGTTCGCCACCCGAAAGTGCGGTTGCCGGACTGCGCCGCAGGTGCGCGATAGAAAATTCTTCCAATAACGCGTCTAATTTTTGTTGACGTTTTTTTGCACTTGGTTCGACAATTTCCAATATTGCCATTATGTTTTGTTCCACGGTTAGACCACGAAATACACTGTTTTCCTGTGGCAAATATCCAATATGCAAACGCGCCCTTTGATAGAAAGGCAGGTGCGTGATATCTTGGGAATTCAAAAATATTTGCCCCCCTGTTGCATTTAACTGGCCGGTGATGCAATAAAATGCCGTTGTTTTACCTGCACCGTTCGGCCCCAGCAATCCAACCGATTCGCCCTGTCGTGCGACCAATGATATGTCACGCAGAACCATTTTTTTACCGTAAGATTTTGACAGGTGTTCAACCCGTAATTCAGATTGCTTCATATTCGCACCACCAATTCTTCTGTTTGAATTTCTTGTTCGTTGCCAGATTTTACACGAACATTTTTAATAAGTTTAATAGTTTTTTTCGCGCGATTAAATTCGCCCTTGGCCGCGGAAAAAATTATTTTTGTTTTTTTACCATTTTTTGGTTTTATCGTGTACCCAGAAACCTGGTCCAGAAAGATAACATCAGGATTATCGTATTCTTGACGTCCGGTTTGCGCCGTAATCTGAAACGGTTCGCCTTCTTTATCAACACCGGTAAATGTTGCACCCGACATTTTGAATTGATTGCTGATAACATCGTGCATATTTATCGATGATATTGGCGACCATAATAATTGCTTGGTAAAAAGGGCCCCAGCAACCAACGCCGCAACCATCACAAGCCCCCATCCGGTAAAGAAAAACTGCCACAAACGCTGCCAACGTTTATGCTTGCTGATTATTATAAAATTACGTCTATCTTTGACCATACATCCGTATGTTAGCCAACAATAAATCAAAAAGCAATTTTTTATATTTGTTATGACCGCTTTTTTATGATATAATTTAACCCAAGAGAGAGTGTAGGAATGAGAAAATTCTTTGCCGTTTGTATAGCAATTGGCGCACTGTGTGACGTGTTTTCTGCGTTTGGTGCGGCAACTGTCCTTACCCCGAAAAAGGCAAGTTCTGTGGCAAAGCGCGAAGAGGCGACTTCTGTTACAAATGTTGGGGGCAGTTTATTGCCAACCGCAATGGGATTGGTCGGGAATGTTATGCAATTAACAAAACAGCAAAAAGAATTAGTCGCAGAATGTGAACCAACACAAAAAGAAATTACGTTTGTTAATAACCTTGTAAAAGAATGGGCAATTGCTGGTGCGGCGAATCCCATGGTGACAGGGGCTTTTGGGGTTCGTGAATGTGATGGCCTTTCTTATCAAGACATCGTTTCATTGTCTTCATCGTCGCTTGATGACGAAGATTTGTGCTATGAGGTGTACACTGAAGCCGAAGCGCGTGGAGCGGTTTGGGCAGGTTTCCCAAAAGTAACGGTTGCAACGTATTGCCCGAATGGTGATACATGTGCGAAAAGCAAACAAAAAACGGTTTCTAATATTTACGAAATATTCAATGCCATTGATTTTAGCGAACAAGATTATACCAAGGCCGAAGCAAGTCAGGCGAGTGCGTTGTTAGAAAAATCTTCTAAATGTTCTGGGTCACAATTGGCGGCGAAACGTTTAGAATCTTTTGGTGGATTTATAACAAATACTATCGGCAATATGGGACAAAAGACCAATACGGCGTCTGTGATGGATGCCGTGACTGGGGCCGTGGGAAGTTCTGGATTAAGCGGTCTTGTAGGCAGTTTTGGTGGTATCGCCAGCCAATTGTTGGATAGATAATGTTTTGATGCATTCATCAAATAAAAATAGCCAGTATTTTTTGCTTTACTAAATTTCGCAAAGTGCGTATAATGTCGTTAACAAAGGGTTAGAGAAAGGATTTTTCTATGAAAGTACAATCAAATGTATCTTGGTTCGTCATTTCACGTGTGTTGGCGGCGGTGGCTGTGTTGTCGGTTGCGGCCTGTGCCAATTCCACGGTTAGTACAGATTATTCTGGAACGGTGGCAACCCCAACCGTTGACTATATTGAAGGGTTGGATGTTTATTCTGCACCACATAAAGATTCTTTTCTTAACCAGTTAGCAATGAATTATCGTTCTTATGCGATATACAATGCGCGGACCAGCGGTTTTCCTGATGTTGGGGAATTGTTCGCAAACAAGGCGGTATCTGCTTTCTCGGGCGAGGTTCCTTTCCCAGAATCGTTGGATAATTGGCAGATAAATGACCAAGAGTTGGCATATGAATTGAATACTGCATATAACGATATGATTACGTTATTCCAAAACGATACTATTGAAAGTAAACCAGAAATGGCGGCGGAATTGCAGGCGAAATATGATTGTTGGTTGTCTGCGGCGGCCACAGGACAAGATAAGACCGCACGCGAATGTCAGACACGTTTCGAAAAAACATTGCCCGCATTGCGTGATTGCACGGGTGGTAAGATTATCAGCCCGATTCGTCGTGCGACCACGGAAACTGTTACGACCAGTGGTGAAATTATGGTGTCAAATGATTTTGATAATCCTGTTGTTGCCCCGGCGGGTAACGGTGCAACGTATGTAAGTACTACACGACCAGCATCGATTGCAGGTACAAATGTTGGTGCTTATTATCCTGAAACGGGTAATATGGCTGCAATGCGTGGGGCGAATCGGACACGTGAAGGCGTGATAATTGTGAATAATGTTAATGTCCCAGAGCACCTTATTAACCCAGAACCTGTTCAGCCATTAGTGTTTAATCAAAATATTTATGGTGGTGACAAGACGATAAATGATAACAGTGGGAGTAACAGTCACAATGTTTCCAACAGTGCAAATACAAGTGTGAAACCGGGGTGTCCGTGTCAGACAGTGCAAGAAAGACCGGCAAATGTAACGGTTGCAGTGCCGGTTTTGGCCGAGGTTCCGCAAGAATGTGATTGCGAAGAAGATGAAGTTGAAGAAATCACTGTTGTTGGTGAAGAATTGGTATCCCGTGAAGAATTTATCAAGATGATGATGGCGATGAGGGCAGAACTGGCGGAAATAAATGCACGTTTGGATAAATTGGCCAAAAAGCAGCCACAAAAGTATGACGAAACAACCGTAATCAAGGTTCAGCAGATCCCAGTAGAACCAAAACAACACGTTATGGAAGAGGTTTTTGAGGTTCGCTTTGATTTTGATAAATCAAATATTAAACCAGAATATCAAGAATTAATTAGGAAGTTGGTTGAAGCAACCCAGGCGAATAAAAACATCAAGGTTTCTGTGGTTGGACATACCGACACATCGGGCAGTAAGAGTTATAATTATGCGCTTGGGGGACGTCGCGCCGAAGCAGTTCAGAAGATGCTTATTGAATACGGAATCCCGGCAAGTCAGATTGTTGCGGTTAGTGCGGGCGAAGAAGATCTAAAGGTGCCAACGGCAGACGGTGTTCGTAATGCAGAAAACCGTCATGTTCGGGTTG
>CAMZFU010000008.1 GCA_947306185.1 uncultured Pseudomonadota bacterium | reverse complement strand
AAATCTGTATGGGAATCAGGCAACGATTGTTTTATGAATGCGTCACTCCATTTACCAAAGAATCCCCCATGTTGAATTGCCTGCACTGATTGGGTGACCTGATAATTATCCCCGGACCCGGTTAACATTGCATCTATACGATTGTGCACGTGGGACATTGTTTTATATGCCAACAGCAATATTCCACCACCCATCGCGCCAAGTACACAAAATACAATCCACGGTAACCCCGCGATAACAAGCATTACCACCAACACCCCAAGGTACAATAAACTTGTTCCGACATCTGGGTGAGTAAATATAATGGCAAGCATTGGTACGAATACAGCCAGATATGACCACCAACTTATCCAATGTAATTTCCACGCATTTTTATCTATGAATAAATTATCACCGAATTTGTCACGCATTTTGGACAAAAACCACGCGGTAAGCATTATAAATCCTGGTTTCATAATATCTGCCGGCAATATATTTATTCCGTGTATAGAAACCCAACGTGCAGAACCCTTAATCGTATGTGGAGCAATAAATGTTACACCCAATAACAACAACCCAACCGCGACATCTAATAATGATATTTTTAGTACAAGTTTTTTATTCAACATACTTGTCCCGAACAAAACAATCAGTCCAGTTATATAAAATGGCATACCCTTTAATATAAAGAAATACCACGGTTGATTTATACGTTCGGCGGCAACACTGCCCGCGGAAACGGCGAACAACATACCAATACCAATCATTACTAAAACCATGGAAAGTAATTTACGATCCACCTCGAAAAACCAACTGGTAAGTATGCTTTCTTCCGTCCGTTTAAACATATGTCCCTCTCTATGCGAATTTTAGTAACATTAATGCCAGACCTGCAAATAGAATCGCCATGACAAAGAATCTGTCGACTATTTTTGTTTCAGTCCAACCTAATTCTTCAAAATGATGATGCAATGGCGCACGCAAAAATACGCGACGTCCCGTGCCCGTAAAGATACGCGTTAATTTAAAGAACATTGTTTGCACAAACGAAGACAGCAATATAATGACCATCATCGCCGCCGCGATTCCCATAATAACTTCGGATTTAAGCAACATTGCGACAGTACCCATAAATCCACCCAATGCTAATGAACCAACATCGCCCATAAATATTGATGCCGGTTTTGCATTAAACCACAAGAATCCAAGTACCGCACCAAATGCCGCACCAAGAACCGGGTACAAACCACTTGTTGCAGGCATAAACAAAACCGTGTCCATAAAACCGATACGTGTTGCACCATACAACGCGACAACCAATACGATAAGAACCGGCATATAAAGTTTAGCCAGCATTCCATCCAAACCATCGGTAATATTTGTCGCGTTTGCACCACCACAGATTACAAAATACGCGAACACATAATACCAAATTCCAAGCGAGAATATTATGCCGAACGGCAATGCCAATGAATAGTCACTGATGTATGACGGCATTGTCTTATTTATCAAGTATGCCAATACAACAACAAATACGCCTTCGGCCACCAAACGAAACGCCGGAGACAAACCATTTGCCGCCTTTTTTGATTGACTTGTAACCTTTTTATAATCATCTATAAATCCGATTAAACCGAACATCGCCAGTGATAATAATGCAATCCACCCAGACATACTGTCCATCGGCATAAACAAAATAGCACCAACAAAGATTGCAATTAAGACCAATATACCACCCATTGTTGGGGTACCCGCTTTTTGTCGATGAGATTCCGGCACATTTTCACTAATCGGTTGACCTTTTTTTTGCCAATTATGCATTGCACGAATAAACGGGCGACCAAACAGAATCATTATCAAAAATGCCGTGGCAAAGGCCGCACCAAATTGGGTCCATCCACCAAAAAACAATCCATATCCACGTGATAACAAATAATCTGTAAGCATAATTTCTCCTTTTACACAGTTATTGTACCACAATACTTGAAATTGCAAAATGTTATTTAGAAAAAATTTTAGGCCTAGAAAATACCACCAACAACGGCATCAGATTGTGCTTGTTCAACCGTCCGTAATGGGTTTGGCGATTGGCCCGTTTTAAATGCCTCTTGAATAATCATACCAGACGGGTCTTCGGTTGCGGCAACCCCATTTGAACGGTTAACACGCACAAAATGCAGACCATCTGGGACGGCGAATGGCTGATTCTTTTCGTTTGCCAATGCTTCCTTCATAAAATCTGCAAATGCACGCGCGGCCATATGGCTGCCCGCGCCCTTGCCCAGTGGTTTTGGTGTATCATAACCCAAATATACCCCGGCAATAAGGTTCTTGGAAAATCCGATAAACCAAACGTCTTTGACATCGTTGGTTGTTCCGGTTTTGCCCGCAATTGTATGACCCGGGACGGCGGCCTGGCGTCCGGTACCACGGTCAACGACCCCTTGCAAGATTGATACCAATTGATACAAACTTTGTGGGTCTGACAATGGTTCAGATTCCGCCTTTTCTTCGGGTGGAGTCAATTCTGGGGCCCATTCAATAATTTCCGTTTTATGACCACCAATAACATTACCATATCTATCTTCAATATAGTCAACCAATTTTGGTGTTATTTTCCGCCCACCATTTACAAATGCCGAATATCCTAACACCAATTTTTCCAGCGTTGTTTCACCAGACCCCAGTGCAAGCGACAAATTCATATTTTTCATATCATCAGGGTAAACCCCAAAACGTTTTGCAACATCAACGGCGGCATCAACACCAATTTGTTCAACCATACGAACACTTGGCACATTACGTGAAGTTTCTAATGCGAACCGTAACGGGATATCACCAAGGAATTTCTTGTCATAATTTTCCGGTTTCCATTGCATATTATTTTCACGCCATCCGACAATTGGGGTATCTGAAATTATCGCCTCGGGCGAGATACCACGCTCTAATGCTGCAAGGTACACAAATGGTTTAATTGTACTGCCGATTTGGCGCATTGCCTGGGTTGCACGGTTGAAAGAACTTTCCGCAAACGAACGTCCGCCTGCCATGGCAAGTACGCGCCCAGTATGTGGATTCATTGCGATGATTGCGCCTTGTAATTTATCACTGCGTCCGGCATTATATGTATCCAATGCCTTGTTCAATGCATTTGATGCGGCCCGTTGATATTCTGGAATAATTGTTGTCTTGATATACAATCCCTGGTTATACAAAACTTCACGTCCCAAATCGTTTAATAATTGGCGACGTACATCTTCGGCAAAATATTGAAACGCGTCTTCCATTTGCGCGGTAAAACCACTGTTGATATTCAATGGTTCCGCGGATGCGGCATCGGCCTGCTCTTTGGTGATATATTTTTCTTCCATCATACGGCGCAAGACATAATTACGACGTTCTTCGGCGCGCGCCCGGTCATTTGGTGCCTTGGGCAACGATGCCAAAAATGCGCATTCGGACAAAGACAATTGCGATACAGGTTTGTTAAAATACATCAATGCCGCAGATCCCACACCATACGCGCGGGCGCCTAAGAATATTTGGTTCAGATACAATGTCATAATATGCTTTTTGGAAAATGCACGTTCAAGACGCAATGCCAAAATTGCCTCTTTAATTTTACGCGACATTGTCCGGTCAGAAGTCAAAAAGAAATTCTTGGCAACCTGTTGGGTAATGGTTGATGCACCGGTAAATGTTGTATTGAAACCCAAACTGTGCATTGGGTTATTAACAGACGCACGAACAATACCTTGGACATCAATACCGGGATGTGTCCAAAAGTTTTGATCTTCAGCGGCCACAAACGCATTTATCAATTGTGGCGGCATATCATCAAAATCAATGAACACACGCCGTTCTTCGGCATATTCAATCAACAAACTGCCATCCGATGCATAAAGACGTGTTGCAACCGGTGGCGCATATGTCGCCAAATGACGATAATCCGGCAGGTTTCCACCATACACCAATAAAAGAGTAGCTATCGCGGCAATTGCGGCCACAACACCCCAAAAAATAATATGCAAAAATATGCGCAAAACTTTTTTCAATTTCATGAATTTCATTATAAATAAAAACTTTTTATTTGCAAGCCCGATATGAAGTTGTTAAACTATTTCGTGAAAGGATTTTTTTTACGGAGAGATTCATGAGAAAGATTTTAATTGCAATTTGCTTAGTTATGGCCACAACCGCATGTTTTGCTGAAAAGAGAACATTGCAGGTACCAACAAAGGAAGTCTCTACTGCGGTGTTAACGGCATGGGGAATAACATCAGGAGGAGCCCTTAAGCTGGAGAATTATCCATCAGATATTAGTGGCAACTTTTCAATTGCTGGTTTTTATGATACCAAGGCGGGAACTTATGGCACAAACGAGGAAGGCAGCATTGTTCCAATTATTGCACGACAAATATATGAACATGGTGGAAGATTCTGCATGACCCAGGTTCAGGCCGCATATGGCAGTAACTCCGGTAAATTTATTGATTATTTTAACCGTCCATCAGGCGATAAAACATATAAGTGCCAGGTCGTATGTGAAGATGGGTATAGTGGTAACACATGTGCCACCAAGGGATATGATTGCAGTCCAGATAAGCAGAATATAAATTATACCAAGGATCTAAATAACACCACGGACGGCAGTTTCCGTATTACAGATAGCAGTGTTAAACAGAGCAGCACTTATAGAATCACAACAAGTACGGAAGTGTTTGATTATAAAAATGGTGGGAAAAATTCTGATGAATCATTCGTTGCGGTATTGGGTGTATTACGCCAAAACGAACATTCAATTGTGGTGGCACCCGTCCTTATTAGGGCATACTATAATAAGATTAAGTGGGCACATATAAACGACGCACAAAAAAAGGTGTTATGTGCCCCAGGTTACACATTAAATGCATCCGGCGACGATTGTGAAAAGGCCTTTGAATGTACGGATGCATACATCAAACCGTGTGAAAATGTGACGCCAAAAACCGATTTATTTGTTGAAGGCACACATGAAAAGTATTATACATCAGGGACCAATAAATGTTGGTATTTTCGTTGCGCCGGCGAAGCAGGATTTGAATACGAAGGGGCTTCAACCTGTGTACCCTGTCCACAAACTTCCAAGCAGGGCGTAAAATCGAACGGAGTATGCGAAAAGTGCACGAAAAAAGGCCAATTTTTCTTTGATGAAAACAGTGGTTGCACGGACGCAGAATACAGTATATCGCCCACACAAATGGCACGTGGCAAAGCATTCTTGGACCAAGATGCCGAATGTTGGCGCAAATCTGATATAAACGATTTCAAAAGTTGTGTTTTGTGCGATGTCGGTCAGTGTTATGAAAGTAATGGATGCGGGCCATGCAGTCCGAAAGATAGCGGAGAATAAGCAGATTTTGATACAAATGAAAAACGGTCGCATTTGCGGCCGTTTTTACTAATCACTAACCACTACTCACTAACCTTGCCGTTTGTTGCGATTATATCGGCACCGATTTCTATTTTGCCACCGGCTTCGCGTAATATCAAATCACCCGCCGCAATTTCGGCAAAATCCAAAGATGTGGACATAAACGCATCAAACTTGCCCGCGGCAACCCATGCCAAATCCATCGCAGGGCACCCAGTTGTGCGGATATCGGTCACACCCATTGGGTTTCCAACAATTCCGTTATATGCGGCCGTCATATCTGATTTATCAGTGATATTGGATGTACGAATACGTGCCGAATGAAATGCAGAATACGCAAATGCGCCAGCGCCAGATTCGGCATAATACAAATATTCATCAATTGGGGAATAAACCAATGCTATTTTGGTTTCGTCCATTGTCCGCAATGCCAATGATATTGCAAAACGTGGGTTTCCACGAACAAAATTGGATGCCCCAGACAATGCCAAAACAAATTCATCACGACCATCGCCGGCACGCACCACATTTGGTGTCAATAAACCCGCAGACGGACGAACCAATGATAAATCGGATAATATTTCTTCTTCGATACGGGTTGCGGCACGATGTACGAAATCACGCGCACCACGCAGGGACTGTTGCAGATTTTCAATTTCACCAAAATCATGGCGCAGCCCCGTTGCGGTACGCTGCAAGGCCATAAACATTTTATTTAACTCTGGTGAACCTTTAATCAACAAATCCATTGTACGCCCCCCAGTTTACATACAAATTTAGAAATCAAACCCAGCAAATTTCTTTTTGAAATCTGCGGTTCTACGGCCTTTTTCGCCGGCGTTTGAACGTTGACCCGTCCATGCAGAATGATTCAAATTATCCGTGGATAAAACCAAGTCTTTTTTGACCGAAGAATACATCTTCACCGTTTTGCCGTCTGTACGTGTAACGTTGATTTCATAATAATCTGGATGAATACCTTTTTTCATCACAAAACCCCTTATGTTTTATTTTTGCCACGCAATTATACAGTGTTTTTTCGGAAAATCAAGGCAATAATACAATTTCGGTACTTTAATAATGTCCGATACATCCCAAATAGGAATTTCCAGTGGATTCTAAAATATTTACAAGACGATTCTTGTCACGGCCCGCAAACAGTGCAAGAACTGTTCCGGCCTCGGTCGCCAACATATCTGAAACAACCGCAATTTCAGAACTCATTTTCTTGAAAAATCCGCTTGTTGGATATATTTCTGCGGCGAACAACTGATGTGTTGCGGTATTTTTGTGATTGCCTGCATGTTTGGTATCTTCGATAACCATTAATTGACATTCTGGGGAAATTATCAATTTATTGGTGACAACCGCATTTCCGCC
Source organism: uncultured Pseudomonadota bacterium (assembly GCA_947306185.1). GTDB lineage: Bacteria > Pseudomonadota > Alphaproteobacteria > Rs-D84 > Rs-D84 > Enterousia. The sequence continues at coordinate 21,299 of CAMZFU010000008.1, read as the reverse complement.
CAATAATTCGCCCCACCAACCCGTAGAGCCATAAAATACAGGGTAATAAATAACCGCATCCGGGTGCGCAGCAAAAACATCGGCGACATTTAAATCGCCACTAATAACGTTTGGCATTTCGCCGATTGCCGTATTTATTACTTTGCGTGCGGTCTGGTATTCGATATCAGACTTGGTACTGCGTGGCCAATAAAGAATCGGAAAACTACTCATTGCTAAGAATTATATCAGATTCGGTTGCATTAAAAAAGGGGCACAATAAAAATAAATAACTTGATTTTTTATTTTTTTATCTTTTCCCACCATTTTCCAAGGATTTGGCGTCCAATATCAAAGTCATTTTTCATCGTTTTATAGAACTTATCAGACACACTAAAATTGAATAATGTCTTAATCAACGACGGTATTGATGTCATAAATAGTGCGAAAAATGCCCCCATCAATATTATCGTAATCAAACTGTCATCGCGCAGCATCAGACCATCCATCAATATTTTTGACGTTCCATTCGAATCGCCTTGGGCAATTGCTGTGGCGATTCGAGATATTCCACCAATATCACCAAAAATTGCATCCAAAAACATTATGCCGAACGTAATAAACACCCCCATCATGGCAATACCAACCGTGCCGGTAATCACATCATTTATCATATTCTGAATTGTTCGCCCTCCCTTTGGAAACACATCAGTCCATCCAGCAAACACCCACGACAACAACATTAATGGCAACATTACCAAATCTAATGACAGCATCACGAATATTTCAAGAAAATATGTTAATACCGGCAACAGTGTAACGAAAAACAACACTAATACCAACAACCCAGCAAAAAATATCGGGATATTCGGAAAAATTGGTATTTGCCATAAAATCTTGTGCATATATTCGTAATTGAATGCCATGTTCATCATAGTCCAACCAACCGTCATACCTAAACCCGTAAGTTGATGAACCTGGGACACTTCACATGCCAAACCACTGCGCATTTTTACAGGGAATGCCCCAGTTGCCAAACCGTCACTTCTAATGGATACTTTATCGTTATTCCCGTCCATAATTGACGTTGCAACAACGCATTCTGCATATTTGTCTGGATCGCCAACAAGATGATTTATTGATAAACCAACATTAAATACCGGTTCAATAATAATATCTGTGATTAAACGTGGAAATGGGGCCAACAACAATGCCGTCATAATTGCAAGTTTCACCAAGTGCGTTCCAAAAGTTGATGCCATCGACCAACCTACTTCGATTTTTTTGTTTATAAAACCATACGCAATCGTCCATATAAAATATATACCAGTTAATGCAACACCAAATGGAACTATCACCCTGCCCAGGTTTTCGTATATGCGTGGTAATATGTTTGACATTGTCGCCATAACCCCAGAAAACATTTGGCATGTCCAACATGAAGAAAAGAACTGTAACGCATCGTTCACATTTACTGGTGAAACACTGCGATATACCGAAAATCCCGCAATAGCTACAGCCGCCCCAGCAAGCAACCATGGTATCGCCGCCCCCGCAGTCAAAGGAAAGAACGATAAAAACACAATTAAAAATTTTTTTAACTTGCTCATTTCTTTTAATTATATCACAATTTTAACAATATGTGATATAAATCAAATTATAAAATGTAGGATATATGTTTTTTGTGTGGCGTAATTTTATAAATTGGACACGACGATTGGTGTTGCCGTTGGCATTGTGCGTAATATTTTTTGCGCCAAGTGCCGCGTTCGCGCGTTGGGAAATTGTTGATAGTTTGAATCTTGCACCTTTTGTTCCACGTGTATTGGATGCATTTATGATGGTCGCGCGTGGCGGCTATGAATATTTTGTTGGCAATGGCGATGGTATTATATACCTGTTGATTTGGGGCTTTTTGGCTATATCTATTTTTATGTATGCGTTCAAAATGTTTTTTCCAAAACGGTGGATTGAACTATTTGGACTATCAGGTGGCGGCGAAATGTGGGATGGAAAAATCAAAGGAATGGACATCGCACAAACCGCATTAAAGACCGCTATGCGTGCAATTGTTGCGGCAACATTTTTATTACAAATAAAACCAACATACGTCACAGAATGGTTGGTAAATCCGTTCTTGGAATTTGGTGCGATTTATACAGACACTATTCTAGAATCACAAAATCTTAATGGTGTTGTCCGCGTTGATGTATCGTGTCCAAAGGGTGTCTTGGCCGGTGATTGGTTGGATGTGCGCGCATGTGATTTTATGACAGAACCTGTTGCAGATTTATCTGCGGCAAATAATAAAGTTATTAAACGTGGTTTTGATATGGTGGCGCGTGGATTGCGCGGCCTATTAACGTTAATACCACATGGTGGTCAAAACATAATGGATATCATTAGCGGGCTTTTATTGATATTCGCATTTGTTGGATGCAATATATTTATGGCCTTGTTAATTATTCAGGGAATATTTAATTTTGGAATGGCATTGATATTATACCCATTTAATGTTCTTGTTTGGGTGGCAAAACCCAGTGATAAATGGTTTGATGTATTGCCCGCGTTTAGTGAAATTATCAAGGCACTGCGCGCACTAATTATAACAATGATTGCGTGTACATTTATTTTGATTGTTAATGTTGCGATTGTCCGTGCATTATTCCAATTTGATTCATCTGTATTTTTGGTCAGTGCAGGTGGAGCAGCCTCATCAAATCTTAACAGTGTAAATATGAATGCCGTAGGATTTGGTGGGCATTCATTGTTATGGCTGTCTGCGATATTAACGTTTTTCTTGATGAACGCGATTTTTGATAAAACACGCGAACAATTGGAAAAATACGCCCCAGGTATGAGTGGTCTTTACAACCAAGCCAAAGGCGATTTCAAGACAAGTGTAGATAAAGCAAAAGGAATATACGAGTCGGCAAAAAAAATAATAAAACTGGTTAAGTAATGAACGGTATATTGAATAATTTTGTTGATAATGCGGTGCAATGCTGGGGCTGTGCTGTATTTGATAATTTATTCCGCGTCGTATCAAACGCGGGTGGTGCCGTGTACAGCAAAATTGCCAATCTATGTTTTATGATTTTCTTTGTATTATTTCTGTTCTTTATTTTGTGGGCTGTTTGGAAACACTTTAACCCCAAAAAGCCGGATTCATCAGATCCGTTTTATCTTAAAACAGTTGTTCGTGTAATGATAAATTCATTATTTGCACTTACGTTATTGGGAATAGGTGTTGGTTTTCCACGATTCATAACACGTGTCACTTTTGAACCCGTTGCAGATATAACGTTGGTTTACAGTCATGCAATATTAAATACCGTGCCAGAGGCAGTAAACACACGCGTTACCTATCAACCAACGCAAATGGAAGACACGGGGCTTTATCGTCCAAAATTACGCGATACGATAATATCGATAATGAAAACAACCGTAAGTTTATTTCAATCTTATATGAAATTAGGCATCGCGGTTATGGAAGAAGCATTTTCGTGGAAAAATATTTTAAGTGTTGGCGATATATTCCGACATATATTGATATTCTTTGTGGGATTATATTTATTTTATGGATTCTTTAAATTATTCTTGCGTTTCTGTTTTTATTTTGTCGATGTAATTATAGCAATGGCAATGTTTGCGTTTATGTTTCCAATCGCATTAATGATGATGTCATTTCGTGGTGGCGATATGCCCGCGTGGATGTCTTCACTTGGCAAAGGATTAGGTGCCAGCCAAATTAAGAAAGTTGTAAATTCTATTATCACATTGGGCAGTGCGGTTATAACGTATATGGTTATACTTGTTATTATTGCACGATTCTTTTCGGATACCGGAACAAGCGTAAATGAACTTATGGATGCAATTACATCTGGGACTGTTATGGCCGAAGATTTATCGGAAAGTAATCTTGCAACATTAACACTTGGTGGAATAAGCGTTTTACTTTATGTTCTAAATTATATCTATGCGCAAATTCCACAGGTAACAAAAATGATATTGAATACATTTGGTGTAGAAGAAGAAAATAAATTAAGTGAACAAATGGCAAATGATGCAGAAAATTTAGTTGGTATTGTTACAAACGGAATTAAAAAAGTCGGTGGTCTAATTGTGAACGGCGGCGAAAAGAAAGACGAAGGTGATAAATCAAAAGACGGCAAAGACGGTAAAGGTGGCGACAAAAAGAAATAATGAAAAAACTGTTACTAACTTATCTTGTTCGTTTTACTTTTGGTGCGATTGCATTGGGAATCGGCATCTGGTATGTCAGTTCTTCAATTGGTGGCGCATCCCTTTCGTATACCAGTATGGATACGTTCTTGAATTCAATTGGTGCAACCGATGGTAACATTGCATCAGCGAATGGGTGTTTTCTGTGCAATTATGTAAACGATTTATTCATTGTACTGGGACGCGCATCAGAAAAATTCTGGACCGCGATACTGAACAACCTGTGGATATTAATGGTATTTGGACTTGGAATATTTATGATTGTTCATACAGTAAAATATTTTCTTAATTCTATTAAAGAGTCCGCTAAATTAGATACCGCAGAAAAAAAGTTTGAATTCAAAGACTGGTTTGACCCTGTGTGGCGTCAAGGTGTACGTATAATGATTGTCGGTGCAATTATTGGTGGATTTGGCATGGGTGGTATCGATGCAATCAAGGCGTTATCTGCAATTACAATTGAACCAGTTATGTATCTTGGCACACACTTGTCAATGGCCGCGACCGGTGTTTTAGATTATGCTCAATGCATTCCATCGGCTTTGCCACAAACAGATCCAATGGCCCCTATTTCTAATTCATTGATGTGCATTGTTGGAAATGTAAACACGGTTATGCTTGCTGGTGCGGCGGGTGGTTTTTCGTTGATGAATTTTGCGTGGATGGGTTTGGGCGGCGGCATATTAACGTGGATTGCGGGGATATTAACTGTTATAATGTTTGTTGTTATTGGGTTTGATTTATTCTTTCAAATATTATCAGTTATATTCAGGTTGATATTCTTGGTAATCTTTTTACCTTTCTTTGCCGCAGCGACCGCATTTGAAAAGACATGGAAAATTGCCGGCGAAGCCGTCAAAGGCGCATTAAAAATGCTAATTGATGCCGCAGTAAAAGTAATCGCAATTTCATTAAAAGTTGTAATTGTGTATGCGATTATATCTTTTGCTGGCCGTGATGTGTTCCCAGGCGCGGGTATATTTCCACCGCTGTTGAAAACCACCCAAAATACAGAACAAAGTGTGACGGTTCATAATGTATTTGCAACATGCGAAAAGTCGTCTATTAAAAATGGCGAAATAGATAAAGATATGTTCCGCGAATGTTTCAATAGGGAAAAAGCAAATGCGGATTCACAAGCTTTTGATTTTTTGCATAACGGTTGGGACTTTTTAGTATTAATGTTTGGGTTATTCTTCTTGTATATGTATGTGCTTAGCCCCAAGATAGATAAACTTGTTGCGGCGGCACCGGCGTTTTATCCGTTCAGAAAAACGGACGATAAAGAAGAAAGCGGGATTGATAATTTTGGTGGTGAAATGAAAAAGTTTGGTAAACTAGCATGGAACAAACCAAAAGATTGGTTGGAAAAATATATAAAAGAAAATGTGGACTAGGATAAAAAGATTTTTATCGTTAATCATTATGGCCATTTGTGTCGTTGGTATTTTTGTACCAAACTGTTCCGCCGACGTTGGCAGTAACCTGACGGGTTTTGCCGATGTCGGTGATTATGGTGCGTGGGCCACTGAACATAATCGCGAAGTATTGGTTGGCAATATGAAATCTGATATAGAAACATTCCAATCAAATTCTGAACGCGACTATATTGAAACAGGTGTTCCAATTGAAGCGAAACTTGGGATTATATTTATAAAGGCATTATCACATGTTGCCGAAATATTGAATGCGTCATTGGTTCGATTTGTAATAATATTCCTTATTGCGGCATACGGTTTTTGGGTAATGTTCCAAGCATACAGGTTAATTTCAGAGACCAAAGCACAAGTATTCGCAAGTTCCAAGGTAAAAACACCGGATACTGTTAGAGACATCATTAAACGCGGTATTACACTTGGTATATGGTTATTATTATTGGGATTCGGATTACCACGATTATTTGGGCTGATTATGGGACCAATTATTGCACTTGGGTCGTATATTGCACACCTTATTTTAAATGCGGCGGCGGCAAATGGCGGATACGAATTATCTGATACATGCGCGGCGATACATACCTATGCCGCAGAACATATGAAAAACATCGCCGTATTTGATAAAGATTTTTCAACTTTTGCGGCCGATATTATATGCATTCCAACGCGTATGTCCGAATTCTATTATGGATCAATTAAATACGGTTGGAAGATTATGGCATCAAGTTTGGGTATAAGTACTTTTTCATTCTTAACTGGTTTGATATTTGTAATCTTGTTCACATATGCGGCATTCAAATTCGCGATTACAGCATTTGGTGTTATTGCCGATTTATTCTTGGTTGTAATATTATTGCCGTTCACCGCTATTTCTGAAACGTTGGCAAAAACGGATTATGATGGTATCGCCGGTAAAATATACAACGGATTTTTGGGCCTGTTTAATCCAGAAAGTTTTTCATTATCAAATCAAATTAAAAAATTTGTTGATGCATCAATATATTTTATATCATTGGCAATAGTTGTTGCCATTGGTGGTGCATTACTTGCCAATGGATTACAAATCGACCCAGTAACACATATTGCTTCACCACTTAATGGCGACAGAATCACAATGTTGTTGATTGGTGCATTGGTGGCATATGTTGCAACACACGCGGATGAAGTCGCGAAAATCATTGGTGGTGGAATTGAATATACACTTGGAACAGAACTATCAAAAGACGCGAAAACTCTTTATAACAGCACCAAAAAGAAAATAGAAGAACTTATCAAGGCCGCAAAGAAATAAATCTAATCTATTATCGTTATAAAATTACGAACAACTTTTTTAATACCGGCGCGATTAAATGCAACCGTCAATATATCATCATGTTCTTCGATAACAACGCCCCGCCCTAATTCGTTATGAGAAACCAATTTTCCAATCAAGCCTGGGCTTTTGGTTTTCTCTGTTTTATTATATTGTGTGGTTTTTCTTTCATAACTCTGTGCACGTCCACCGAAATCAAGATATCGCACATCCATTTCCCCAATGAAACGTGATGCCGGATAATATTGACGCGCCCCAAACATTACACGCGACATAGTATTAGTAATTATCGCACGACGACGCGCACGTGTTAATGCAACATATGCCAAACGCCGTTCTTCTTCGATGCCACCTTCTTTGATAGATTTTTCATTTGGAAATATGTTTTCTTCCCAAGCGGGTAAAAATACTGTTTCAAATTCCAACCCTTTGGCGGCATGAATAGTCATTATATTTACCGCCTGATTATCCGCACCAATTTCAATATCGTTATCGTCCGTTGTCATCAACGCCGCATGTTCCAAAAATTCGGGGATTGTATCATAATTAGCAACAACATTTTTAATCAGTTCACGCACATTTGATATTCTTTCTTCGGCTTCGGTATCTTTAGATTCCTGCCAAAATTTAATATAGCCCGCATCATCCAACAATTTTTGCGCTGCATCTGATGGCGACATAGATTGCCAATCAAAATTGAAAAACGACAAAAATTCTTTTGCGGTGGCACCTTGCTTACCACTAAATAATGCTTTGGCCATACCATCAAACAAACTAACACCATTGGCACGCATTTTTGTAATTGCGGTTGGTCCAAAACCACGACGCGGCCGCAACAGAACACGTGCAAAAGAAATGTCATCTTCGTGATGCACCAACACACGCAGATATGCAATTACATCGCGTATTTCCATACGGTCATAAAACTTTGTTGCACCAATAAGTCGATATGGTATACGCGCAGCCGCAAATTCTTCTTCAAAACCACGGGACAAACTGCCCGTACGAATAAGGATGGCATAATCTGAATACCGACCATTTGCATATCGCAAAATCGTATTAGAAATCAATTTCGCTTCATCAAAATTTGATGGCACGGTTAAAACATAAACTGGTTCACCTACGGATTTATCATCTGATGGGTGTAAATCTTTGCCCAAACGTCCATCGTTATGACGTATTAATGAATTGGCCGCCCCCAGTATATTTCCCGTGCTGCGATAATTCGTTTCAAGACGAATAATTTGTGCGCCTGGAAATGTTTTATCGAAATCTAATATGTTTTTAATTTCTGCGCCACGCCACGAATATATCGATTGATCATCATCACCGACACAGCATATATTTGGACTTTCACATCCCTGCGTTAGTGTTTTTATAAATTGCATTTGCGCATTATTGGTATCTTGGAATTCATCGACCATAATATATTTAAATTTATTTTGATATTTTTCCAAAACATCTGGTGCTTTTGCAAATAAATCCAATACCATCAAAATTATATCACCGAAATCCAACGCTGATTGTCGACGTAATTCCGCATTATAATCATCCAGTATTTTTTGCGTACGCGGACCGACGTCTATGTTTTCTACACGCCCCCTGTCTTTGATTCTTGAAATCTTTTCAACCCATTCACCGGCGTCATATTCTTTGGAATCTGCACCCATTGCCGCAAACACATTTTTCAATACCGCCTTTTGATCTTCTTCACCAAAAATAATAAAATCTTGTTTTAATCCGGCCCGAATGGCATTCGCCCTAAGAATTCTCAGGCACACCGCATGGAAAGTTCCACACCATAAATCACGCACGGATATATCGTCAGATAATTTATCTGCGATACGGTTCTTCATTTCATTGGCGGCCTTGTTTGTAAAGGTCAATGATAAAACCTGCCATGGGGCGGCCAAATGATTTGCCAAAATATGCACCAAACGTGCCACCAGAACGGTTGTTTTCCCGGTCCCCGCACCAGACAGCACCAAAACCGGTCCTTCAGTTGTTTCAACGGCTTTTTTCTGTTCTGGGTTAAGATTTTGTAGCATTGGACTCATCATTTTATTATAATACCATAAAATTTTCTGATAAACAGCATAAAACGACGGTGGCATTATGGCAAGAGTAATTTGTTTTGATATTGAAACAACCGGATTTGAGTATATGCGTGGCGACCGATGCATTGAAATCGGTGCTGTTGAAATAATAGATGGGAAATTAACCGGTAATAATTTTCATGAATATATAAACCCCGAAGGAAAAATTATTCCCCAAGAAACATATATGGTTCACAAAATATCCAATGCGTTTTTGGATGACAAACCAAAAATGTCCGTTATCGCACCAAAATTCTTGGAATATGTTGGCGATTCAATAATCGTTGCACATAATGGTTTTGAATTTGACTTTCCATTTCTTAATCACGAATTTGAAATGTTGGGGCTGCCCCAGATTCCAAAATCGCAACAGCAAGATACACTTATTATCGCACGTAATCGTGTATTCAATCTAAAAACATATACATTAGATGCCTTGGCGAAATTTTATGGTATTTCGTTGGCGACACGTGCCGATGCACACGGGGCATTAATCGACTCTGAAATATTGGCCAAGGTTTATTTGGAATTAGAAAACACAGAACCGGCCCCAGAAATATCTGATATTGTTGCAAAACAGCACGCGGCATTTTTGGCGCACCCAAAAATTGGTGCGGATTTTCCATACAGACAGTTTCCAATATCACCCGAAGAAGAAAAAATACACCAAGAATTTATGGAAAAACTTGGTGAATAATCAGAATTCATATATGAAAACTTTATGCGGATACTTTTTGCCGTGATAAACGGTATTACCGTAACCCAAATCAATTGTCCGTATGGGTTTCATATTTGGTATTTGGAAATCCAATGATATAAGAACCCTTATTTTGTCACCGTAATCTTTCAACATTGGGGTCAATTTGGGTCCCAGGTACGCAATACCTATATCAAACGGCTCACGCGTATTACGCAGGTATTCAAACGCATCGCCCCATACGGTTGATGATTTACTAAATACATCCAAAAACCTTGATACAAACGCAGAAAAAGGCATATTTTCAACACCAACAACCCTTGCATTGGTATGCCGTGCAACATAACGCGCCATTCCCCCAAAACCGGACCCAATTTCGCATATACGTTTTGCATTTGGATAATATTTATTTATCTGGTTTGCGACAATGGCACGCAGTTTATTATTACTTGCCACCATCGGCGGTTGTTTATGCAAGAAAGCACAATAGATATATTCAATAACCCGCAATGCCAGAAATAAATCTAGGATTATGAATGCCACAAATAAGATGTATATTAATATTTGCACCAAAACGTCTTAATCAAGGGCCGCGCCACCGCCACCAGGAGTAACCACCATTGTCTCTTCTTGTTGCACAACACAACTGGTCGCATTGGCACTTGTGCCACAGCAATTGTTTGACGGGAAATATGTATAATTTTCATTATTACACTCACATGTTCCATTGGAATATGTAGAATTAGATGGACATTTGCGACAATATAACCCATTTGAACTTGGCAAATACGGATTTGATGCATCAGAATTATCGCACATGCAATGCCCACCAAGCACATCACCTCCAACCCCATTTTCCATCGCAGTTGAATGTGCCGGACATGAACGACACTGATTCTTGAACCACCATTTACCTTCGTCACATACCTGGGCCGAACCACATATACCGTTTGCAAGGTATTGACCGCCATTATCGCACAATGGCAAGCATGCGCCATTAAACGTTACAAAATCGTCTTTACATTTACACATTGTATTGACCCATCCTGCATAGGTATTATTCACTGATATCGTATTCGAATGTGACATCATATATATCGAATTATCCGGACATAACAATGATTGATAGAATATTTCAGAAATACTTTCTATACACTTATCCGGATTGCCTGTTGGGCAACTTGATGTATCGGCAGAAAACACCGCGTATCCACACGTCAATGCAACATTGCGACACGCGCCTTTCATAATATTATAAACACTTGATGCGGCGGCAGTTGCAGACCACGAAGTTAATTGTGAAACCTGGTCATTGTAACATGTTGCAATATCGGTAAGGCACGTTGATGCATAATCAGAAACAATCTTGTATTGTGCGGCCTTGATATTTACCATCGCACGTTGGATATAATTTATAACAATATCATTATATGCCATATAGTTGCCGTTTGAATCATAGGTATATGCACGGCATTTATCCAACACCGGACGGCATAAACCCTCATCGGTGGACTTTTGCTTGGTTCCTATTTTAGACAACAGATATTTAACGACGCATTTACCATCACTGCCGCAACTATCTCCATTTATAGACGTACCATATGCACCAGCCAAAAATGACGAATTTATACTTGCATTATTATAATCTGTCATAAAGTTCTGAATTGTATTTATGTTTTTACCTAATACAACATTGCCATTTTCATCAATATACATCTTGGTTGGGTCAAGACATTTCGTATATTCTTCACCACATACCATATCGTCCGTCATACATTTTTCCAACGCACTAACGCACCCACGTGCATCGTAAGAATTTTGATTTTGTAACACCGCCAAACGTGCCTTTTGCAGCATACGCGTTGCACTGCGCACATTTGAAACCAATGTTTCATTCATTTTATTAAGACCCGCTTCATACGCAATACAATCTTTATCAATGGCCAAATCATAATTACCTGTTATTTGTTGCGATGTTGCGCCAACTTCTTTGCATTGCGTGATAACCGTGTTGCAACGCTTTTTGGCCGCCGCGTACAAGTCCGCACCACGCAGATTAGAAAAACTGCTATTACCGCCTGACAAGAAATCCAAACTGAACAAATCGGCGGTGCTGTCTGATGAAAAATCCATATCTATATCGATTAAACCATATGAATCAGTCCCCAAAGTAGATGACGAAGAATACGATGATGTCGGATCTTTTATCATCTTTTCAATATCTGCAAGCAAACTGCGATTTTCGGTTGTATCGGTTACACCAGTCATGGCCTCTTCTGCCTCGGTTGCGGACATAATGGCCGATATCTCATCCGCAGATAATCCTACATAGCGAATATTCTGGGCAACTTCATTCAATTGAGTATTTGCATCTTTAACGGCTTTTTCAACCTTGGAATATTTTGCAAGGTTTGATGAACAAGAACAACGCTTTTGATTTGTATCGATTACCGCACAGAATTGATCCATACAATCGTTATATTGTTCTTGGCACGATTTGTTAAGTGCCGCCGTTTGTTCAAGACGTTCTTTGGCTTCTGCAATTGCCACGGGGTCTAATTTGGTATCTTCCTTTTTCTTACCAACCGCCATACGCGTTTGCAGATTACGAATTTCCGAAGATATATTAGAACCGGTTTGTTCACCCGATGCCAAAATGGCACGGCCACCAACCTCTGCCGTTGATGGACGCAAGGTTAGCCCCGCACGACGAACCGCCGGATTAGAATTGATACTTGCCGACTCGGTCCGAGAAGAACGACCAACGGTACGAACTGCTGCCTCTAATTTACTGCGTGCCGTATCAGATGATTCTAATGAACGCGACACAGATGCTGCACGGTTCACAGTACGTGTTGGTGTAACACTGCGCGTAGATGATGCATCAGACGTTGTTGTCGGTGAAATTGCACGAACTATACGTGATACAGCGGTCCGCGATGAATTATCATCGTGTGATGTTTCCGCAGTGGTACGCGTTGCACCAGCAACACGTGTTGTGGACGCAGCACCGCGTTCAGAACTAGAACGTTCCATGCGTTCCGATGTTTCCGCCGTTATTTTATCTGTACCGGGAATAATGCGCGATACACCGCCCACAGAAACCGCAGGCAGCGCATACAATGCAACCAAAAATCCTGTTATAAACCCCTTCATGCTCTCATACAATTATATCATAATAAGGGGCATTAAAAAAGATAAAAATGTACATAAAAGAACCGCCAAACGGCGGTTCTTTTTTTTATTTGTCTTCCGTATCTGGGACAACCGAAACCGTTTTACGGTCGCGGAACCCACGTTTAAACTTAACAGTCCCCGTGACCTTGGCGAACAAAGTATGATCTTTGCCCATACCAACATTTTCACCCGGATGGACGGCTGTACCGCGCTGACGGATGATGATATTACCTGGGATAACACGTGCACCACCAGATTTTTTAACACCAAGTCTGCGTCCCGCTGAATCGCGTCCGTTCGAACTGCTGCCCGCACCTTTCTTATGTGCCATAATTAAACTCCTTTGATTTCAGATTTTAATTCTGGGATGCCAGAAATTAACCCTTGATTTCCTTGATTTTCAACACAGTGATAAACTGGCGATGTCCACGCGTACGACGATAGTTTTGACGACGTTTTTTCTTGAATACCAGTACTTTATCATCACGTTTTTGTTCAACAACAGTTGCCACAACCGATGCACCTTCAACAGTTGGTGTACCAACACGATCACCAAGCATCAGAACATGGTCAAATGTGACATCGCCTGTTGCATCCAGTTTTTCAACCTTGATAACATCACCGGTTTTAACACGGTATTGCTTGCCACCGGTCTGAAAGATTGCAAAGTCACTCATATTTTTGTCCTTTTATGGTTTATTTTTTAACTTCTGTCTAAAAGTTTATGCAAATAATATCGTTTTTATACCAAAAGTCAAGTGTTTCGCATAAAATTTTATACATTTTGTTTTTTTAGGATAACAAAAAACCGAACCAAAAGGTTCGGTTTTCAATTTTTTCTTTATACAAACTACTTGGTCCAAGTTCTAATACACCCTTCGCCTGGACAATCCAACGCATCACGCAGACACTTTTCACGTAACGCCGCAGAATCGCCGGTGGCATTATTTGCAGGTATCGTACTTGCAGGGGTGGTTCCAGTACCACGGTCGCTTAATATTTCATTCAATGTCACAACATTACGGCAATTATTTATCGTATAATCACTTGAGTGCCACGTACATTGCTTATCTTCAACATCGATTATCGCCTTGAACTGCGCCACCGATGGGTTGCAAATCATATCTTGATAGCAATGCGGAACGTTGGCAATTTGTGCACAGTATGTTTTGATACGTGCCGTTGTCCAATCTGTATGTGATGTCGCCTGGGTTTCATAACAATCCCAAAGTTCGCTGATACATTCATTAAAGTTGGTACCGGCCGCAACCGCATCAGACAGTATCTGTTCTTGTTCTTCATTATAGAATTCCAAACGTTTCTGTTGCAATGCCTGTTGCGCGGCAACCTTTTGATATGCAATCTTTTGTGCCGTTGTCTTTAATTGTTCACCATACAGGTCACAATCTGCATTTGCATCCAACAAGTATTTCTGCATAACACTGCGACGTGCATCGGCAACCGGTCCACGTAACGCCGCATACGGGTCACCCGAAGATGATGTATAACCAAAGCATGATGCTGTTGCGTTTGTACTGTTGTTACTACGTTCATTTAATGTGACATCACCCGAAGATGAAATTGTTACCTTGCTGTTGTAATTAAATGGACACGAAGAACTTGCACCATTTGCGCAACGCCCACCGGATGGCGGTGTACCACAACCTTCATATATACCATTAAAGCAAGAATCCAAAACGCGTGCGCATACATTATTATGTGCATAGCGGAACAAATCATAACCCCATGTTTCCGCCAACGTATCTTGGACTTCGTCCGTAGATAACGCGATTGCAGAACCGGTAATACCACTAACCGCGTTGGTTATCGTTGTAAATGCCGACACCAATGAATCTTCATCTGTCTTTAATATGGTATCAGTATTTGATTTAACCTCGTCCGCCCATGATGCAAGCGATGCCAAAATATCAGACCCCGCACCATCTAAATCTTTGATATCAAACAGGCCGTTATTATTTGATGACGAACAATATGCCGGCGATTGTGTACGCGAACAGTCACTTGTTTTATACAATCCATGATCCGCACACCAAGAACCAAATTCACTTTCACTGGCCGTACCATTATGACTGGCTTCGCGCCATGACGCACAATTCATAACTTTTTCTGCCTCGGTAAGCGAAAATGCCGCACTAACTTCTTTACCCTTGTTAGCAATCAGCAATGCCAATTCGCCAGAAATTTTAATAAGTTCCTCGTTTGCTGATTCCAATGCAGATTCTGCTTCGGCAAATGCCTTAACACGACCGGCACACGCACAACGACGTTGTGCTTCGCTACGTGCCGTGCAGATTTCATCCATACATGTGTAATATGATTCCAAACATGTACTGTACGCATCTGCAGATATAAGCCCCGTTGTAGAATCTATGATATTAGAATAGTTTCCTGTGTATAATTTATTTGACAAGTATGTGTATGTACTGCTGGTTCCTTTGGCACCGCGAATAACATCCCCCGTAACACCGACGCGTTGTGTCGTTGTGCCTGTACGTGCCCGAACCGTTCGTGTTTTTACCGCACGCGGTGCCACAGAACGCGCAGATGTTTGACGTGTCGCGGTTCTTGCAACAACCCCACGTGTGGATATGTTTTTATTTTCATCCGTGCGTGCCGCAACATTACGCGATGCAACACCACGTGATGCGGTTGGATTTGCAACACTATTTGTTGTTGGACGTGCCGCCGCCCCCTTGTCACGTGGGCTTGCACGACCAGATGTACGACCAGATGCCTGCTTTGCGGCATCATTTATCATTGCCGGTGCAATCGGATCTGCGAACACAGCGCGCATAGATAAAAATGTTGAACATACAAAAAATGCACATGCAAGCAAAAGCACAGCACCAAGTGCATTTTTATAAAAATCTCCTGTGGAACGACTATTCATATATACTCTCCTGCGTAGCTCAAAACCCCCGATTTCAGATACTTTCCAGATGTGAATTAAGCATAATTCACATCACCTTTCTTGTTTATTATATCATCTTTTGCCAAATATGTAAACAAGAAAACCCGCCACATGGCGGGTAATTTTTTATGACTTTTTAATTAAAACATTTCTTTAATAGATTTGCCAGTTTCTTTCAATTCTTGGCCTGTTGCCTTAAAGTCCTGACCCACTTGTTTCGCGCTATCTTTAACTTCTTGAACCGTTGTTTTGGTTTCTTCTTTTATCGTCTTAACATCTTCTTTCGCAGTTTTTACCGCTTCGGTTGCGCTATCAACAACTTCGTCTTTGTGGTCTTTTACATAATTCTTGACGTATTTTGCACATTTCTTGGACAAAGAAGTAATATTTTCAGTCAAACACCCCATCATTGTTTGTGACCCAACCAACATTTCTGGGCAAATTGCTGTCAAATCATCTTTGTTGCATGCTTCTTCTAATGTCGCCGGTTCAGATTTTTTACCAAATCCCAATTTTTCCCAGAAACCCGCATTTGCACAAGAAATAGTTGTGGTTGCAAGTATTAAACCAAGTGTGAAGATTTTTTTCATATTTTCCCCTTTTGTTTTTACAATTGAATCATAGTTTGTTGTTTTTAACCTGTCAATGTTTTATTTGATCAAACAAAAACGCCCCGAAGGGCGTTTTTATTAGTTCTTGCGCGGGAACTTAACCGCTGCCTGTGCTGCGGCAAGACGTGCGATTGGCACACGGAACGGACTGCAAGACACAGAATCAAATCCACATTTATGGAAGAATTCGATAGATTCTGGATCACCACCGTGTTCACCACATACCCCAAGATGGATTTTATCACCCTTGGTTGCACGTGCTTTTTGGACCGCGTCTTTAATCAACAACCCAACACCCAATTGGTCAACTGATGCAAATGGGTCCGCGACATAAACGCCACGTGCACGGTATTCATCCAAGATTTTACCGGTATCGTCACGTGACATACCCAATGTCGTTTGTGTCAAATCGTTTGTTCCGAATTCAAAGAATTCACAACTTTCTGCGATTTCATTTGCCAAAACCGCCGCACGTGGCAATTCAATCATTGAACCAACCGTGTATTCGATACTTTCACCGGTTTCTGCGAACAATGCATTTGCGGTTGCATCGATAACAGTTTTAACAATGTCAACTTCCTTTTTGGAACCGACAAGTGGAACTTCAATTTCCGGATGAACGGAAACACCCGCTTTTTTGCATTCCAATGCCGCGGACAATATCGCGCGTGTTTGCATTTCGCAAATTTCTGGATATGTAATGGCAAGTCTGCAACCACGATGTCCCAACATTGGGTTCTGTTCGTGTAATGCTTCGGCACGTGCCTTAACAAATTCCACTGGTTTGCCAATATGTTCGGCCAATTCTGCCATATCTGCTTCGGTATGTGGCAAGAATTCATGTAATGGTGGGTCAATCAAACGGATTGTAACCGGCAGACCATCCATAATCTTGAACAATTCGACAAAGTCGGCCTTTTGATATGGCAACAATTTTGCCAAGGCAGCACGACGACCATCCTCATCTTCGGCCAAAATCATTTCGCGCATATCTTGGATACGTGCCGGGTCAAAGAACATGTGTTCGGTACGCGCCAAACCGATACCTTCGGCACCAAAGTCACGCGCTTGTTTCGCATCTTTTGGTGTTTCGGCATTTGCCTTAACCTTTAATGTTTTGATTTCATCAACCCATTTCATCAATGTTCCGAAATTACCGGTCAATTCCACAGATACTGTTGGAACCGCGCCTTCGATAATTTGTCCCTTGGCACCATCGATAGAAACCCAATCACCTTCGTGGATAACCACACCAGACGTTGTTTTCATTGTTTTTGATTCATAATCAATCTTGATATCTGGGGACCCAGACACGCATGGTGTTCCCATACCACGTGCAACCACCGCCGCGTGTGATGTCATACCACCACGTGCCGTGATAACACCTTGGGCCGCGTGCATACCAGAAATATCTTCGGGTGATGTTTCAACACGCAACAACATGACTTTCTTGCCTTCGGCCGCCCATTTTTCCGCATCTTCGGCACTGAACACAGCCTGACCGACCGCGGCACCTGGGGATGCCGGAAGCCCAGTTGCGATAACTTTTCTTTCGGCCTTTGGGTCCAACATTGGGTGCAACAAATGATTCAATTGATCGGCACCAACGCGCAAGATTGCTTCTTCCTTGGTCAACAAACCTTCGTTAACCATTTCAACCGCCATACGAACCGCCGCGGCCGCCGTACGTTTACCATTACGGCACTGTAACATCCACAATTTGCCATGTTCAATTGTGAATTCCATATCTTGCATATCTTTGTAATGCTTTTCCAATTTTTCACGAACATCGCAAAGTTCTTTATAAACATCTGGCATCGCCTCTTCTAATGAAGTACGTCCGGAATCATCTTTGCTCATTGGTTGTGGGGTACGAATACCCGCAACAACGTCTTCACCTTGGGCGTTGATTAAATATTCGCCATAGTATCTGTTTTCACCGGTGGCCGGGTCACGGCTGAAACATACGCCGGTTGCACTGTCTGTACCAGAATTACCGAACACCATTGCCTGAACATTCACTGCGGTTCCCCAATCACCTGGGATATTGTTCAATTTACGATATGTGATGGCTTTCTTGCTCATCCATGAACCAAACACCGCGCCGATACCCAATTTCAACTGTTCCCATGGATCTTGCGGGAAAACCTTACCAATCTTAACACCAATTTCTTTGAACTTTTCAACCAAATCTTTCAAATCATCGGCTGTCAGTTCTGTATCAACTTTATAACCTTTTTCTTCTTTCATATGTTCCAAGGTGTGTTCGAACAGGTCGATATCTGCCCCCAACACAACATCACTGAACATCATAATGAAACGGCGATAAGAATCATATGCGAAACGTTCGTCGCCAGATTTTTTTGCCAACGCTTTGACCGTTTCATCGTTAAGTCCCAAATTCAAAACCGTATCCATCATACCAGGCATTGAAACACGCGCCCCAGAACGCACAGACACCAACAATGGGTTATCCATATCGGCAAACTTTTTGCCCATAATCTTTTCAATATGTGCGATACCATCTTTGACCTGGTCCATTAAATCAGATGGATATGTCTGATTATTGTCATAATAATATGTACAAACTTCTGTTGTAACTGTAAAGCCCGCCGGCACCGGCAATCCGACCAAATTCATTTCGGCCAAGTTTGCGCCCTTGCCACCAAGCAAATTGCGCATATCTGCGCGACCTTCGGCCATACCATTACCGAAAGTATAAACCCATTTATTGCTCATGGTGTCTCCTTATGTTAGATTTTGCGGGCATATTTTTCACAAATTTTTTCTATATTGCAATGAAAAAATTTATTTTTTATCAACAAAAAAATACAAAAAAAAATTATGTGTGCCAAACTTTACAACCTACTATTTGTATGATACAATGCTCGTAGAGAGCTGGAGTTAGAGAATGAAATTAAAACGATTCGCATATTTTACGGGTGTGCTTGTATTTGTACCGTGCTTTGCATATGCAGATTATACTGTTACCAGTAAACGGTACGTTGATGATAAGTTCATTTCTGATATTACAACTGGTGAGGCCCCTGGTACAATTGATGTTACCAAGAATGGTACAACGACCCCTATAACCATTGAAGCAAATATTGTGACCTCAAACGACGGAACTGATGGGTATGTTGTTAATTCTATTACGGTGGATCCTAATGACGCCTCGCAAATAAATATCGCACGCAGTTATGTCAGGGTCCCGGTCTCGGCCGGCGCCCCAAGTGTAAATACCCCAACTGGATTTGTCGAAGTTTGGTTTGAATGACGATTTTTCTGCTATAAAAATTTAATCTTTTCAAAAAAGTCAACACAAAATTTTGATAATTTTTGTTTTTTTTACTATTTCGCACCTTTTTGACACTTTAAATTTATGCTACAATCAACTAGCAAGGAGGGTAGCGTATCAGTAGAGTTATGAGCTATAAATTTGGTCAGGAAAGGTAATATTATGCATTGTCTACGTTTTTTCAAGATTTTGTCGATCTTCGTGTTGATAATCACAAACTCGCAGATGTCGTTTGCGGCAGGTTTGAACTCAACAGGTGACACTACGGTTACCAGTAAACGTTACGTTGACAACGGATTAGACAAAAAACAAGATACTCTGATTCCGGGCAATAATATTTCGATTGGCAATGACGGCAAGACCATCAGTGCAAATATTGATGCAAATGTCGTAACAGCCGATAACGGAACTGGTGGATATGTAGTTAATTCTGTTACGGTGGATACAGATGACCCATCACAAGTAAATGTCGCACGTAGTTATATCAAGGTTCCAATTTCTACGGGTATTCCAAGCATGACTCCCCCAACCAGTTTTGCTGAAATTTGGCTTGAGTGAAGTTATTTTTTGATTGCATAATCAATTTGTAAAAAAAAGTCAACTTGTTTTTTTTATTTTTTTATTTTTTTGTTATTTTACATCTTTATCAGCGAATCGCTATTTTGGTACAATCACGTCAGAGGGAAGCATAACACATCAGCCAAAAAAAGTTGTTTACACGATTCGCTGAAATGTGTTATGATTCGCTTTGAAGGGGATAAAATTCAAAGGGACAAAGGGGACACATTATGTATTTTTCACGGAATTTCAAGGTATTATCAATTTTTGCATTGATGATCGCAGCACCACAGGTATTGTTTGCTGATACGACTCCGTCTGGTGATGCAACCGTTACAAGTAAACGCTATGTTGACACCAGAATTCCCGCTTCTACAACGAACAAAGTTGTTATAACCCCCGCCCAAAGTGGCCAAGCCGCAGGCACACGTAATATTACGACGGCAGGCGCAAATATTACAGGTCTTGCGAGTTCAAGTGCGACAGGTGCGACAAACATTCCGACAGCATATGCGGTTAAAGAAGCAATTACAAGCGCAACTGCGGCATCGAATGAGACATACCAAGCAAAGTCAACGGCAGATTTACAAATTGGTACCACGGGTGGAAAATTCCGTGATATGACTACTGAAGAAAAAGCGGCTTTGGCAAGTGGTATTACATCATCAAACAAAGTAACACATAGTGGTGCGGTAGGCAGTGCTACGAAGGGTGTTTACATAAAATCTGATGGTACAACAGCAGCTATGACATATACGTTAGGCAAAGACGTTCCTTCAACAGCTAAACTTACCGATACAGTAACTACAGTTACTAACTCAGATGGGTCAGCTGGTGCAAGCACCGCTGCCAACGGATCTATCAAAGTAGATAAGGATGGCACTGTAACATATCCAGTTGTTCAAGGTTGGTCAACGAAAGAAAACACTTCAAACAAGTTGGCACAAGGCAGCGCGAC